>NZ_CP014870.1:5862833-6165000 GCF_001661075.1 Pseudomonas silesiensis
GTGCAATCGACCTAGGGCACCGGAATCCTGTGTACGCCCACCGGAATTTGCTGAGCGCTTCCTGGCCGAATTAACCACCGGAATTTCGTGAGCGGCCCGGTTTACGTGGCCCGCAGCCGGCCAGAATCGAATATCGAGGGTTTTATCTCCCACCCTCCATCGGCAGCAGCACTGGCTCCGTTCGGTGTGCAATCAGCCTAGGGCACCGGATTCCTGTGTACGCCGACCGGAATTTGCTGAGCGTTTCCTGGCCGAAGCAACCACCGGAATTTCATGAGCGGCCCGGTTTACGTGTCCCGCAGCCGGCCCAAATCGAATATCGACCCAAACTCATCGGTGATGGCGGATGATGAATGAAACACTATCCTTTTACAGAAATCTCAGATGACCGCTGATCAATGGCTTATTCTGCCCCTGCCCGATTTGATTCCTCCGTCGATACTGTCGAAAGCAGACGTGCTTGTAACGAAAACAGCTTTCCTTGCCGGCCTGCTCGCACCTGAAATTGCAGCATGCTTGAGCAGACAACTGAAGGTCTCCGACGCTGAGTACTCGAGGATCATCGACGGGCACAACACTGAGCTGGAGGTGCTGGAAGACGCAACCAACTTGGCTAGCACACAGTCCACGTTGGGGGAAATCACCGAGCTTCGTCGACGTCTCATTGCGGCGCTAGCCCACCCCTATCACCTTGTACAAACTCAACCGCTATCTGACGGTAATGGGGCCGTGGCGAGGCAGATCGTTCATACGCATTTCGCTCAGATCGGATTACATCCGCAGCTGTGGTCGTTATCTCGCGGTATAGCTCGTAGACAGGAGGAGTATCACGCTGCGCTGGGCATAACTGGTGGCACGCAAGAGAGACAACTTGCTAGTGGATTCCAGCGAACAGACAAAGCCTCTCTCACCTTCATTGAGTTCATGCTTGATGTCTGCCATGAAGAAGTGGACTACATGACTACCGCTCTGAGTCGTCACCAGCTTCGTGAGTCTGTTGCCCATGCGTACAGAACAAACTCGCGATTGACGGAAGCAGGCGTCAGCCTAAAAACGATGGCGGCGCTCCTAGCGCTGCTGATACAAGGCGCACTACCTCGCAGCGAATTCGTAACCTTTACGGGTCTTCCGCCCGAAATAGCGAGCGACCAGCTCAACCGGCTGCTTAACCTCGGTATCGTGGTGAGCCCGCCATCGAACCTCCAAAGGCTGGAGGTAGGCTTACCGGCCTGGTTTGCCCTTCCCGATTGTCATTTAGCATGAACTTGACGGTAAGCCGGGCTGATAGCCCGGAGGAGCGACACCGGTCATAGCCTCAACTAGGATTGCCGGGGTTATCCTAACGTTCAAACAAGCCCCATGAATTTTAGTACCGCCAGGGGCACGCAGCTCGAGCTGCTCACGCTAGTAGTTTCCAGAACATCCAAGGGCTCACCTCCTGCGGCTTCCATCAAACTGTTAGCTAGCCAAACCGCGTCAAGCATGCTGAACGAATAGCACATAAAATCGAATACAAGCTCCACTCCACCTTCATCAACTGTATAGACGCCCACTTGCTCAGTTGCATCATTGGTATCTGTTGGGAGCTCGACAAAATAGACCGTACATTCGGATCCATGACAACTGAATTTCCCGTCAGCGGTGTAACTCCAATCTCCGGATACTCTTTTATGATATTTGCGCTCAAACATACTGTCCCGCGCGGCAGGCGTGGGTACAAATCCGGCCAGATTTCCCACCGTAATCAGGACAGCATCGTAAAGACAGCGCGCGACCTCTTCAGCTACGGGACTAGCAAACCTAATCGATACGATATCTAAATTGATATCAACACTGTTAACTCCCTGGCAGCTTGATACTTGGCATGGATATTTTTCGTTGTATTCACGATCTCGCCAGCATGTGAGATCGCGAGTCGCAAGGAATACTTCTGACTGCCCGTCATGCTTGCCCACAAAACACCGCCATTATCTATGTTCTTAAAATCTAATCGGACGGGTTACGGGCAGACTTTAACGTCGAAGAGAAATAATTTTCCGTAACAACGATTTATGTTAATTACGATTGCAACATTGCGTTTCCCGATGGCCGCGTGGTCGGGCGGCCCAAAAGCCCATGAACTTAAGACCTTTATCTCAGTTAGGAGCTCATCGAGCGTAGGCGGGTTCGAGCAATGAAGATGCATGACGAATTGATGCATCGAGGCCAACGGTTTGCTCACTGCCCTGTAATTTCTGTTCCCGCACCCAATGCATAGGATCCATTGCTCGGTGTAACGTTACCAAACGCCAAGTAAGGTCTCCCATGCCATGAGCATTGAAGCAAAGCTCCTTCATCTCCAAGCCATCCAAAATCTCCTCGCGCCATACCGCTACCTCTATTGCGTAGACCTTGAGGCAACCTGTGACGAGGTTGGTGAGTCGGAATCACCAAGGTCGCTCGCAGTCCTCCCTGATCAGATGGAAACGATTGAGATTGGCCTGGTGGTAATCGATTTGGAAACGCTTGAAGTCGTCGATGTGTTCCAGCGTTTCGTTCGACCGCAGATCAATCCTGTCCTCACCGACTTCTGCAAAAAGCTCACATCCATCCAACAAGCGGACGTGGACAGTGCGGGAACCTATGTGGAAGTTGGCCAGGAGCTAGGAGCGTTTATTGCACGATATCCAAACGCTGGTTGGGCGTCGTGGGGTGACTATGATGCGAGGCAGCTTGAGCGAGACGCAGGGTTTGCTGCGTGCCCTTCCCTACTCGAAGGCTTGCCCCATTTCAACGCCAGGAAATGGCATGCAGGGTTATATGACAATCGACCGAAATCACTTAAGCAAACTGTAGAGTCTTTGGGCTTGGTTTGGAGGGGTACCTATCACCGTGGAATAGACGACGCGAGAAATGTGGCTTCCATCGTGAAAGAAATACTTGCTAATTGATGAGCCGGGCCCATTGGCCCGAAGAATCGACCTCCCCGTTGACGTCATTTCATAACGCAGCTTAGCTATGGGCAAGCGATGACTCGAGCGTAAAATGATTTGAACACAACCTCCCCTCTCACCGCCCACGAGGTCTGCAATGTGCTGACGGACGTCGCGCTCGGCAAACGCATCATGACGCGAAGCTCCACACAGTCCTGGAGCGAGATTTATCACGGTCTCATGCCCGTGGAAATTGATTGCTGGCAGCTCACCCTCTTCAATGACTGTGACACCCTGGACTACTGCGAGTACTGCGAGTACTGCAGGTCACCTGATGGTCGAGTCGGGACACTTGAACTCTGGCAGCGCGACGGAGCTGAAGCTGTCGACCTATCGAGTACCTGGGAGCGTGGAGGGCTCGAACGTTTGCTCGCTGCCCTAGTTGCTAGGACAAATTTTTACATGTCCGGTCGACCTATAAGATCAACTACAGCGTTCGCTTCGATCCAGGGCCTCGAACCGGCGAGGTAATCGATTCCTTCGCAACGCTGCCCTCGCCTTCGAATAGGGTTCGAAGGCTGACAAGTTAACGTTAGCCCTTTGCCCCTTCCTCCAATGCAATCGTGTCTAGAGAAATATCAACTTAGAAGGGTTGGGTTAAGCGAAATCGAGAATATTCAGCCATGCGATGCCGGACAGCTCGCGTCAATTCTCAGCGTTGAACCATAAGTATTTGTCGAATACACGTTCTTTGAACCAGTGCGACGCAGTGACTGACGCAATTTCTTCTGCACTATTTTCGAATGCCATCGAAAATTCATGTACTTTCACCAGCGACAAACATGCTTCATCTATTTGTAAGCGATGGTCAGAAAATGCTGCGAGCCACTGCCTGCGATACCCTTCGTAATCGTTGGCGGGTACTTTGTACCCGTTCCAATCCAGCCATTTTTTTGCTCTGGAATCAAAAATCACCACCGGACTCTTGTAGCGCAACCAAAGAAATTTCGATGCAGCGGAAATCGCATTTTTTCCGTATCGCCTTTTAAATGCAAGAGCAAGTTGATTTACTCTTTCGCACACGTTGCCTTCGGTTAGTTTCCCGCTCCCTAGCTTAACCAAATCAAGCGCCCCTTGCAGCCGGGCTTCAGCTTCATCAATAGGGAAGTTTCGGGTAACTTTGTAATATTTTGCTGCACGATGAAACGCATAAAGACTGTCGTCCTTATTAATAGAAAATATGCGCTCTGAAAGTGGTTTATCCCAGTAATGCCAGTCATTCAGATACATTAATGCAAAATACTTGAAATTATCCACTGCGTTTCTCTCATGACTCTATATTACCCTTCGAGAATGGTGGCTGTGGCCTTAGCCCATCATACGTAGGATTCTGAACAGCATTGCTGTTGTCACAGGTAGATGCGCCCGCAAACATCCCTAGAGTGCTCTTAAAATCCAAGCGGCTCCTGCCTACGCCCTACCTTGACCTCTGGCTTCACCATAACACACCCAAGGATAGCAAATTGCCACCCTGCCGATCATTGTGATCAGCATCTCCAAAGCGTTTTTGAACCAAATACTCGGGCTGGCGAGCCCATCCATATCCTTACTGCTCCAAGGTCAATCTCGAAAAGCTCATAGGCAGCGTTAAGAACTCCAATAAGCGTAGACAAGCGGTCACTTTCTCTAGCGGAAAGCACTCCGCCCACCTTGCCAATGGCGTGGCTGTTACCGACACACTGAACAAGCTCATGACAAGATATATCGGGAATAACTGGACTTTGGACAACCGTTTAGAACAATGACGAAACAAACTCAGCAACCGGTTCCGGTAAAAGGTCTTGAGGGTGATCCCCTCCTAGAGTAGCCAGCCCGCTGCTGCCCTTGATAATCCCAGAACTGATGACGTCACCGGTTTGAACCCGTATGACGTCGACTTTGACTTCTACTTTTTCAGAGATCATCGACCATTCTGTCGCTCGATCCTCCCAGTGCAGGATGGTCGGGAAGATCAATATGTCTTGATCTGCGCGTTGAGCTTGGGCGACGGCGTCCTCAAAGTTTTCAGCCAAACCGCCAATGCGAACCAGGCGGGACTTGGCACTCATGGCGTTGTAAATAAGCTTCGTAGTATTACGACCAGAGCCGCTGTAGACGTTATCACCGTATTCGCCATCAGCAGGCGTCGTGACGAAGACCCGGTCGTTTGCAGTAATACGTGCTGAGCCATTTTGTTGTGGTGACCAGCGGTGTGAGTCTGCGCAACCAGAAAGCACAGCGATCAAGGTGAGGGTCAGGGGAACGCGCATCAACACATCCTTGTAAGGGCCTGCATGCATTTAGAGATCAAGGGAATATAACAAAGCGCCCTGTACCCAGTGAGGAAACTTACGCGCAGCCAGCAAATGCTTGCGAGTCTCCGATTGCTGACGTCCATCAGCTATGCCTCCCCAACGCAAAGATATGAGTCAATTCCCTCTATCAGAGACTGAAGCTTCTGCCTGAGTAGCGGAAGCTCTGACGCAGTTAAGGCATGCGGCCTCTCTGCCATGCCAAGGAACGCCGCCAGGGCAAGGTCAGAATGCTTGACCAACGCCACCAAATGCTCCCCCCTCGGCCCGCTGCTTCCTGCCAACCAGTTCTTTACCGTCCTTTCATTCGCGTTAGTCCAACGCATCAACGTTTTGGTCGCCTGGTGCGTGGCTCCAAGCTCCATATGCAGAGCTTTGGCGATTCCGACCGCGTACTGCTTCTGAGCCAGAAAAGAATTGCCCGTTTTCGTGAACATTTTTCCCTCCCCGGTCTTCTACCTTCTTTAGAGCCACTTTCAAAAAAAACGAAGTAACTGATCACGGCTTCCGGCCTCGCCTTCAGCGGCTGCCCGATCAGGTTGAGGACTTGCCGATGCAAACTCTCATTGGCGCGAGTACCTATAACAATGGTTCAAGCGCGGCCATGGCGGCGGCTTATGTGCGGATGTCCACCGAGCATCAGCAATACTCGACAGAAAACCAGCTCGATACCATCCGCCTTTATGCCGCCACCCACGCCCTAGACATCACTAAGGTTTACACAGACGCAGGTAAAAGTGGCCTGCGCCTGGAAGGTCGAGATGCTCTCAAACAGCTCTTTTCCGATGTCGAGAAAGGGCTCGCCGACTACTCGACAGTCCTGGTCTACGACGTCAGCCGCTGGGGTCGCTTCCAGGATCCAGACGTCAGTGCTAGCTATGAGGTTCGCTGCCGGCAAGCGGGCGTATCCGTTCAATATTGTGCGGAGCAATTCACCAACGACGGCTCACCGGTCTCCAACATCGTCAAAAGCGTGAAGCGCATGATGGCTGGCGAGTACAGCCGCGAATTGTCGGTGAAAGTGTTTGCTGGGCAATCTCGTCTCATCGAACTGGGGTATCGCCAAGGAGGCCCTGCTGGCTACGGTCTGAGACGTCAGTTAGTCGATGGCAATGGCACGCCTAAAAATGAGCTGAGCTTTGGCGAGCACAAAAGTATCCAAACAGACCGGGTAATTTTAGTGCCAGGCCCGAAACATGAGATCGAGATGGTTCGACACATCTATCGGCTTTTCGTTGAGGAGGGTCGAAGCGAGCGCGAAATTGCTGATTGGTTGAATGCTCAAGGAATACTCAATGACCGCTCCGGGACGTGGTCTCGGGGTACCGTGCACCAGGTGCTGATCAACGAAAAATACATTGGCAACAACGTCTGGAACCATACCTCCTTCAAGTTGAAGCAAACGTATACGCAGAACCCTCCTGAAGAATGGATTCGAGCGGATGGAGCCTTCCTTCCCATTGTCAGCGTCATCCTATTCAAAGCTGCTCAGTCAATCATAGAAACGCGTTCCTACCGCATGCCTGATGAGGAAATGCTCCATGTACTGAAGACGATCTATAAGCGCAGAGGATATTTATCGGGACTTGTGATTGACGAGTCTGAGGGCTGCCCTTCAAGTAGCGCTTATCAGCACCGGTTCGGGAGCTTGCTTCGCTGTTACTCGCTGATCGGGTATTCCCCCGCACGGGACTACCAGTACATCGAAGCCAATAAACGTCTTCGGCAAATGCATCCGTTGCTCCTTCAGCAAACGACTCAGAAGATTGAGGAGGTAGGTGGAAAGGTCTCGGTAGACCCGCGCACTGATCTCATGCTGGTAAACCAGGAAGTGACCATCTCTCTTGTACTCAGCCGTTGTCAGGTATCACCCACGGGTAACAAGCGATGGAACATCCGTTTCGATTATGGCTTGAGCCCGGATCTAACCGTTGCGGTTCGCATGAAGGAGCAAGAAGAAGCTGCACTGGACTACTACATCCTGCCCACCATCGAGATTGAAAAACCAACGCTGCGACTGGCGGAAAGCAACCAGGCCAACCTCGAGATTTACCGGTTCGACGACTTGGAGATTCTTTCTGATCTGTCACGCCGCAGTGATTTAAGGAGGGTCGCATGACGGCTATCGAGACTCATCGCAGAGCTCTGATGCACGTTGCGGAAGAGACGACCATTAGGCTCATTCCCATCGAAGATATTCGGGTGCTCAATCCTCGAGCGCGTAACAAGCAGGTCTTTGCCAGGCTGGTGGAGAACATATCGGCGTTAGGTCTCAAACGCCCCATTACCGTCGCTCCTACGACAGGCGGCACCGAGTCCTATGAAATTGTTTGTGGCCAAGGTCGCTTCGAAGCGTTGCAAGCGTTGGGGGAGAAAAAAATTCCCTGCATCGTGGTAAGCGCAAGCGAAGCGGATCGATATCTGATCGGTTTGGTTGAAAACCTAGCACGCCGAAAACATTCGAATCGTGAGCTTTTGATGTCAATCCAAATCCTTTCAGATCGTGGATATACCTGCCAGCAGATCGCCGAAAAAACCTGTCTGGATGCAGGCTATATACACGGAATCCTTGTGCTTTTGCGCCAGGGAGAAGAGCGCCTGATCGCTGCGGTGGAGAAAGGTTGGTTATCGATAAAATTGGCCATGGAAATTGCTCGCTCTAAGGATGTTGATCTCCAGCAGGCCATGATTGAAGCCTACGAAAGCGGCGTACTGAAAGGCGAACAACTGATGAGGGTGCGCCGCCTCGTTGATAAACGAAAAACCTTCGGCAAGCGCTATGGCCAGCAAGCGCCTCGTACGGAGAAGCCGACACCTCAGAAGCTTCTACACGCCTATCAAGTAGAGGTTCGGCGCCAGAAGGTCATGATTAAAAAGTCGGACATCAACGAACAACGGCTGCTGATCATCGTCACCGCCATGCGCAAATTGCTAACCGATGACTATTTCAGGACGCTGCTTCGTAACGAAGAAATTCCGGACATGCCCAAACCACTGGCTGACCGGATATTGGGAGAGACGCCGTGAATACAGAGGTCAAGCAGGCATTCGAGCAGCGTGTCATTGCGATTCCCCTCGAGCGAATCCTACCCTCGCGTAAGGTCGACCAACTGACACCCGGAAGTAAAAAGTACGCCAGCATTTTGAGCTCAATAAAAGAGCTCGGAGTTGTTGAGCCGTTGGTGGTTCACCCCAAACCTGTGGTCGCCGATGGAGTGACTTTGTTCATGCTGTTGGATGGGCATTTTCGCTTAGAGGCACTCAAGGCATTGGGGGCAACTGAGGCGCTATGCCTGATTTCGACCGACGATGAGGGCTTTACTTACAACCGGCAAATCAACCGACTGACACCGATCCAAGAACATAAAATGATCATTTCCGCTCTGAAAAAAGGCATCGCAGCTTCTCGCATTGCGGCGGTGCTTGGGATCAATGTGGAGAGAGTTCATGAGAGAGAAAATTTGCTGAAAGGCATCGCGCCTGAGGTCGCGGAGATGCTGAAGGTTCGCATGGTATCGCAGGACGTGTTCCGTGCCCTTCGACTGATGAAGCCCATCCGCCAGATTGAAACAGTTGAAATGATGATCTCGGCCAACTGCTTTACGAGAAATTATGCACGAATGGTCTTGGCGGCGTCGCGACCGGAGATGCTGGTTGAGAAGAAGAAAAAACTAAGTGACGTCAGTGCCGTTGACATAGCCCGCATGGAGCGGGAGATGGAGAACCTTCAGCATGATTACAAACAGGTTGAGGACACACTGGGTGAGACAATGCTGGTCTTGGTTGTGGCCAAGGGTTATCTCGTGCGTATCCTTCGAAACGATGCTATTGCCGGCTATCTCACTCGCTACTATGCGGAATTGCTTGAGGAGCTGATGTCTATCATGGAAGCCGTAACCTCCGATGCCAGGCAGTTAGAACGAGAGTAACAACCTCCCTGTTCTCCGCCAAGTTGCTTGGCGCAAAATCAACAGGAAAATGCCTGGAGTACCGAGCGCATAGGCAAAATGACTACTGCGAGGACTGCAGTTCGACGCAGGGTTGTGTCGGGTCTCTTGAAAGCCGTCAGCGCTATGGCACTTCCGTGGGCGCGTGAGCAGCAGAGCTTCTTCTCGATAACCTCTGCTCGACATTCCTTGTAACCAAGAAATGCAAAGCCCTAAACACACTGAGGCGCCGTCCCTCCCAAGGGAAAAGCACCATGCGCTGTCATAAATTGTCTCAGCTCAGTCCTGAACAGCGGTTGAAATCATGGAGTCATGCCGGTACTTGTAGGGCACCACTCTTTAGCAGGGAACGCCTCCATGCAGCCACGATTCAAAGTCATCAAGACCACCAAACTGGACGATGGCAGTAAGCAATATAGGGTTGTAGATCTCGTGGAGGGAGGCTCAGCTAGCAAGCATGGCGTATTCGAAGTCAGGGCCGATGCAGAGGCTGTTTGCTCACTATTGAACGCCGAGCATCTACGGGAGAGGAGCGTACGTTACGGCACCGCTTGACCCCGCTGATCTGCTGGGGGCCAGAATGCCTAATGTCGAGTAACCGCCTGGCATTGGTCAACGTCTAGAGGATCGGAATGGATCCTCACTCTGACAGGACGGTTTGTAACCGCTCCAGGTTAACCCGCTGGCACTCACGCTCAGCTTCCTCTCGGGTCTGATAGGTTGGCTTCAGCCGCAGCTTTCCCTCATTGTCATAGAGGTTGAAGCCTATCGGTGCGGTCTGGCAGTAGTAACGCGATCCGTTACGCATCGATCCCGTTTCCGTTGGGATTGCAGGCACAACAACAAATCTTGAAATCATCTTCACGCCCTCTCCAAGCTACCCACAGTATTAGAGGCCATAGGCCATCACGGCAAGCATTCTTCGGCAGTTTCTGATGAGAAGCGAGCGGCATAGGAACGGTTCGCAATTTCGATGTCTCCGGAACGTGAAATGCCAAGGAAACCAGAGAACTAAACCGTACGAGTTTCCGGCATTGCCACTCCCTTTCGCCCCAGTTCCTTTACGCCATACATGGCCTGATCCGCAGCCTTGAGCAATGTATCGAGGCTTTGACCATGGGTAGGACAAAGCGAAACCCCGATACTGCATGAGAGCGTCAGCTCTCCCACCGTCGTTTCGACCGACTGGGAGATAGCTGCCAGCATTCGCTCAGCTCTGATTTCAGCGCATTCTTTCTGGGTGATATTGGTGATCAACACGACAAATTCATCCCCGCCGTAGCGTGCGACGGTGTCACACGAACGAGTGGCCTGAAGCATGCGATTGGCGACCGCCCAGAGAACCTGATCGCCGACCTCATGGCCGTATTTGTCATTGATTTTCTTGAAGTGATCCAGGTCGATCAACATCACGGCAAACGGAATACCATTCTCTTTCCAATCGGATAAGGCCTGATCAAAACGATCGGCAAAGAGGTAGCGATTAGGCAGCTGGGTAAGCACATCATGGCTTGCGAGATAGGCCGAACGTTCGTGTTCGAGCTCTGCTCTTTCTATCGCCTTGAAATGCCGAATCAATACCACCGGCATCAGCACGAGCGTTCCTGCCAGAACCGCAAGGATGATCAACGTTTCCCCAGTCAAAACGTCGCCTAAGCGCAACTGACGCTCAAACGATAAGGTCATCGGTTGTGAAACACTCTTGATCTCAACCCGGTCAGTCAGTAATGGCAAGAATAAGCGATCCAGGAAACCGGCTTGCGCGGCCTGCGTTGAAAACACGTTACTTTCAGTCCCTGCAGCGGTTTTCAGGACAGCGCTGATGTGTACGAGGGGATCCACGTTCGCATTATTCACTGCATCCAATAGCGAGCCCGTCTTGATCAATAGCAAAGACACCATCGTGCTTCCAAAAAAATTGGGGCGGGTGTTCTCTCGTGCCTGTTCAGGCCGAATGACCGACTGCATCAAAATGTAAGCGTTGCCACCCTCATACATTGAGAAAACAGGTGATACGACGGGCTTCTGATTATTTTGGGTTCGAGCCAGCGCATAGGAAAGATAGGCGACGGTTTCCAGCCTGACGCCATAGATTGAACTGGATTCCGGGAGTAACGGGTACATGAATAGCACAGGCCAAGTCTCGGTGAGATAGGCCTGGTGTTGGGCAGGTTGTTGAGTGAGGCTCGGAAAATCCTTGAGTTCAAAGTCAGGCCGCCAGGTGCGGCGCAGAAGATTTTCAAAGGCAGCCTGCTCAGCAATAGGTACCGCCCTCGCCGCCTCGAGCATATAAATATGTGGATAAGCTGATAAAACGGCTGCCGCATAACGGGCTGCAGCATCCGTATCGCTCTGATCGACGGCCTGTAGAAACGCAGAAAAACCCGCCAACACGGCTTCATTGGTATCAAGCCGATTGTGCACAATGCCGGTAATATTCCGCACGTACTCAGAAAAACGCGTTTCTCTGCGTTGAGTCTCGGACTTCAAGAGTAACAAGGCCGAAAACCCAACCAGGCCAACGGCCAAAATAATGAATCCAATCAAGGAGCTGCGCCGCGTAGTCAACATCATCCTGATTTTCCAATGCGCAGATTGCGTAGTCCCTTGGCCAGCCTCTTAAAAAACAGGCGGGAGCTTGGGGCCTGGACGAAGCCTATATGTGCGGTGAGACAATAAATTCACATAGATTGGTCATCATGGTCAGACGATAGACCACACAGCGTGTTTTGACGTCGATTAGTGCTGGACGGCCTGCCGGCAGCGCATTGTCAGCCACGATTGATGCTGGAAGAACATGAGACGCTGTCCCTACGCTCTTGCAACAGTGGTCTCATGGCTCCGGAGTGAGCAGATTGATTCGAGGCTGGCGCCCGATACTGTCGACTCAAGGCACCAGGAGGGCTTGATGAATCTCGATAGAAGGAATCGCGACTTCAATACGCCGGCTATCAAGCCAATCTCTTGTTTTGCTGACATCGAAAATCTGGCCCTCCTCCATCAAGGTCAAGATGAGCTCATCAGAAATTCGGTAGCGTCCGCAATCCGGACAATTTCTCTCTTCCCATGGGCCATGACACTGAATGCGCTCTGCAGCACCGACACAAATAAGACAATTTATCGCGACCACCAATTTGTAGTTGTACCCGATCCGTCTTGGGCCGCTTGCGACGGAGATTCTCATAGGCACTTAACCGCGAGCGCTAATGAGGCTGGGTGTCTGGTCGACTGGGAAAATCGAGCGAAAGTTCGGAGCGATGACGCTTTCGGTGCAAGTAGGTCGTATTTACCGATCCTGCCGAAAACACTGGCAGGAAGCGGCAGCGCTCTTGGCTCTTGGCTCTTGGCTCTTGGCTCATCGCCCTTGTTCTTCATCAGGGCCGACATTGACCCCAGAGGCGGTCAAGAAGAACCTGGCATTTCCTACCAGCTTCTTCGATACACAAAAAATTCACATAGACAGGGCATCATGACCAGGATCGATCACCAACACGGTGCATTTCGACATTGGATGCCTGCTAATAGCGCATTTAACTACCTTTTTCTGATGGTCGAAATGATGCCCTGAACCTATGACTCCTAAACGAGCAGAAATGCCAAGAGCCTGAACTCGCCAAGTTTAGCCATCAGCTCCTTGTCTGTGCCGATCTGCCAGCGGCGTTGGCAATGAGAGGTTGCTGGTCGGCATCGTCTTAAATTTATTGCAGTTGTGAGGCAATTTTTCGAAGCCAATCCAGCCTGCCCATCCGGATCTTGAACGTAATCACCAACGTCTCAGCGAAGCACGAAGCTCGAGCTGCGCCGCGTTGGATATTCTTGATTGTCCTTATTTGGACACGAAAGCTTTCAGCCTATATCAGGAGAAGCGTCGACATGCGGATCTGAAATATGAAAATGCCATCATGCATTCGAGATTACTCATGACGCGATACAACCCCCCGCCTCAGACACTCCAATAACGTACGGGCATCGATTTTGCTTGAGCAGTCATGGACGCCTGATTGAACAGAAGATGGGATTGTTATGTATAAAATTAGTACAGGCTATGCCCGCGTGCTGGTGAACACACTTTCGGAACATGGATTGGATGTCGAACGTCTGTGCCAGGAGGCTGGGCTTGATATAAAGCTCACAGCTATACCTGGATCTTTCTGTGAACGAAGCACTCTCTACCATCTTTGGGATCTGGCAGCTCAAGCTACCGGCGATCCAGACATCGGTTTGAAATCGGCCAAGCACTTCCACCCAGGCCAGTTTCAGGTCGTCGGCTACAGCATGATGTCCAGTTCGAACCTGAAACAGGCATTCGAACGTCTGCTTCATTTCAGCCCATTGATCGGTACAGGTTTCACCCTTTTTGTTGTCCAGGAAGAACAGCATTACCGCCTGGTTACGCTCGATCATCATCAGCGCGACTCCATTAAGCCCCGCCAATACACTGATGCCAGCCTTGGAACACTGCTTGGCGCCTATCGTTGGCTGAGCGGTGGCACATCGGTAAAACCGTTGAGTGTGGAATTCAGCTATCCCCAACCGAAAGACATCCTTGAGCATCAACATCTGTTTGGTTGCGAGCTGCGTTTCGGGGCAGCCTCTGACAGCATCCTATTCGACGGTGAGGAGCTACTGCGCCCGTTGACCACGGCCAACGAAGCGTTGGCCAAGCTACATTACAGCTATGCCAATGCTCAGCTCGACCTGTTGAATGACTCCACCATGGTGTGCATGACTCGTGCACTGATCACCAAACGCCTGAGTCTGGAACAAAGCCAGGTACCGTGTAATATGGAATCGATTGCGGCTGCGCTGAGCATCAGCAAACGAACACTGCAACGGGCACTGGAGAGAGCGGGTACGCAATTCACGGATATCCTGAACTATGTGCGTCAGCAATTAGCTGACTTCTACCTGCGTCATTCCCATTTCAATTTGCAGCATGTGACTCACCTACTCGGCTTTCATGATCACAGCAGTTTCCACAAGGCTTGCCTGCGCTGGTTCGGCATGACGCCCGGTGAGTATCGATTGATTCAATCATCGAATAAAGCCACGGAAACCAAGATTCTCCGAGTCCGCTAGGGTAGGCGTTATACCTTGATTTTTAATGTCGGAATTCGCATTTGGCGGCAATGGATTATCCCTGATGTCCCGTCTGCCCTAGGACTCAGGCATGGCCACCTTCATTCGGAAAAGCTCGGCGCGGCACAGCACGGACGACTACGTCCGTTCCATCATTCGGGCGGCCATCCAGGTAACCTTGTCTTATCGTTGCGGGCAGTGACGTCCAGTTCCGCCAGCATCCGTCTAAAAGCCCTCATCCGCGTCGAGCAAAGCTTCCGCTGAACAGTTAGAGCTTCACGCATTGCAGAAACCTCCAGAGCATAGGCGTGGGCTAGTTCACGCTCCTTTCTGCACTGGTACGCAATCGAGCCCTTGGACGACGTGGAAGATTTGCCATCCGCTGATGGAAGTGAATCGCTGGTGGTCATGATGATTTCAGTATGGGATGGCTGGTATCTATCCAGACATGAATCTTTAGAACGATTCTCAACCCCAATGACAGGCGGTCACGATCATCTCAGAATCAGTCATCTGGGGTGGCATGCTGGGCAACAGCAACGACGCACCCTCTCCTCAACCGTAACCAGCCAACCGTTGACTTGAGACATCAAAACGAATTGTTTTCAGGGTCGGGCATCTCGAAATTGGGCATAGACTCAGAGTCTTACTTTACAAATGTCGGCACGTTGGGCCCGGCTAAGGAATCGATGAGTGAACGTCAACTGGGAAGGGATATTGCCGATTCAAGGAGAGATTATCGTCATCGAAGACGACCCGACGTTGCGTTCGCTGATGGTGGATATCGTGGTGGAGATAGGCGCAAAAGCAGTAGCGTTCGACTCTGCTGATGACGCGTTAACCTATCTGCTGGAAGGGCATGATCAGTGCCGGCTGGTGATAGCAGACCAAAGTGTTCCGGGGCAAATCCAAGGTATCGAATTCATCGAGATGGTAAGGGGTCGATGGCCGTACATCGGTGCAATTCTGACGTCAGGGTATCTGATAGATCCCACAACAGTACCTCCATCAACCATCTATCTACACAAGCCCTGGTCACTGGACGACCTGGTCATCGCTGTGGCGTCCCTCCTGCAGCCTGATCAACCCATCCGGAAAATTTGAATCGACGTAGCCTGCGGGTTCTGATGCTGCAACTCAACCATTCACCGTCGCGCCCATGCACAGAACATTTTGGCGAGCCGCCATTTCAATTCTGAGTTCACTGATCAAATTCGAAATCGCCCGACTGGAGGTGAGCTCCGATGCCAAAACCCCGGGGACAAACAGTTCGACACGGCCCGAGGAAGGCTCAATCATCTTGATCAAAAGCGCCCCTTTTGGGTTCACGGTGCAGGTACAGGAGCGTGGTAATAAACCGCTCTCAATGATATGTCGGAGCTCAAGAGCGGAGATCATGACGTTCCTTCGAATGGGGAATTTGAACTCATTCTTGTCTAGGAAACCCAGTAGTCAAGGAAGGCGCGGAAGCAAATTCACGACCAAATGTTTCGCCTGCTCTGGCGTTGAGGTGACGTAGCCGATCCTTCAATTTTTTACTGCTAAACTTGGCTTTTTCATGGAGGAAAATCGATGCCAAATTCAGACCTACTTCCATCGTTGCTTTTCAAGATCAATCAAAACCAGCTCGCCCTTGAGGCCGCTATCATGGAGTTGGCCAATTGGGTCGACCAGCGTGGATCTTCGGATGTCGCCGATAACGTCCGTGGTGCTCTAGACACAATCAGCAAGAATGAGCAGTTCATCAACCTGAGCCTTGCGGTGCTCATGGCACCTGAGTGATCTGCCAATAGTACGGTTGGGCTTTCAGCAAGCTGACCTCCGAAAAGGCCGCGCCACTCACGTCGACGGGCAGCCATCGGCCGATTCTGTTGAAAAAGTCGATCCTTCCAGACCGCCCACGGACTGACTGCTGAAAACGCCTTTTTTGCGCACAGCTACGCGAAATCTGAGCCCGGAATGCTCTGCTCAAAGTAAGGATTTCAATCTCAAGCGCGTACTTTTCTGCCGTGGAAATTATGGCCGACTTTTTCAACAGAATCGGCCAGAAGCGGTCTCTCGACAACCGCACACACAGCGTCAAGAATGAGCAGGGCTTTCAGCGCCCAACGTCCTTCACAGCGTTAAATTTGCGCATATTTATTGGCTTACGGCCATTAACTATAATAAATATTTCCAATGATTCTAAAGTGTCAGTATAGGCGAGCTAATATTAAGTCAACACGACTTCAAATAATTATTAATCGTCCTAGGCAAAGTCACTATTAGAAGGCTGGTGATAAATTCTAATATTCTGATGAATATATTGGAATCGGGCACTGATGCGGACGCAATTAATGCCTCCGTGTTATTCTCTTCACAAAATAATACTTTGTAACGTTTTTTTATCGAACATGAAGACCAAGAAAGTTCCACTGTTTTCCAAATGCATGGAGGATCTTTCAATCATGTACGAAAGGACTATGACCAAGCTGGGCGCCCTTGCCGTTACCGCATTTTTCCTCGGCGCAGGCAGCTGCGTCGCCGGGGATGATGTAGAAAACAGGCTCAGGGCTGTCGTGGACGCGGCTATCCGGCCGGTGATGCAAAAGTATGCCATTCCTGGCATGGCGGTGGCGGTAACACTCCATGGGAAGCAGTATTACTTTAACTACGGCGTCATTTCCATGGAAGAAGGGAAGCCGAAGGTTACCGAGAAGACGATTTTCGAGATCGGCTCAATTAGTAAAATCTTCACGGCGACCCTCGCATCCTACGCGCAGGAAATCGGAAAGCTCTCCCTGTCTGATCCCGCAAGCCAATACCTGCCTTCGCTGCGTGGCAGCAGTTTCGACAACATTAGCCTGCTCGATCTTGGAACCTACACGCCCGGTGGTCTGCCGCTGCAGTTTCCGGGCGATGTGGACAGTCACGAAAAGATGATCGGTTATTACAAAAACTGGCAACCGAACTATGCCGCCGGAACAATGAGGCTCTACTCGAACCCGAGCATCGGTCTGCTCGGCCTTCTGACCGCCGAGAGCATGGGGGAGCCTTTCGAAGATCTACTGGAAAAGAAGCTGTTTCCCATGCTCGGCCTGAAGCAAAGTTACGTCAGAGTCCCTCAAGCGCAAATGAGTCATTACGCGTACGGCTATAGCCCAGAGGGAGTACCGTCCAGGATGGTGCCGGGTGTTCTATATGCCGAAGGTTATGGCGTGACATCCAGCTCAGCGGACATGATTCGTTTCGTCGAGGCAAACATGCAGGAGGTGGATCTGGATGAGGCTCTGCAACGTGCCATCACTGCAACGCATACAGGCTACTACAAGGTCGCAGAAATGACGCAGGGCTTGGGATGGGAGTTCTACCCATATCCAATAGAGCTCGACCGCTTGCTCGCAGGCAACTCGTACCCGATGATCCTTGAGCCCCATGAAATTACCCGGCTCAACCCTCCGCTGCCACCGCAGGGAAACGTGCTCATCAACAAGCCAGGCAGGACGGACGGTTTCGGCGCTTACGTGGCCTTTGTTCCAGCCAAGAGCATGGGCATCGTGACGCTGGCGAACAAGGACTATCCCCTCCCTGCGAAGGTGGAAGCCGCCCATGAAATATTGACGGCCCTGGACACTCGGACTGGGTCGAGTGCACGTCATTGAGCGCTTGAAACTCTACGCACCTTAGCGAGGTAGCCTGGATAAGTCTGCAATGAAAAAAATAATCCTCAGCGCACGCTTCATCGCATCCAGAACATCGTTGATGCTGATGATTCTCGGCTTGCTGACTGCATGCGCCGGTAACACTACGTCGTCCAATGTCATTGCACCGGGCGAGGAAAAGACAACCACGACCCGCACACTGGATGCGGGCGCCGCCCTACTCCAGTCACGCCCACCCATCGATGCACTCAATGCCTACCTGGATGGATTCCATTTCTACAATGGCCACCCTGAGGTTCAAATGGAAGCTCACCACTATTGCTCCATCCTGAATGAAGAAGTAATCCAATGCGTGATCTACGATGGCAATCGAAAGGACGCGAAGCTCATGGGGGTGGAATACATCATCAGTGAACAGCTGTTTGCCAAACTGCCCGACGCTGAAAAAGCGCTGTGGCACAGTCATGTTCATGAGGTGAAGTCCGGCCAATTGGTTGCCCCCGGCATTCCGGACATTGCAGAACATGCGCTTATGGAAAAGCTCATCCATACCTATGGCAAGACCTGGCATACGTGGCACACCGATCTCAACAAAGATCTACCGCTGGGGGTTCCGCAACTGATGATGGGATTCACCGCTGATGGCCAGATCGAGCAGCGACTGGTGACCGATCGGGACAGAAGACTTGGCGTCGATAGCACCCAGAAAAAGAAAGCTCGGGCCGACATCCCTGCACCAGCTATTGACCCAGGTGCTGACGCCTGGCGCAGTGGAAAGGTCATCCAAATCGAAGATCCGACCGGCCGTCCGCATCAGCATTGAATCATCAGGATGACTGGCTAGCCTTTGGATTTTCGTGGGTCAGCACTACGAGGAAAAGTTCTTTCTTCCTGAATAGTCCCGTCCTCTTTGTGAATCTTCAGCGACGCAGTTTTGCCCTGAAGGAACTCACCCGCCAGCGCGGTGATTTCAGCCTTGGTCGAGGCCGTCTTCGACGCCCTTTGCGCGCCTTCCTTTGTCAGTGCCCAGAGCTTGTCGGTCTTGGTGATGTGATAGTTGTCCATCCGATCTCCCAGCGCGCTGCGCGCATTTGCAATGTGTTGATCGGTTGACCTCAACGCTATCAGCGAGTTTGAAAAGCCACACTCAAATACCTGAAGGGACGCCTATCTGCCTTTCAGTCATCTCGATGGAACAATGAAGACAGCCCATCCTCTATCTCAACACCAGCGAACCCGAGGATGTCACCATGATCGACTCATTGACCGGTATGAAGCCTGGCGAGCGTTACGCCGTCGAAAGCCTGGAACGCACACGAAATTTTCCGGGATTCTTCCTCGACGGAAAATATTATCTGGGCCCCGAATTAATGACTGCCGTCGGGTGGCTGGAAGGTCAGCGATTTTTGTACGACGAACATGATCCTGTAGGCGAACCGGTATTTCCAGATCGAGTCGCCGGTACCATTGAAGACCTGACATTGACCTTGATCGATGGCGCACGTTTGAAGCTGAACAAGATGCGATACAACGCCCAAGTGGATTTACCCTCATCAGAGGTTAGAGACCGTCCTGAGGTGTACCGCAGAGACCCGACAAGCGCCCTCTACAACAAACTGGTGGTCATCACCGGGGCATCAAGCGGCATAGGTCGCGCAGCAGCTCATGCATTCGCCAGTAAGGGCGCCCGCCTGGTACTGGGGGCACGTGACGAAGCCGCGCTCGCTGAAGTCGTCGAAGAATGTGCCGCGCGCGGTGCCACAGCCTTGGCAGTCTGCACAGATGTCACTCACAGCGAACAGATGCGGGATCTGGCGGATCAAGCTGCCGCGTTTGGCGATGGACGCATCGACATCTGGATTAACAATGCGGGCGTCGGAGCGGTTGGCAGGTTCGAGGAAACACCGCTTGAAGCACACGAGCAAGTGCTGCAAACGGATCTGATCGGATACCTGCGCGGCGCCTATGTGGCATGGCCTTACTTCAAGGCGCAAAAACGCGGCACGTTGATCAACACCTGTCGCTAGGGAGCTGGGTCGCACAACCCTATGCCGCTGCTTACTCTGCCAGTAAATACGGTTTGCGCGATTTGAGTGAAGCGTTGCGCGGGGAGCTGATCGGCTACCCCGATATCCATGTGTGCGACATCTATCCGGCTGTCATGGACACACCGGGATTTCGTGATGCAGGTAACTTCACCGGTCATGCGCTCAAGCCACCGCCGCCCCTTTATGATCCGCATCTCGTCGCCCAAGCGATGGTTGCCTGTGCGTTACGTCCAAGACCCAGCACCACGGTGGGAGGTGCGGCCACGATGGCCCGTCTGGCACATTTCCTGGTTCCGGGGTTCAGGCTCGTGTCAGGATGGCTGACTCGCTTGGGTGTAGAACATGGCCCACAGTCTGAATCGTCATCAGGGAATCTGTTTGCGCCGCCAGGAGGTAATCGCCGTATTGAAGGTGGCTGGCGTACAACCGGGCACAGACCATCGATTCTGGTGCCTGCAGGCGTGGCATTGTTGTTTGGCGGATGCGTCTACAAGCTTAAAGGACGGCGAGACCGTTCCCGATAGCAACTTCAATTACTCGATTGGTGGAGTTTGCTGTTGCATTGCTGAACACAAAGGGCCCTCTCGGGCCCTTTGTACTCAAACCAAAATCATTTGGTCAGCCAGGCCGCGAAGGTATCGGAGCCGCGTCCGGCTTACCAGACACTTTGCTACGGCGCCCTCTTCCATGGAGAAATCACGATGTCGAACGCAGACCTACTCCCTTCCCTGCTCTTCAAGATCAATCAAAACCAGCTCGCACTTGAGGCTGCCATTATGGAGCTGACACTCTGGGTCGAGCAGCGTGGATCAGCAGAGGTCGCTGGTAATGTTCGTGGTGCTTTGGACACAATCAGCAAGAACGAAGAGTTCATCAACCTAACGCTCGCCGTGCTTATGGCCCCCGAGTGAGTAGCTCACGAGCTTGGTAGACTAGCCGGGCCCAGTTGGCCCGAAAGAGCGACTAGCCGCCCTCCTCTTATGCAGCCTGGCGACGCATGGTCAGGATGGCTGCTCCGAAGCAGATGAACGTCGACCCCACCACCCGGCTGACCCACCGGGACAGGTCGGGCCGGGTCAGTACGCCCTTGGCTCGAGAGGCAAGCGCCGCATACAGGCTCAGCGACGCCACCGACAACGCCATGAAGATCGAGGTGAGGATCAGAAACTGCGGCAGCAACGTCGCGCTCTGGTCGATGAATTGCGGGAACAGCGCAGTGAAGAACATCGTTGCCTTAGGGTTGGTCACCGCCGTCAGGAAAGCAGACTTGTACAGTTTTAAGCGAGTAGGCCTGCTCTTCTTTGAGCTATCCTGCATACCGGGCTCTTTTTGAACAACTGCCTTACCCCCAAGTAAACCAGATAGCCCGCACCGATGATCTTTACCGCATTAAACAGCCATTCAGAGCTGGCAAGCAACGCCCCCAACCCCAGCATGGCTGCGGCAGATAGGCAGAACAGGCCACAAGCATTACCAAGGGACGACCACACTGCGCTGCGTTGCCCATGGGCCAGGCTGTTGTTGATTGCCATCAAGGTGGCAGGCCCTGGACTAGCAATGGCAATTGCAGCAACCAGTGTAAAGGCAAGAACCGAGTGAAACTCCATTTTCAATGCTCATAGTGGGTGTTGTTGCATGGTACAGGAGGTGATGAGCCTGTAAGCCAACTTCATCCGGCGGACATGGCACTTTTCATCTTTGTATTGCGGATGCAACTACCTGAATTGCAGGCTCAGAAACGTTGTTGTTCACTGTTGGCCGAGGCGGCCATGCCTTCAGATCAAGATCAAGATCCTTGAACAGGCTTGAGTCGAAGATCGGAGTCTTGATGCCTGCTTTGCGTTGCTGATCATAATCGCTCAGCAAGCGCATGCCGACCTTGAACAACAGCGCGAGGGCGATCAGATTCACGAGGGCCAGCAACGTCATGGTGATATCGGCAAAGGCGAAAACCGTGTCCAGATTCTGGACAGCCCCCCAGAGGATCAGCAACAAGACTAAACCACGATAGACAATGACGGCACTGCGCTTGTCACCGAGCAAAAAGCGCAAATTGTTCTCACCCAGATAGTAGTTGTATAGGATCGAAGTGAAGACAAACAGAGCCAACGCCACACTGATGAAAGTACGTCCCCAGTCTCCAACCACTGCTGCCAGTGCATTCTGTGTGAGTACCAAGCCATCACCTTCGAAACCGGGCGTGTAAAATCCCGACAGCAGAATCAGCAGCGCTGTGCAGGTACAGATCACAAAGGTGTCAAGGAAAACACTGAAAGCTTGAACTACCCCTTGAGCAGCCGGGTGGTCGACTTTCGCCACTGCGGCTACGTTCGGAGCACTGCCCAGTCCTGCCTCGTTGGCAAACACGCCACGCTTGACGCCCATGACAATGGCACTGCCGACTAGGCCGGCGAATGCCTGATCCAGACCGAAGGCGCTTTTAAAGATGGTCATCAACATGCCAGGGACATGATCAAATTGAAGCACAATCACATATACGGTAACGCCAATGTAGGCCAAGGTCTTTACTGGCACCAACAAGTCAGAAACGGCAGCGATACGTTTGATTCCGCCGATGAAAACCAAGCCAAGTAATACAGCAATCACCACACCTGAGTAGGTAGTAGAGAAACCGAACGCATTATTCAGCGAGTGAGTCACTGCATGAGATTGCAGCCCATTGAATGCAAAACCGAAGGTTACCAGTAGCAACAAGGCCATGATTTTTCCAAGCCAGGCTTGTTTCAATCCGTACTGGATGTAATACGACGGCCCACCGCGAAACTGCCCCTTGGAATCGCACCGTTTGTACAGTTGCCCCAAACTACATTCAAAGAAGCTGGTGGACATACCCACCAGCGCGGTCACCCACATCCAGAACACCGCACCAGGCCCGCCCAGCGTCACCGCCAATCCGACACCGGCTATATTTCCCGCGCCCACGCGACCCGCCAGGCTGAGCATTAACGCTTGGAATGAGCTGATCTGGCCCGCACTCTTCTGAACGCTATCGCGAAAAACACTGAACATATGTAGGAAATGGCGGAACTGCACAAAGCGCGAACGGATGGTGAAGTAGCCACCTAGGCCCACGATGAGCACGATCAGGAGCTTTCCAGAAAGAAAGCTGTTAATGACTTCAAGCATGATTTGAACCTCTTGTTGTTATAGATTTCAAGCGTGCACGCACCCTTACAAGCCACTGCAAGGGGCACGTGAAATAGCTGAACTTGCTTTTTGAATCGCAACCGCCAAGCCTGTCAGGCTCCCGCGAAGTATCAGGGAGCGCTCAAGACGACCAGACTTATCCGGATTGGCTGCTGATCAGGAAATCAGCGATTTGGCTCCACATCGCGATCGGGTTGGAATACATAGGAAAGTGTCCGCAGGCGGGAATTTGGGCCAGGCGTACCCCCTGAGCCTGGATATGCGGAAGATAGGACAGTGACGCGTTCTGCTCGCCGTACATGAACATTCTCGGGCACTTCAATCCAAGAAATTTACCCATCAGATCGGCGTTGTCGGACAGATCGACCATCGACTCGAAAATCCCTCGTACTGCCCCAGCACGCACCTTGTGTCTCAAGCTCGCTGAATACAATGCGCTGGCGTATGCCGGGGCGTGCCTGGCACGTTCGATGAAGGCCGCGAAAAATGCCTCGGGATCATTACTCGGATAGTCGACGATCTGACGGCTGAGGAAGCAGTCTTCCGGAGCAATATTGCCCTCTATATCGACAAAACTAATTATCCGCTCCGGGAACTGATGGGCCAGCATCAGAGCAGTCAACCCGCCCATGGAGTGACCGACCAGATGGAAGCGCTCGACTTCGAAATGCTCCAGCACCTGTAGTGCTACCTGCATCAAAAATGGGATGGAAACCTTGGAAAGGTCACTGCACTGGCTTTCCCCGCATCCGGGGGCGTCGTAGGCGATGAAAGGATGACCGACGAACTCCGCTTGCAGCGCGATATCGGCATAGTCCTCTTTGGTCGAACCAAAACCATGCAGGAATACAATCGGTGCCAAATCGCCATTCCTGTGAATGGCGGCGACGTTCAGCTGGACACCCTCTACCGTCAGAGGGAGTTGCGTGTGAGTGAACGTTTCTGATGAGGACACGTTAATAGCTCCTTGAACGAAAAGGATTGCCGCCACATGAGAGTCGCTGGCAGTCAGATATGCAATTTCAAGGGATTCGTGCGTTCTGTAAAATCCTGATTGTGGAAGGCTTTGATACGCTAAACCTATCACTAAACTTTCGCGTTCCCAATCTACTCACGCCTTCGCCCGAAAACGCGCAACGACTTCTTCTACTAGCGGATTGGGCCGATCTGCATTCCAGGCAACCGCCGTGGTTACGACATTTAGCTTCTGGCTCAAAGCTCGAAATACGACATTGTTGGGTGCCAGTTTTTTTAGTGAGGCTGGTACCAATGCGATGCCTTGGCCATAGCTTACAAAGGCAATCTGCGAAGCGACTGAACGCACTTCATGCAACACGCGAGGGGAAAAACCGCTCGCTCGGCAGGTGGCGATCAGATTGTCGAAATACACTGGGCTGACCTTTCGGGCAAACATCACCAAAGGTTCGTTGGACAAACTGGATAGGCTGATTCGCGTGCGTGAAGCTAAGGCATGATCGCTCGGTAAGGCCACCACCAGGCGATCTTCCAGAAGCGGCAGTGAATCGACCGACCCGCCGAGATCACCGTCCAGTCGGGCGAATGCCAGGTCGATATCTCCGGCTTCAAGTGCTGGAACAGCCTCGACGCTGTCGATTTCCCGCACGGATACCGTCAAGTGCGGGTAATCGTTTTTCAATTGCTCGATCAGGCCCGGTAAAACGTCGAACATCGCTGTGGATATTGCGCCAATAGTCAACATCCCCGACTGGCCCGCCACTGCTTCTTCCACCGCCAACTCCAATCGTTCGAGTTGCTCAGCGAATTTGCGCACTGCAGGCAAAATTGCCGCACCCACGGGAGTTAGTTTCGCTCCACGTCGAGATCGCTCGAACAGCGTGACCTTCAGCGCTTGCTCCAGCACCTGAATCTGTTCGCTCAAGGGGGGTTGAGACATGCCTAGGCGCTTGGCAGCACGCCCAAAGTTCTGCTCTTCGGCAACGGCAAGGAACAGCCAGAGATGACGGATCAGACGGAAATTGATCATGATTAATCCATAGGTTTAACGTATCTGATACTTCTGTAATTAGTAATATACCTATCAAATTGTCTAACTGACACTGGAAGCCTCCGCCACTAAAGGGGCTCCCCCATGACCAATAATAGTTTGCTGGATCGCTTGGCAACGCTAGATACCAATACGGTATCCGACGCGCTCGACTTCCTCGGCCTGCCGGGTGCCACTGTCGGGCTGCGTCCGCTGTGGAACTGCCCGAAGATCGTCGGTCGCGCCAGTACCGTTCTGCTCGCACCTAAATCTAACAACGCCCCCACTGTGCACCTGATTACCCCCGTGGTTGAACAGATCGACACCGACGATCGTGTTCTGGTGATTGCTGGTGGTATCGAAGGCATCTCCTGTTGGGGCGACATTCTCGCCAACGCGTCGGCATGCAAACAGGTACGCGGCACGGTCATCGACGGTTTCAGTCGTGACATCGAAGGCAGCGAATCGATTGGCTACCCGGTTTTTGGCCGTGGGGTCACCATGATCAGCGCGCGCAACCGAGTGGTTCAGATTGACTCCGCCGTGACGATCAACGTCGCCGGCGTCAAGGTCAGTGAAGACGACTACGTCATCGCCGATCAATGCGGAACCGTGTTCGTGCCCCAAGCTTACATCGAGAAGGTTGTAGATCTTGGCGAGCGTATTGCCCGCCGCCAGGACGGCATGGTTGAAGCTGTTCGCAGCGGACGCTCAGTGGCCGAAGTCATGCATGACACCCAGTTCGAAGCTATTCACGTGGAGCGCTCCCGATGAACATCGATGATCAAGAACTGATTGCCCTGTTCGAGGGGCTCGACACTCCTGGGGTCTCTGATGCTATGGACAAGCTTGGCCTGCTGGGTCAATGCCTCGGTATAGCGCCGCTCGACAACTACCGCAAGGTCATCGTCGGCCCAGCGTTCACCGTGCAGTACGTCTCGGCGAGCGTGCCACCCGGCACCGTAGGAGACTTCATCGAAGACGTAGCCGTGGGCGATGTGGTGGTTATCGACAATGGCGGCCGCACTGACTGCACGGTCTGGGGCGACATCATGACCCAGTACGCCGGTAGCCGAAAAATCGCCGCCACGGTCATCGATGGTGTGTGCCGTGACGTTAACAAAGCTCTGGGCGACGGCTATCCGATTTTTAGCAAGGGCCGTTTCATGCGTACAGGTAAAGACCGAGTACAGGTTCAGTCGGTCAACCAGCCGGTGTCGATTGGCACTGTACGGGTCTGCGCCCGAGACATTGTTGTTGCTGACGCCAATGGCGTGGTGATAGTGCCGCGCGACCGGGCCGCTGAAGTGGCCGCCTGTGCCCGCCAAATCGAAGCTGTTGAAGCCGACATTCGCACGATGATTGGTCAAGGAAAAACCCTTAAAGATGCCCGCGACGCACTGGGCTACCACGGCCTGCAGAGGAAAATCTGATGACTACGCTCACCCTCCCCTTGAATTTCCACGAACGGGCAAAAGTGTTGGGCAGCTCAACACTGTATGAAGCCTCACATCTCCCATGCGCGGTGGACAGTGCAATTCGCCCAGTCTGGGACGGTGCTTTTATCGCCGCACCGGCCTACCCGCTGGAGTGTTCACCAGGTGACAATCTCTCTTTGCACCTGGCGATGGAGCGCGTACCTCGTGGCAGCGTGCTGGTCGTCGGCACCGGTAATTTTATTGCCGGCTACTGGGGCGAAGTGCTCACCGTGGCAGCCGAGGCAGCTGGAGTGGTCGGTTTGATAATTGATGGTGGCGTTCGTGATATTGCGGCCTTGAAAAAGCGACAGTTTCCCGTGTTCGCCCGAGGTATTTCACTCAAAGGCACCGTCAAGGCGAGCGCTCCATCTGTCGGACAAGCTTTCAATTTCGCCGGAGCCGTGGTGGCTCCGGGCGATCTGGTGGTAGCTGACGATGATGGCGTCATCATCATTCCCATTGCGGATGCGCCCCGTACCTTTGCTGAAGGGGAAGCCCGAGCTAGCAAGGAAGCCGAGATGATGCAGGCATTGACCGAAGGCCGATCGACTCTTGAACTGATGAACCTGACTGAGTGGAGAAACCGCGCATGACCGCCGATATCCAGCGGCTCAATCAGCGACTGGCGGATGCACAACCTTCCGCAACATACAGAATCATCGATCGGGTGGCTGAGCGCCGGGCGCAAGGTGCAAAAATCATTTCACTCTGCGCCGGCGAGCCTGACTTTGATACACCTAAACATGTGCGTGAAGCGGCGATTCAAGCTATTGAAAACGGCCATACTCGCTACACTCAAGTCGCCGGCGCGCGTTCACTGCGAGAAGCGGTAGCCGCTAAATTCCGTCGCGAGAACGGCCTGGATGTCACTTGGCAAGACACCCTCGTCTGTAACGGTGGCAAGCAGGTGATCTATAACGCCTTGGCCGCGACCCTCAACGAAGGTGACCAGGTCATCGTGCCGGCACCGTACTGGGTCAGCTACCCGGAAATGGTTCAACTGTGCGGCGGTGAAGCGCGGATCGTGACGTGCGATGCTGGCACTGGCTTTAAATTGACACCCGCAGCACTGGCCGAGGCGATCAACCCGCAGACCCGATGGCTGATCCTCAATTCGCCGTCTAACCCGACAGGCGCGGTGTACTTCCGGGATGAGTTGCACGCCCTGGCCGAGATCTTGTTGGCACATCCCCACGTGCTGATTCTGGCTGATGACATCTACGAACATCTGATCTTCGATGATCAAGTGTTCCTGACCCTGGCTCAAGTTGAACCGAGACTGGCGCCGCGAACCTTGACCATGAACGGTGTTTCCAAGGCGTATGCCATGACCGGCTGGCGCATCGGCTTTGCGACAGGGCCGCGCTGGCTGTTGGAAGCGATGGAAAAACTGCAGGGGCAACAAACCTCTGGCGCCAGCTCAATCTCACAGCAGGCCGCACTTGCCGCGCTGGAAGGGCCAAAGGATTTCATCCTGGAAAGCCGTGCTGTTTTCCAAAAACGTCGCGATTTGATGGTGGCGCTATTGAACGACACGCCGGGCCTTGAATGCGTCAGTCCAGCAGGTGCGTTTTACGCGTTTGCTTCCTGTGCAGGGCTCATCGGACGAACATCACCATCTGGTCGCGTGTTGCAAACCGATGAGGATGTTGCCCACGCGTTGCTCGATGAAGCGAATGTAGCCGTGGTGCAGGGCAGCGCCTTTGGGCTTGGCCCCTACATACGCATTGCCTACGCCCTGGATGACGCTTCATTGCGCCAGGCTTGTGAGGCCATCCGTGCGTTCTGCACTTCCCTTCGCTAATCCGTTAATGAATGAAGGAACGAAACCTTACCGAGGTCGGGTTTCGTTTTGCCTATGGTCAGGTGTCGACGAAAATCCAAATAACTTTTGATTCTGAATCTCTGGCCCAAGCGGCGGGGTATAGTAAAGCAGGCAACTGCAAGTAATTGCAGGCGTGTATTGAGGAATCTACGGAGTGTCCGGCTCATTACAGTGCCATGCTTAGCCGGGCTTCACGGGCTCGAAGGAGCGATAGCAACAATCACCTAAACTGCCTTCCCGGAGTGAAGTGTGCGATGAAGCTAAGTCAGGACTACCCTCTCCAGTCGGTGAATTAGATCAAGGACAGCGCTAGCTCTAACCCTTGTCCCTAAAAAACTTAACGTCGCGTTCCAGATCGGCTGACCACTACAGCCTATTGAATCTCACGCAATAACGCCCTGCCCCAATCCGGCAATCAAATCAAACACGGCCTTCGTTTCCACCCTCGTCCTCATCATATCCAGGGGACGCTTCGACCAAGCCCACGAACGTGCGTGCTCATCAATTCCGTTGCAGCGGCAACGTCGTTTTCAAACAGGAAAAGGGCCTGTTCAAACACAGCTATCAATGCGACGAGGTGGTCGCGTTCTACGGTGTTAAAACGCCCTGCTTTCGCCCTACGCGTCAACGTTGTGGGCGGCACACAAATAGCCTCGAAGATATCCGCTCGCTGCATTTGGAGAACGCTCGCTATCCGCCCGAGGAATTCGAAAGGTAGGCCTTCGCGAACTAGGTCATGAAGCCTGATGCCACGTGAAGGCAGCCCAATGGTCATCCAAATACTCGGTGGGGTCTGGGGCCCTGGTTGGTATTCCTTGATCGATGGCATCACTTTCACCTCCTTCTGAAAAACCTACAACTAAGCCGGGCCAGCTGGCCCGAACCAGCGACTTCAACATTGCCCTCTCCATCGGCAGCCATGGAGTGATGCGTAGCTTACTGCTCTACAGTTTTTCCCCTCCGCACCAATGCTGCATCGCGTGGATGGCTCGGTGTAACCTGAACAGACTCCAAGTAAGGTTTCCCCTGCCATGAGCATTGAAGCAAACTTTCATCATCTCCAATCTATCCAAAACCTCCTCGCTCCATACCGCTACCTCTATTGTGTAGACCTGGAGGCACCTGTGATGAGCTGTAGGATTCGGAACCGCTAAGGTTGCTAGCAGTCACCCCTGATCAGATGGAAACGATCGAAATTGGCTTGGTGGTGATCGATTTGGAAACGCTTGAGATCATCGATGAATTCCAGCGCTTCGTTCGGCCTCAGATCAATCCTACACTTTCCGATTTCTGCACGAAGCTTACGTCCATTCAACAAGCAAACGTGGACGGTGCCCGCACTTATCGAGAGGTTGGCGAAGAGCTACGACCGTTCGCTACGCGTTATCCAAATGCAGCCTGGATGTCATGGGGTGACTATGATGCAAGACAGCTTGAGCGTGATGCTGGCTTAGCTGGGTGCCCTTCCCTCCTCGATGGCTTGCCACATTTCAATGCCAGGAAATGGCATGCAGGCTTGTATGACAATCGACCGAAATCACTTAAGCAAACAGTAGAGTCGATGGATATAGTTTGGCAAGGTACTTATCACCGAGGGATAGACGATGCCAGGAACGTTGCATCCATCATCAAGGAGATGCTCGGTTGATTAGGTGAGCCGGGGCCATTGGCCCGAATTAGCGATCCCTCCATTTACGTCACCCCGCAGCATAGCTATGGGCAAGCGATGACTCGAAACCGAAATGAATTGAACACAACCTCCCCTCTCACCGCCCACGAGGTCTGCCTGGTACTGATGGACGTCGCGCTCGGCAAACGCATCATGATTCGAAGCTCCATCCAATCATGGAATGAGATCTATCACGGCCTCATGCCTGTGGAGATTGATGGCTGGCAGCTCACACTCTTCAACGACTGTGACACCCTGGACTACTACAAATACTCCAGGTCACCTGATGGTATCTGCTCGACGGCCTGCGTATCGAGACGCATCAACCTGGACGCATTGATTGTGGCGGGTCAGCAGATTTGTACGGTACTGGGGCGTCCGACCCGTTCGCGCGTGGCGAAGGCTAGCAGCGCACAGTGAGGCCTGCGGGTGTTACCGCGTTGCCGAAAACGTGGGCAAAAGCGTGTAACACGGAAACAAGTTGTCAGGCTTTGGCCGACTGGAAAACCCTACAATTCATCAATTCATCAATTCATCAATTCATCAATTCATTGATTCATTGATTTTAAAGGATTTTAAAGGATTTTAAAGAATTTTAAAGGATTTTAAAAAGTTGGCACGGAGCCTGCTTTCTCTATTGCATAACAAGAACAAATAAAGCGGCAAACCTAATAAAAACAAGACGTAACGACTCTGACATAACAAAAACAACACGGCAGAGACGCAGCGAACAGATTTTTTTGGAGAAGATGTGCTTTACAGGGTGCTTTTCGGAGTAACCCACAGCCGGGCAGAGAATAATAAAACTACCCTCAGGTAGCTCCCGAACTGGTTGGATCGCTTAGCGAAAAAGCAGATCAGCGCTCAAAAAAATACGTTTGCTCTTGATCCCGGATGGGGATCGACAAAAACAGTGGTAAAGGGAAACGGTTTCCAAAAACAAAAACAGACCGACCCTCAAAAATAAAAAAGAGCACGCGCAACGACAAATTAAAGGGGAGCCTCGGCTCCCCTTTGTGCTGTCTGGCATTTGTGTTTTCCACCGACTAACCCTGTATTCCACCCCCTATCCCTGTGGGAGCGAGCCTGCTCGCGAAAGCGGTAGCACATACCCCTGTCGCACCTTCGTCACATCCCCCAAGCACAATGAAGCCAGTCAAACGGATTCGGCTACGTGCATCAAGAGCCGGGCCACCGGGCCGGGCTTTTTATTTCCGGTTTGCATTCCGGAAGGCGCCATCTACGCTAAATTCAGCTGAAGGATCAGCGCCCAGTGTGAAAAAGCAGCCCGCCCCGTGCGGGCTTTTTTCGTCCTGATTCTGCGCTCCCCCGACTAACTACCCCGAATGTAATGGTCAACTAATTCCGGACAGCTCGAGAGGTATTGTCGACGCCCACTTCGTTCGAAGGCACCAGAAGGCTCCGAAATTTCTCCGCCGCCACTGCTGTTTTGTCAAGCGCCTTCGCCCCATCTCAGGCGTTCACGACTTCACACCTCCGAGAGCGTAGGCATTTGATATGAGCGCAGCGGTATCGAGCTCAGATAGCGCGCCCATTCCTCGAAATTTCGACAATTGGTGGAGGATTGCCGCTAGCGCCTCGCTCTCATTCTCTGCAAAACGTCTGCATAGTATCGTGATCAAGTGGATGGCCTGTTCGCTATCTGTAATCGCGCGTGGATCAAAACGTTCCGCGATGCTACAAGCCAGTAATCCATATCCAGGGTGTTCCTTGCAAAGCGTCACTAAGCTGTCGAACTGACCAGCATGCGCCGCACCGACACGGCCCTCTGCCATTTTCTTATCCGACGTCGCCATATCCATCCGTGCGTCTGCTCTATTGATTAAAGGCTTTGAAGTACCGGTTTGTAGAATAGCGTCTGGAGAAGGTTGGTGCAGCAATCGGGCGGCGTCATGGCGCGACCTTTGATTTGGCGATTCGTGCACGCCTTCAAACCCTCCACACAAGTGCCAACCGGAGGGCGGTGAGCCATGTCGCATTACCTCCCAGCGCTCAGCATCGTTCCCAATAGTTGACTACGATTGTGCGCGGATGCCCGACAGAGGCAGCCAGAAACAAGCCATTCGCCGTTGCAAGTCCCGTACGGATACGCGCCTCTTCACCGATGAAATCCCGGTGGAACTTTCAAGCGCGGCCGACCCCATACAAAAGGCCCTCAAAATGATCGGATGAGCAGCTCTGCGCATTGCGGCACAGCTCCGCAGTGGCAATTGACAGGAGATCCAAATGCTTCTGCTCACGGACATGCAGCGCGCGTACCTCAGGAAAATACGAGCCCTCAGCGAAGACCATCAGGGCAACGAAGTCTTTGCTGGCCTGACGCTCGAGGAATCCATGCGATTTTTTGAGCGAGTCGCTCTTGGGGCAGGAGCATCGGACGCAGGAAGACGTCGATGAGTATCTCTCCCTTGTCCAAAAGCACGAAAATACCCGGGCTCAACTTCTAAGCGCAGAGGTAGAGGCTCAGCAGAACAGATCGGAGCGCCATTAAGTTTGACGGCTCAATATTTGAGATCCAGCACTCAGCGGAAGATCGGCCTCGTCCAAGTCGATCCCGTACGGCGTATTTTTTTCCTACAGCAGCACCGCCTGCCCGATACTCCGTTACACAAATAATTCACATAGGCAGGTCATCATCGTCAGGGCGATCACCACATGGTGCGTTTTTGACATTCGATGTCTCCTTCGCGACCTGCCAGCAGCGCAATTTCAGCTACGATTGCTGGTAGAAGAAAGGGGGCACTGACCCTATGACTTCCAACAGAGCAATACTGCCTAAGGGCCTGAGCTCTATTTCAGTGATCAGCTCGTCGCGAGAGCCGATTTGCCCAACGACATCGCCATAGGAAGGTTTGCTGGCAAGCATTGCCGCGAAATATTCTAGCGGTGTGGTGACGTTTCTGACCCGAGCCGGCCTGCCAACGCGACATAGCAGGTAGAGCCAAAAAAAAATAAAAACAGATTAATCAAAAGGGTTCTGTAATGAACGACACGCGGAAGTCTCATCAACCCATAGCCTGTCTCAACCTAGCTCTTGAGCGTAACAGCCAGCTTTTCAGCGAAGCGCAAAGCTTGAGCTGCGCCGCGCTTGATATTCTTGATCGGCCCTACCTGGATACGAGCGCTTTCAGCCAGTACCAGGAAAAGCGACGGCATGCCGACCTTAAATATGATCACGCCATCGAGCACCTGCGATCGCTCATGACGCAATACCACCCTCCCCGGCGCACCCAACATTTCCGATAACACACGGCTGTCAATCTCGCTTGGGCAATTATGGGCGGTTGATTGAATAGGGAGAGGGCTAGCCATGTATAAATTGAGTACAGGTTATGCCAGCGTGGCACTGAATACGCTTGCGGCGCAGGAACTGGATGTCGATCATCTTTGCCACGAGGCTGGGCTTGATATAGCGCGCGAAGCTTTACCGGGATCATTCGTTGAGCGAAGCACTATTTACCGCCTGTGGGATATGGCGGCTCAGGCTTCCAGCGATCCAAACATTGGCCTGAAGGCCTATGAGACCTTCCATCCGGGCGCTTTTCAGATCATCGGCTATACCATGATGTCCAGCGCGAACTTGCGGAAGGCGCTCGAACGTCTAGTGCATTTTAGCCCGTTGATCGGCACTGGTTTCACCCTCTTCATTGTCCAGGAACAGCAACACTACCGCCTCACTGCGCTCGATCATCATCAGAGCGGTTCGATCAAGCCCCGGCAATACACCGATGCCAGCCTCGCAACGCTGCTGAGTTTTTGTCGCTGGCTGAGCGGTAGCAACTCGCCGCAACCGCTGAGTGTGGAATTTAGCTATCCCCAACCGGAAGACATCCACGAGCATCTACGGTTGTTTGGCTGCGAGCTGCGTTTCGGGGCGTCTCATGACAGCATCCTGTTTGATAGCGAGGAGTTGCTGCGACCATTGCGGATGGCCAACGAGGCGTTGGCCCAGATTCATGAAAGCTACGCCAACGCTCAGCTTGAACTGTTGACTGACTCCACCATGGTCTGCAGGATTCGTGCGCTGATCACCGAACGCTTGAGTCAGCCGCAACGGCGGGGCCGATGTGATATGGAATCGATTGCGGCGGCCTTGCACCTAAGCAAACGAACATTGCAACGGACGTTGGAGAAGGCAGGCACGCAGTTTAAGGATGTTCTGAACTATGTACGTCAGCAATTGGCCGACTTTTATCTGCGTCATTCACATTTCACAATGCAGCAAGTGACTTACCTGTTGGGCTTTCACGACCACAGCAGTTTTCACAAGGCTTGCCTGCGCTGGTTCGGCATGACGCCCGGTCAGTATCGAGCCTGTCAAGCATCGCTCGAGGCCAAGGAAAACAAGATTCTTATAGCCCATTAAGGGAGGTGTTATGCCGTGAGGTGAGCGCCTCGGTGCTCATCTTGGTTTACGCCAGGCGAAGTCAATCCCAGGCCACTCTTTGTATTATTCACATCTGGATTTCGTACACATGCGTGTAGGCGCTGCGTCTGCGCGCATATCCAATCGAGTACATGCCTCAGACCGTGTCTACCAATCTCAGCTTAATCGTGACAACGATCACCAGGAATTTGATGAGGTACTTGCTTCTTTTAAACCAGGATAATCATCGAGCCCCGTCCCAGCGTCAACGTTCGTCTGTTCGGGAACGGGACTATGAAACACCCCGGCTTCAGCATCAGCACGCATCTGTTCTAGTTCTTTGATGAAGGCCTTGTCTTGAACCGTGGGCTTCGAGATGTATCGCTTACGCTCAGGTTCGCGTTGAGCGGCATACGTCGTTAACGCATCAGGATCGTGCTGCAGCTTTTCATTTACTTGAGATTCCAGCATCGCACGAAGCGAATCTTTATCTGGGCGATTTAGCAATTTATTACTCCAGTGCCAATAAATCAGAGGCAATAGGTTATGTCATTTGCCGGTTGATGAAATCAAAATTTTAGTTTGCTTCAGTGAGTGCGCCAGAGATCGGTAGCTCCCACCCACGGGATCGAAGTCTCACACAGAATTTCGCCCGCTCGCAGAATTTATCAGATTGGGCGCCAATCGACCGAGTTGCGTCTCCCGTTCTGAATGGACGATTTGAAGCCTTACCCTGTTGTGCCGCTGGCACTCATATTCGGCCTCTGCCCGGGTCTGATAGGTGGTCTGCAACCGCAGCTTTTTCTCGTTGTCGTAGAGGTTAAAACCTACGGTCGCGTTTTTACAGTAAGAGCGCGATCCGTTGCGCATGGATTCCGTATCCGTGGGTAACGCAGGAACAACACCGAATCTGAAAGCCATCTCACATCCTCTTCGAGTTCACCGTCGAGCCACTCTAACTACTAACTATTAGCGGCTACGGGCCGCTAGAGCAAGGAACGTTTCTGCGAATCCGATGAATAGCTAGAGCTAGCGCAATAGCCCTCGAAGGTACATGAGCGCGCTATCGCATAGGCAGAACAACTTTCTAAATTATCCTTGCTAGTTCCGCTCATCGCATATGCGCGCTTTCCCTGATGTCCCTGCCGTTGCCACCTTTTCTTTCGGAAACCTCGGCGCTGCATGGGCGAGTTTTACGCTCCATCATTCGGGCGGCCATCCAGGTAAGCTTGTCTGATCGTTGCGGGTGGTGACGTCCAATTCCGCAAGCATCAGTCTAAAAGCCCTCATGCGTGTCGAGCAAAGCTTCCGCTGAACAGTTAGATCTTCACGCATTGCAGAAACCTCCAGAGCATAGGCGTGGGCTAATTCACGCTCCTTTCTGCACTGGTACGCAATCGAACCCCTGGACGACGTGGAGGATTGGCCATCCGCTGATGGAAGTGGATCGCTGGTAGTCATGATGATTCCAGTATGGGATGGCTGGTATCTAACCAGACATAAATCCGTAGAACGATTCTCAACTCTAATGACAGGCGGTCACGGTCATCTCAGAATCAGTCATCTGGGGTGGCATGCTGGGCAACAGCAACGACGCACCCTCTCCTCAACCGTAACCAGCCAACCGTTGACTTGAGACATCAAAACGAATTGTTTTCAGGGTCGGGCATCTCGAAATTGGGCATAGACTCAGAGTCTTACTTTACAAATGTCGGCACGTTGGGCCCGGCTAAGGAATCGATGAGTGAACGTCAACTGGGAAGGGATATTGCCGATTCAAGGAGAGATTATCGTCATCGAAGACGACCCGACGTTGCGTTCGCTGATGGTGGATATCGTGGTGGAGATAGGCGCAAAAGCAGTAGCGTTCGACTCTGCTGATGACGCGTTAACCTATCTGCTGGAAGGGCATGATCAGTGCCGGCTGGTGATAGCAGACCAAAGTGTTCCGGGGCAAATCCAAGGTATCGAATTCATCGAGATGGTAAGGGGTCGATGGCCGTACATCGGTGCAATTCTGACGTCAGGGTATCTGATAGATCCCACAACAGTACCTCCATCAACCATCTATCTACACAAGCCCTGGTCACTGGACGACCTGGTCATCGCTGTGGCGTCCCTCCTGCAGCCTGATCATCCCATCCGGAAAATTTGAATCGACGTAGCCTGCGGGTTCTGATGCTGCAACTCAACCATTCACCGTCGCGCTCATGCACAGAGCGTTTTGACGAGCCGCCATTTCAATTCTGAGTTCGCTGATCAAATTAGAGATCACCCGACTGGATGTGAGCTCCGATGCCAAAACCCCGGGGACAAACAGTTCGACACGGCCCGAGGAAGGCTCAATCATCTTGATCACAAGCGCCCCTTTGGGGTTCACGCTGCAGGTGCAGGAGCGAGGTAATAAACCGCTCTCAATGATATGTCGAAGCTCAAGAGCGGAAATCATATGGTTCCATCGAATGGGAAATTTGAACTCAGTCTTGTCTAAGAACCCAGTAGTCAAGGAGCGCGACGGAGTAAATTCACGACCAATAGTTTCTCCTCCACAGACCTTGTGCCTACGCGGCTGACCCATCATTTCTAATACTGCTAGGCTTGCATTTTTCATGGAGAAACCACGATGCCAAATTCAGATTTGCTCCCTTCCCTGCTGTTTAAAATCAATCAAAACCAATTGGCTCTTGAGGCTGCCATTTTGGAATTGACGCTGTGGGTTGAGCAGCGTGGCTCCGCTGAAGTTGCCGGCAATGTACGCGGCGCTCTGGATACGATTAGCAAAAATGAGGAGTTCATCAATTTGAGTCTTGCAGTGCTGATGGCCCCTGAATGACCTCGCCAAAATGCTATTAGCGGCGTCGTTCAGGCTATACAGCGCCAAGGAACTCATGAGTTTTGAGACGAGTTGCCGAGGTTATCTATCGTCATCGTGGCCGAAGAGTTTGGGATCAAGCACCAATTCAGTCGGACGCATTCGCAGGCGTCCCCGGCAGCGCCCAGAGCCGTCGCTTGTACAGCCATCTGGCGTAGTAGAAGGATCCTTTCTTCCACCCCCCTTAATGTGTCCCACAGTCCGGAAATGGAGGAAAGTAAAGCAAGCTGAGCAGCCGCAACGAGCGACTGAGGACAAGCTGTTCAAGATCTGGTGGAACCCACCTGGCCGGCGCATGCCTAATCGTTGAATCTAAAAAGTAGAGAGATAGTCACATGCATATTTCAGAGGCGTACCAGGTCATGGAAGCTCTATCTACCAATGATGCGAACCTTAAAATTCACGAGGGGTGGAAGCTCCTCAGCGTAGTGGTGACTACTCACCCAAATGGGCAGCTTCATCCGTGCTACATACTTGGCAAGTCGAAAGATGTGCATGACGAACCGCCATCAGATTAATTTTCGACAGGCACGGTGAGCAATTTTTTGAAACCCTAAAGCTCGCGCCTCAAGCGAGCTTTTTCGCGGATCAACATCTATGCATCCCTTCGTATCCCTGACGATTCTGTTCAGCGAATGAGACTCACGGCAATGGCACGGATGGGTCGTTGATTGGCGAGCTTATGGCCAACACATTCGAATACCCTAAGACGCGAACGCCAGCCATTGCCATGCAATAGACCGTCTGCCCTTTGTGTTGAACTCAAATGTCATGCGTTTCGTCTAGCGCATAAGGGCAGAAACCTAGGCCCACATTCGGTACGTTGCAAGGAAATCGCCATGACGACTATCACCGCACGCTTGAATTACATGCGTGACACTCTCCTGGGCCCTATCGCGAAAAGCGTTGAATGCAATGTCGTCATTACGCCTATCACGCCGGGGGCATTTCAGGTGCAGGTGCTATCCCCGGTGCCAGATGACTTACACAAGGCACATTCCCTGACCATTTTCATTTCTTCAGCAAAGCACTTAACCGGCACGGTCGCTCACACGCGCCCCTTGGAAAATGGTGATTTGGAATTGCAGATCGACGTATGACAATCCATCTCTATGCTGATGGCTATTTCCGAGCGAAATGCCAACATCACCGCAAGACTTCACCCCGCTTACGCTTTCGTTCAGTATCTACGATGTGAACGCTACGGATCGAGTCCCCACATTCATGGCTGGCCGCAATCGGTAGCAGCCCGTTGTCACAGATAGCAATTGACCCAACGCGGCCCATATCGATTCAGTATTTAAAATCGAGGCGCGCGCATAGAGCCACGAGGCTCTGAGTCAAGCAGCATTGACTGCGCCGGATCGGGTGTATTTGAGGTAATGCTTGGATGGGTGGACTTTGCCTCCTGTCTGGAAGCCATTTTTCTAACCTCGTTGATATCGACAGGACTCAGCGTTGTGTAAGCGCCCCCGACGCGGAAAGTTGCGGGGATGCCCTCCTTATAAAACTCAAGGCGTTTTTCGTTGCCTACTGCGAACCATCCATCAGCGCGCAAGGCCTTTTCTAGTGCCTCGCGCTCTTTCGGTTGAAATTCCAAGCGAATGGATCGGTAGGTAAGTTTCTCCAGTGCCACACCCGCGATCTTGGCGCCTCCCATAGGATCTGCTTCGCTGGAAAAGTTATCTGTGACATCCAGTGTTATTTCCGCGCTACTGGCCGTTGCGCCAAAAATGTCCATTGGCTTGCTGCGCGTGCACGACAAGTAGTTAAAGAAATCAACGCACTCTGTAAATCCCTGTGCTTTCCCCAGCGTTTGGGTGCCGGGGACAAAGAGCCCCGAAATCTGGACGGTGGTCAGGCGTTCAGCAGATTGGGCAGTACCTGCTACCAGTAGGAGAAAGATCGCTGCAAGCTTGTTCATAACACGGCTCCCGCACATTTGTTGAGTTTGAAATGAGTCATGGATCGCCTGCCCCAATCTCTAGTGCTCTACTCGCCTTACCGTGCTGGTAATTTCCTCACGAGGGGATGTTAGCTGTTGAAGTTATCTACCGTGATTACGTGACACATTTGTTCAGAATCCTCACCGCCACTACGCAGTACCGATCCGTCTGTTAGCACCCGCGCTGCGCACGATTACTTTGAGGAACTCGATGGAAGGCCCTGGCCGAAGTACTACCGAAGCATGTATCACTGACTGATCCTCAAGCCCGCTGGACAGCTGCTTCGGGAGGCCCAGCGTTCTTCGTCTATTCCGCGAATTATCTAATCGATAGCGAACACGACGTCATCGTGGATGTGGAACCCCCCCGTTCATCGAACGGCCAAGATAGTGTGCCAAGACCATGATCGACCAGGGAGAGAGCAATTCAACTTCAAGCCGGAGCGCTATATCGGCGATACCGCTTACGGTACCGCTCCGATGCTGGTGGATGGGGGAGGTAAAAGACATCGAACCGCGTGTGCCTGTGTGGGACAAACCGAGCGCAACAACGACAGATTAGCGATCAACGATTTTCGCTGGATACAAAAGGCTGAGGAATTGCTGCCCGACCGGCAACGCATTGCGCAGCGAATGGCGAGCCTCCAAGAAAGAGCATTTGCATGTCACCACGTCAACGCGATCACCTCCTGAGCCACTCTGGCCGCCGCTATGCAGAACCTGAGACGACCAAATTCACACCTGCCGCCGCCGTGGGATAGGTTCTCCAGACAGAAAACGGACAGTAGCCAACCTTTACAAATCTTGAGCTACAATTTGAAGCCATGATGGTGGCATTTTGATTCGTTTTTCATCGGCTTTAGCTCGACGGATATTCGGGCATGGAGCCACAAAAAAGGAGCACCGCCATGCAGGAGCATCTGATGCCTGTCCCGTTCTACGAGGACACGGTAGTTCTGGTTGGTCAAGGTACTGATCCGTTTGTAGCTATGGAGCCGATCGTCACAAATATCGGACTGGACTGGAAAACGCAGTTCCGAAAATCGGGGGGAAGATTTCGCTCAGCTATGGTTGAAATGACCACCACTGGAAGTGATGGCCAGCAATACAGGATGACCTGCCTCCCCCTTCGTAAGCTTCCAGCGTGGCTCTACGCAATCAGCCCGAACAATGTAAAACCCGAATTTCGCGCAAAGATCGTTCGTTACCAAGAAGAATGCGATGACGTATTGTGGGACTACTGGACGAAGAGCAGTACTTCTCGTTCTGAAACGCCAAATGCTGCTCACTTAATAGCCCTCTCATGCCATCGGGTTGCACTGCTCAAAGAATTGAGTGGTACCAGCGATAACGCCATCCGCACTGCGATCCATGAGCAGCTTGCGCTTGTTTCACACCAGTTAGGATTGTCAGTCCCCGACCTAACCAGTATCGGGATTAGGACACCGGCACCCGCTGACATATTGATCGAGTTTTGGAGTGCGCTAGCACTCCTAGATCGCAAGGGTGTGCGCTACAACCACTGCACCCCATCGAAGGCTTTTCTTTACTTGCAGCTTCCCCACCTCGCACAACTGTTCAAAAAACATAACATTTCGATCAAGTTCACACGCGAACTACGACAGGCGATGAAAGAATCCAAGCAACCACGTTATGTGAGTAACACTACCCAACACAGCGCAATGGAGCATATATCATTGAAATGCTGGGTATTCGAGTGGCCCCTTCGCCGTGAGCGGGAGGTTTTTGATCCTCTTCAGAAAAATCCCGTTCGGCGTAAAACAGCCTGACTTAATGCTCAGTAGCCTAAGGACGCAACGACCGCAAGCTCCAACACGCGCAACGAGCAAGCCGATCTCGAAGCCCGCCATTGATCGGGCTTTTTTGCCTTTGGCATAAACGGCCAAAGCTATGATGAGCCAGTCCTCAGATTTCACGTAATAGCGTGCAAAACAGCGTTTCCCCAGTCAATGATCAGCCAGTTTGGGCAGACCCACGGCAGTGGCTGCGATCCACCTAAATGCTCAACATTAAAAATTAAGCGATAAAGACTTTCTCGCCCATGGGTAACGCCTGCGGATCATCGTCCTGCGAGAGATCTACCAGGTTTAAGTAGGGTTGTTACGGCCAGTATCAGATTATCGATAGACCAGGGCTTGTGAAGGTAAGTCGTTCCAGCGGGTATCTCCGAGGAATTCAGGTCGCAACCGGATGTAAGAATTGCCCCGGTCGAGGGCCATCGAAGCTTCATCATCTCAATAAAGTCTGCGCCTTGAATTTGACCGGGTAGGCCATGATCCGCGATCAACAATGGACAACCGCCATTCGATCCCGACATGTACTTCAAAGCCTCATCGGCAGTTGAGAACTCCAGCGAACGCAGACCCAGCTCGGTCAAAATCTCCCCGACTAACATGCGCAAAGTTGGGTCGTCTTCCACGACGATTACCCATCCTGTCAGGGGTGAGAGTTTTTCCCATTGGGTTTTTTTCATGCGCCGGCTCCTCGTCTCGGCTCATTTCCATGCCAGGCAGATAGATTTTTCAGTGTAGGCGTTATTTTTTGATTGAGGCTACGAACCCGAGTCATCTTGATGCCCTAATTCGTCACGTGCGGTGTGAGGACGAATGGCAGCTTGCGGAGGATGGTTTGGAAACACTCTTAGGCGACTTACTCCAATCGCTATTGCCCGGTGGCGCAAGGTTGAGCGTTGAACTGCTGCACATACGGTTCATACACGACACCTATCGGTTCGGGGTGGCTTGAGGGCATAAACGGTGAAGTTCCCTGCATCGCGAATCCCGGTGTGACCACTACAGTCGGATAGATATCGCACACACCCAACCAAGAAATGCTCTACCCATGGATGCCAAACACCGTCCTTCCCATCACGACGACAGCTACCCACGTTGCCATGAGTCCAACCAAGAACCAAATAAACTCGCTGCTGTTCATGGTGCCTGTTCTCGTTGCTCTCGCTTCGCTCACTCTGTGTGAACTGGCTGCTAGGCGCTGGATTGCGACAAGGTGAGTGACGATCACCTGTACTTTCATATCGTCCCGCTACGCATTGCCTACATCCATTGGCCGTTCGTACCAACGAGTAAGCCGACTGTCACGGCAGCAATGGACTTTACTTTCCCACAATGGGTCTTCACAGTTGACCCGCGCATAATGCGTTCATTCAATTTCTGCGCGCCGCTACCCCATAGCAACCATCTTCATGAGCTAAATCTTTCAGCCTCCAAATCGATCTGATCTCCTCGGAGAAAATCGATGGTTACCCCGGCAGAAAATCCTTTGAATTTTCCATGAGACAGCCACTCCTTTGTCTATGAGCATAGGGAGGGGGCCTCATGAATACCGATCTTTACATCATCGAGTACAAGCTTCACGGGGAGTCCAAGTCCTTCATCATCAGAACGAAGATAAGAAGCAACGCCGATGCGTGGCATTGGGCAAGTTGTGATGCTGGAGTGGCACCTATACCGAAACCTGGACGACCGCCGCTCAAAGTCGTCACCAAGCCTCAAGCTGAAAAGTACGGGCTCAGTGACGTGAGATGGCGTGAATCGGCAATCTTGGATTGGACAGAGGTGACAACATGATCACCCACATGCTCAAAGCCATTGGTAAGACCCCCATTCAGCCTCATCACCGAGCGAGCTGTCACTGCGGTGCCGTTGTTCTCGAGATCCATTTACCAGCAGGTCTGCCTCAACCACATCGCTGTGATTGCTCGTTCTGCAAACGCAAGGGAGCGATAGTTGCTGCGGTGCCAGCGACGGATTTGAAGGTGATTCGCGGCCAAGCTGTGTTACGCAAATATCAGTTCGGAAGGCAGGTCGCCGAACATTTCTTTTGCGGGATCTGCGGCATTTATACCCATCACCGACGCAGTACCAATCCGAACGAATTTGGCTTCAATATCGGCTGCATGGAAGGCGTGAACCCCTATGATTTGGGGAGCGTTCCGGTAGCGGATGGTGGCAAGTGGGAGGAACCTATGGGCCAGTCTCGTTAGCGAAAATTTTCTTCTCTAATTCACCTCTTACTAATGTGAAAACCAAAAGCTTCCCAACGACGAGGGCATTTTGTCAGAAAGAATTTCAAAGGCTCACCGTGGTCTACATGGCACCACACCCAGAGCTCGCAATCATGAAATTCTCAAAATTCTGCCAAGCACTCTCCAACCGGGCTGGCAGTTCAAAGACGTTCCTCACCGCTATTTGTCTCATCGTCGTGTGGGCAGTGACGGGGCCGTATTTTCATTTCAACGATACGTGGCAACTGATCATCAATACGTCGACGACGATCATCACGTTCCTGATGGTTTTCCTGATCCAGAATACCCAGAACCGAGACAACGACATTTTGCATCTGAAAATCGATGAGCTGATTCGAGCAACCAAGCAAGCACAAAACGCAACGTTGGCCTTGGACAAGATGGGCACCAGGGAGCTTAGAAAACTGCGGAAGCAGTACAGCGTTATGGGTGAAACCGGTGAGATCAGTTTTGACGATTCCGGGGACAATGCCCCGATGCCCAAGTAGGTTGCCTGGATCACCCGGGAGGCCGTTGCCCCCATCAATTTGAACGCACGCTCTCAAGCGCTTTCTATCAACGTATGTGGGTACCGGAACCCGCGCGGTCGTCGCTCGCCATCAACGCCTGAAACCTGTTTGTAAGAAGGATCTGCAATGAAAAAAAATTATCCTCAGCGCACGTTTTTCATCGCATCCAGACCATCGTTGCTGCTGACGATCCTCGGCCTGTTGACTGCATGTGCCGGTAACACTACGTCGTCCAATGTCGTTGCACCGGGCGAAGAAAAAACACCCACGACCCGCACCCTGAATGCGGGTGCCGCCCTACTCCAGTCACGCCCACCCATCGATGCACTCAATGCCTACCTGGATGGCTTCCATTTCTACAATGGCCACCCTGAGGTTCAAATGGAGGCTCACCACTATTGCTCCATCCTCAATGAAGAAGTAATCCAGTGCGTGATCTACGATGGCAATCGCAAGGACGCGAAGCTCATGGGGGTGGAATACATCATCAGTGAACAGCTGTTTGCCAAACTGCCCGACGCTGAAAAAGCGCTGTGGCACAGTCATGTTCATGAGGTGAAGTCCGGCCAATTGGTTGCCCCCGGCATTCCGGACATTGCAGAACATGCGCTTATGGAAAAGCTCATCCATACCTATGGCAAGACCTGGCATACGTGGCACACCGATCTCAACAAAGATCTACCGCTGGGGGTTCCGCAACTGATGATGGGATTCACCGCTGATGGCCAGATCGAGCAGCGACTGGTGACCGATCGGGACAGAAGACTTGGCGTCGATAGCACCCAGAAAAAGAAAGCTCGGGCCGACATCCCTGCACCAGCTATTGACCCAGGTGCTGACGCCTGGCGCAGTGGAAAGGTCATCCAAATCGAAGATCCGACCGGCCGTCCGCATCAGCATTGAATCATCAGGATGACTGGCTAGCCTTTGGATTTTCGTGGGTCAGCACTACGAGGAAAAGTTCTTTCTTCCTGAATAGTCCCGTCCTCTTTGTGAATCTTCAGCGACGCAGTTTTGCCCTGAAGGAACTCACCCGCCAGCGCGGTGATTTCAGCCTTGGTCGAGGCCGTCTTCGACGCCCTTTGCGCGCCTTCCTTTGTCAGTGCCCAGAGCTTGTCGGTCTTGGTGATGTGATAGTTGTCCATCCGATCTCCCAGCGCGCTGCGCGCATTTGCAATGTGGTGATCGGTTGACCTCTACACTCATAATGAGTTTGAAAAACTCCTCGCTAGCATGCCTAGGAATCAAAAATCCTTCGGTTTTTTAGGCGTAATCATGGTTACTCTAAAATCAAAAGCTAGCCGCGACTGCGTCGCAAACAAACGATCCCCCTGTGGGAAAAGCCACCTTCCGCTCTTCCCATCCATCACCTAAAGATTTCTAGACGGGCAAGGCAGAAGCAAAAGCTACGGCGATGCAATCGAGTCGATTGCCCCAAAGCGTCTGGAAATCTGAAAAAAACCGTGCGGATGAAGATCCCTGCTTTTTTTTGGTATCAAATATAATAACTCCGTTTTCTTTTTTTTATTTCAAGGGGGGTTCGCAAAATATATTTTTTTACAGACCGTCCCTGCGCTGTTTTGCTCGCCCTTGGTGAACGTGAAAATGCCAGAGGGGTACCGGAATGCGCATGATCTGGTCAGAGGAGTAGTAGCGCAGAGTGGTGCCATAAATTGACTACTACGCTCTCTCTTTCCATGAAGGAATCACTACGTCGTAAGCAGACCCTGCCTTGGCCATTTTCAGTATGAACCAGCATCAATTGGCTCACGAACCGCGATCATGGAGTTCACGCTTTGGGTCGAGCAGCGCGACTCGGGTGAGGTTGGAGGCAATGTACGCGGTGAGCTGGCAACGATCAGCAAGAACGAAGAGCTCATTAACTCCTCGGCACAGCCTTTGAAACGGCAACAGACTCAAAACCTCCGACGACGCCGGTATCAGTTTATTGAACACGGGCTGAACGCCGGCTTTCCCGTCCCGGATAAGACACGGGCTCGGCGTGCACCGGCCCAGTCAGCAACGTCTCCACCTGATCAGCCAGCAGCCGCTGTCCGGCCAGCCGAGACATGACGCGCTCGACAATGTCCATTCGTGCCACGGCAGCATCACGCAGACTTTGCATTGACTGCAGGGCCTCATCGGACTGCACCAAGCCGTTGCGCGCTGACACGCTAAGATGATCGATTCCACCGCGGGCGTCTTCGGCGGTACGCTCCAAGGTTTGGGCAATCTGATGGATCTGTGCACTGGACTCGGCGACACGCTTGGAAAGGTTACGCACTTCATCGGCCACGACGGCAAAGCCGCGACCATTCTCGCCCGCACGAGCGGCTTCGATAGCGGCATTGAGGGCCAGCAGGTTGGTTTGCCGGGCGATGTCCTGGATGCTACCGACCAATCCTCTGATTTGCACGGATTGGCCGCCCAGTTCGTCGAACGCTTGAGCCAGTTTCTCCATGGACTGATCGAGCTCGCGGAAGAGAGTGGCTGAAGTCTGGATGCTTTGCGCACTGGCATCAACCTTACCACCCGCATCGCGGGCCAATTGGTTAGCAAAATGCATGTCTTTTTCGGTCTCAACGATTGCCAGGCTCAACTCGCTCACATTATTGCGAAGAAGTGGATGAAGCGTTGGCGGCTCATACTCAGACTTACAGTGGGATTCGACAGGAGTCTCTACTGGCAGCAATTTGGTTTCTACCGGCACTTCGACACGTACCTCAACCCTCTCCACCCTTTCGAAGTGATAGAGCCAGCCTGCCGCGACCAGCGCTGGCAGGATGACAGCTAAACAGGCATAAAAGTGCTCGGGATAAAAACCTGTGGCAAGGCAGGATAGTGCCGCGCCGCCTTGCACCAGAGCCGCCAGGCGAGTGCGCTTCTTCAGTCTCAGCATCATGATTCCCTGGCCCGCATGCCTGTAAGGCGTGTGGGACTCGATTCGTTATTTTTATAGGTACAACCCGCTGCACGGTCAGGACGGGACGGGGCGAGCCGGCGTAGATAAATGCACCCGGGCCTGGAAAAAAGGCGCAATGGCTATTCATGCTAGCGGGAGGTTAAAGGCAGGTGCTATCTGATTTGTGCAGACCTTTATCCGTTTTTTCAAGACAGAATGTCCACTTTGATGTTGATCTTTGCCGTGTGTCCCGTGTGCACGACAACATCGGGACGGCCGCGATCAATTTTTCCAGCCACTGGAGATTACGGGTGGCTGGATTACCTATCGTGCTTTGATCGAGAATCAGGCATCACCAAGGTGGGCAGCGACCATCCAAGAAGACTATGCAGCCGGGCCACCTCATACGTTTGGCTGCAAGAAAAGCGTCCGGAGAGCCTAATGTGCTCCGCCTGCTCAAGACTGACATCGAGCGAACACCGGCACAGATCGTTTACCCGCCCAACAAACAGCTTTGATCGGCGCGCTGGACATAAACCGCGGCCAGCTGCACTAGCACGCTATCGGTTCACAAACCCGTGATTGTCTCTTTTAAAAACTGGCAAAACCACAACTGAGCGGTGTTGTCGCCACTGTGCTCATGCCAATGCAAGCTGACTTCAAATTCAGGCACAGTGAAAGGCAGATCCAAGGTTTTCAGATCGTTCTTTTGGGCATAAACCTTGGCTACTCGCTCTGGCAAAGTCACCAACAGATCACTTGAAGAAATGATTTCCGGCAACACACTAAAATGTGGAACACGAAGGCTGACAGTTCGCTCCACACTGGCCTCCCGCAAACGATCTTCAACGAAATGGTGACCTGTTCCGGCAGAGACCACGACATGTCGCTCATTCAGGAATTGCTCCATCGAAAGAGACTCCCCGATCCTGGGATGCGAGCTTCGTAGCATGCAGACATAGCGTTCAACGAACATCAACTCGCATTTGGCCTGAACCGGTAAATAGCTGCGGTTACACACCGCTGCATCGATCTTCCCTGTCCTCAGCCACTCGTCCATACGATCAATTTCAACCTGAATGACCTCAAGCTCAACCAGCGGCGCCCTCACCTGCAGTCCTCTCAACACATGCGGCAAGAAAAAAACCTCCCCCAAATCGGACAGCGCCAATCGGAACCGGCGCGTTGACAGTTCGGGGTCGAATTTTCGCGTGAGAGCAACCGCACGCTCGATATCAGTTAGCGAAGTTCTGAACGAGCCGTAAAGCTGGGAGGCGAGTACCGTAGGCTGCATGCCATCACGTGTACGCTTGAATAAAGGATCCCCCCACTGGTCGCGCAGACGTGCGAGCGCATAGCTGACAGAAGGCTGCGTGATATGCAGCCGTCCGGCGGCACCGCTGACGCTACCCGTTTCGTAGATGGTGACAAAGACTCTTACGAGATTTAAATCGATCATAATAATATAGACATGGCTTATTTTGATTTCAAAAATATATCTATTTGATCTATCAAGCAACTGTCCATAACGTGGCATCTGAAGGGGCAAGAGAGAGACACCGCTTTGCTCCCCACAGAAAACAACAACAAGAGTACATGCCATGCAACGCATCAACGCTGTCGACATCCTCGACACCGCGAAGCTTAACCGCTTCCACCTCTTACTCGTGTTCTGGTGCTCCTTCATCATGCTGTTCGATGGATACGACCTCGTCATCTACGGCTCGGTGTTGCCCCATTTGATGACCGAATGGAACCTTACTGCCTCACAGGCCGGCATGCTCGGCTCAAGCTCCATGCTGGGCATGATGTTCGGTGCCATCATTCTGGGTACTACGGCGGATCGATTTGGGAGACGCCCAATCATATTGTTCTGCGTCGCGCTGTTCAGCGTGGCCGCTTTCATTAACGCTTTCGCTTTTGATGCCACTACGTTTGGCATTTGTCGATTTTTGACCGGCGTTGGTTTGGGTGGCGTGGTTCCAAACCTGGTGACAATTCTTAAGGAGATGGCACCCACCCAGTACCGCAATCGTCTGATCAACCTGATGCTCAGCTTCTTTGCAGTAGGTGGTCTGTTGTCGGCACTCGCTGGCATGTACCTGATCCCGTTGTTGGGATGGCACTCGCCGTTCTACATCGCAGGACTTTCATTGATTTCTCTGCCGCTGCTCTACAAGACGTTGCCTGAATCGGTTGCCTATCTCGTTCACCGAAACCGTCACGAAGAGGTGGGCAAGCTGCTACAGGAGATCAATCCCAATCACAAACATTCGAAGCAAATTCGCTACGAAATCGAAACGGTCGCCAACACCGCTGGTACTTCTATGGCTTCACTTTTCAGCGATGCGCGTGCTGTTTCAACCGTCATGATGTGGATCGCTTTCGGAATGTGCATGTTGATGGTCTACGGCCTAAATACCTGGCTGCCGAAACTCATGAATAGCGGCGGATACCCGCTGGGGTCAAGCATTGCCTTTTTGCTGGTGATGAACATCGGAGCGCTCATCGGGCAGCTTGCCAGTGGCTTTGTTGCCGACCGCTGGGGCTGCAAGCCGACCTTGCTGGTGTTCTTTGCACTCTCGGCTGTGTCTATCTCACTATTGGGCGTGCGTCCCGGCCCGGTCACGCTGTATCTGATTCTACTGGTTGCCGGCGGCGCCACAGTGGGTTGTCTATCGGTAGTCCACACACTCGCCGCGGATATCTACCCCGCAAATGCACGATCAACTGGCGTAAGCATGGCAGCTGCCGTTGGTCGTTGCGGTGCCGTCGCTGGCCCTTTGCTGGGTGGTTACCTGTTCAGCCTTAGCCTTCCCTTCGAGCAAAATTTCCTTCTGTTCGGCCTACCAGGTGTCGTGGCCGTAGTCGCGGTGCTGCTGATCTCACAGCGACACTCAAACCAAGTCAGCGAAGACACGCGATTGAAGCAAGGCGTTTAAACCTCTCACATAACCCGTTCAGGTTCGTTGCTCGCCTGCAATGGGGCTTTAGCGTGGCCGCTGCGCCACGCTTTTTTTTCAGCAGATCGGACTGTAGCTGCATTTGCGGCTAGGCCAACTGCGCCCCAAAACTCATACACAATAATAATTCGGATTGGGCTCAATGAAGAATAGTCGTCGGATCTGTTGGGCTGCGTCAGGCCTGGCAGCAGTATTTTCAACCTCAGGTCACGCGGATGTGTTTAAGGACAGTCATCTCTCCCTGGGTCTACGCAACTTTTACGTAGATCGTGACTTCAAGCAGTCCGACGCGCCCAAATCGCGGGTAGGCAGCTGGAGCCAGGGCTTCGACCTACAGTTCAAATCAGGCTACTCGGAAGGCCCCGTGCAATTCGGACTGGACGCATCTGGTCAGTATGCCTATCGCTTAGACGGTGGTGGGGGCCGCGGCCCAGACACGGTACTCCCTTACGACAACAGCAAGAGCGAGCAGGCACATGATTACGGCCGCGCCGGTATGACGGCCAAGATCAAGGCGTCTAACACGGAAATCCGGATCGGTGAGCACAGACCAACGTTGCCGGTGGCCTACACCGACGACTCGCGGCAGCTGGTCACTACCTATGAAGGCGCTACCATCGAATCCAAGGAGTGGTCGAAGCTGACCCTCAACGCTGGCCGCTTCTGGAAAATCGCGACACGTGAATCGTCGAACCAAGAAGATATCTACCTTTTTGGGGATTCGCCCGCGCAGAGTAGTGATGGTCTGAATTTCGCAGGCGCCCGTTATGACTTTACGCCTGCGCTCAATACGACCTATTACTTCGCTCAGCTCGAAGATATCTACCGACAGCACTACGCAGCTGCGGCATATACCTGGGATATTGGAGACGGATACAGCCTCAAGTCAGACTTGCGGTACTACAACACTCAAGACGAGGGCGCGAAGCTGTCGGGTGATTTCGATAACCGCTCAATTGGCGTCATGACTGCACTGCGCAAGGGTGCTCACACCTTCACCCTGGCTTACCAGCGCATGAGTGGCGACGATGCCTTCCCGCTACTCAACGGTTACGCGCCCCAACCTTTCCTGGTGAACTGGTCAACCATTGCGTTTTACAAGGCCGGAGAGCGCTCCTGGCAGGCGCGCTACGACTATGACTTCGTTGCTATGGGGCTGCCTGGGTTGAAGTTCATGACGCGCTACCTGCGCGGTACGGATATTGATCGAGGCCAAGGCTTAGCGGACAACGTTGAAAGCGAAACCAACTTCACTATGTCGTATGTCATTCAAAGCGGCCCACTACAGGGGGTGGCGTTTGAGGGACGTAACATCAAAGTCAAAACACGATACGGCGCAGACTTCGATGAGAACCGCCTGATCACAAGTTACACCTGGAAATTCTGGTAACCCGCACGGCGACAGCACAGCCGTTGCTGAAGCTAGTCGCCGACGCCTTAGCGTAAAGAGATGCGATCATGGGAATCGAACTGTTGAGTGACCGTAGCAAGGTCTTTGATAAAGCTGATCCCCACATGGTTTCTGCCTATGTGAAGATGCATGTTGGACACCACGAGATATCCCTATCCCAGCCTGGCAACCACGCGATGCTCAGCCACCGTCGACTCGCCGATCTAGACCTCTGCCATATCAGCTATGGGAGCTTGACCAGGGTAACTTCTACATCCCTTCGAGATAAATACCACCTGCAGATCATGCTGCGTGGTGCCTGCCTGCAACGGGAAACGAACCGGCAACGTATGCTCCTTGCCGGCGACCTGGTGGTAATAAATCCCCACGACCCAATCGATCTAACCTACTCCAAGGATTGCGAGAAATTCATCCTCAAGATTCCGGTGGCGTTGCTGGATCTAGTCTGCAACGAGCAACACTGGTCTTCTCCCAGAGAGGGACTGCGTTTCGGTAGCCAAGTCTACAAGCTTGAAGAGATTCAAGGGTTCGCACAGTTGTTAAGCCTTGTCTGTCGTGAGGTAGAAATGGAGGACAATCTGTTGCCGGTAGAGAGGCACTATGTCCAAATCATCGCTCGCAAAGTGCTCACCTGCTTAGCGACAAATTTAGACTTCCAAAGCATAGATAGCCACAAACCCTCGCTTCAGCGGGTCATGAACCACATCGAAATGAACCTGAAAGAAGAGATAAGCGCTCAGGCTTTAGCCCATTTGGCAAACATGAGCTTGCGCGGCCTGTACCTATTGTTCGATCAGCAGGTCGGGGTAACGCCACGACGGTACATCGTGAGGAGAAAACTAGAGCGGATCCGGGCAGCATTACTCGACCCCGACTACCGAGTGCGTAACGTGACAGAACTGGCAATGGATTATGGCCTAACGCACTTGGGCAGGTTTTCGGCTGAGTACAAGGAGCAGTTTGCAGAGCTACCTTCCCAGACCCTCAAGCGAAGATCCCAGGCTTAGTAGAGAGGAATGCCCCGGGCCACAAATTCGGGCCCAGGGCGTCAGCATTCAAATTAAGTAACGCTCAATTTCTTTCTCCCGCCAGATGATACCTACGCCCGGCAAGTCAGGTATCACTGCATTACCATCCACGAATTCGAGCGTCGGTTCAATTACGCTACCGGCGAGATCCAGACGCTCCAACCAATGCGCAGTAGGGGATGCTGCTAGTAGGTGCGCACTTATTTCCTGGAAGAGGTGGCTGGACATTGGCAAGCCGAATTGCTGTGCCAGTGCACTCGCTCGCAGCCAGCCAGTGACACCGCCAATCTTCATGGCATCCGGCATAGCCAACCGGCAAGCACCAGCATTCAGCGCCTTGAACATATCCTCAGGGCCAAGCCAATTTTCCCCCATCTGAACAGGCACATCCAATGCACTTTGAATGCGCTGATGGCCTACATAGTCGTACTGCAGCGTTGGCTCCTCGATCCAAGCAACGCCCAGTTCCTGCAGAGCCCGGCCACGTTTTATCGCGGATGGGACGTCCAGACTCTGGTTATAGTCAACCATGATGTCGAAATCGTCGCCCACGGCGTTGCGAATACTACGAACCACTGCAAGATCCTGGGTGAGCGTTGGATAACCGATTTTGGTCTTCACCGCGCGAAAACCAGCTTCCGCTGCGGTAACTGCACGTTGGGTTGCCAACTTCTCGCCATCCAGGCTGTGACTGTCGTATGTAGGTACCGGACGCGGGGTAGCACCGAGCATTTTCACCAAAGGCATCTTGTGAGCTTTTGCCAAAGCATCCCATGCAGCCATATCGATGCCAGCGGCCGCCATGCGGATCAGCCCCGTGTAGCCAGCAAGGCAAAAGCGTTTGGCCAACATGGTTTCGAGGTCTAAGGGTGCCAGTGGTTGATTCACGATCAACTGCGCCATGTCATCCAACAATTGCTTGAGTGACTTCAGCGCCACCGGAGTATAGGCAAACAGATAAGCGTGTCCGACTACTCCAGCGCTAGTTGCAAGGTCTATCAGAACTAACGGAGCTGTTCCCACCGTTCCGACAGCGGTGTGAACTGGATACGACAGCGCCACGTTGATGGCGCGAGTACGCAGATTTGTAATCAGGATGTCGCTCATACGTGTGATCCTTTGACGCGAGATGACTTGATGGAAAGAGGTCGAGCACCTCCATCGTTTTGAAGAAATTCCGGAGAGAGCGATGCGATAGAAGGGCAGCCGATCTGCGCTAGGGTGCGATCGATATCTGCCTTCAGCAGTCCCAATACCTCGTCGACACCGACCTCCCCACGTGCTGCCAAGCCGTACAGCGTGGCGCGTCCAAGCAACACTGCTTCCGCCCCCAAAGCCAGAGCTTTAACGATATCGGAGCCTCGACGAAATCCACTGTCGATCAACACTGGTTTGCCGGTCATAGAAACTGAATCAGCCAATGACTCCATGGGCGATACTGCGCAATCGAGTTGGCGGCCCCCATGATTGGAAAGAATCACTCCGTCAGCGCCTTCAGCGATGCAACGCTGTGCATCCTCGGCGCTCAACAGCCCCTTAACTAAGAGCTTGTGAGGCCACAGATCTCGCAGCCAGCGCAACGCTCGCCAATCGAAGCTTGAATCCATCTGCCGGCTCATCAATGCGGCTTGCATCTCAAGGCTTGATGTCTGACTGCTGACGAAATTGGCCAATTGGGGCATTCCGTGGCGAAGAAGATCGAATGACCAACGTGGGTGCAGACAGCCGTCGATTATGACTTTAGGGGTGTAGCTCATCGGCATTTTGAATCTGTTGCGAAGATCCCGTTCGCGGTAACCATTGACGGCGACGTCGGTGGTCAGAACCAATGTGGTGTAACCGGCGTGCAATGCCTTGAGAACCATACCTTGGGCTACTTCGCGATGGATCACATAGAGCTGGAACCACAGCTCACCATCACACTGGCGTGCGAGATCTTCGATCGAAATGTTGGAGGCAGTAGAAAGGACGAACGGAATGCCGGCTTTGGTCGCGGATTTCGCTAAGGCCAGGTCTCCATTTGGCCAGAGTGCCCCGTTCAGGCCAGTCGGCCCGATGAGCAACGGCATAGCCTGACGCTTTCCAAGTATTTCAGTCCGCAAGTCGCGGCGGCTGACGTCTACCAACCGCTGGGGTTTGAACCGCCACTGCTGGAAAACGGAACGGTTGTGCTCAAGACCATGCTCATCTTCAGCACCTCCTTCAAGGTAATCGAACACCGTTTTGGGCAGGCGCTTTTGGGCCAGCCGGCGATAGTCCTCGACACTGAACAAATTTTGTTGAGTCATAATCTGGCACTCACTTAGCAGGGCTAGTGGTGCTGACCTCAATCAGCACCGGCTCCTTGGAAGCCAAAGCTTCGGTAAGAGCACCCTGCAGTTCCTGCACTGTCCCGGCCTTCAACGCGTGGACACCATAACCTTTGGCAAGCGAGCAGAAATCAATGCCTGGCACGTCCAGCCCCGGAACATTTTCCGCTTCGAGCACTCCGGCAAACCAGCGCAAAGCACCATAGGTGCCGTTGTTCATGATCACAAAGATGGCGGGAATGTTGTATTGAGCCGCAGTCCACAGCGCGCTGATGCTGTAGTTGGCCGAGCCATCACCGATGACCGCGATGACTTGCCTGCCTGGTTCGGCCAATTGCACCCCAACAGCCGCTGGCATAGCGAAACCGAGTCCACCAGCGGCACAGAAGTAGTAACTACCGGGGTTACGCATATTGAGGCGTTGCCACATCAATGCGGTGGTCGAGGTCGATTCGTTGAGGTAAATGGCATCTGCCGGAGCCATCTCATTGAGCGTGTCGAATACAGTTTCTGGACGGAGTGCTCCCTCGCCCTGCTCCACCGTCTCTGTCTCAGCGATCGAGGCTGGCAGCGGATGGTTTCTGTCGCGGACTCGGGCGGCCAGTGCTGAGGCCATGACCCCAATATCGGCGACGATCGCATCACCCATCGGGGCCCGCGCGGCTTCAAGTGGATCGCATGTTACAGAGACCAGGCGCGTCCCTGGCATCAGGTACTGGCCTGGATCGTACTGGTGGTAACGGAATACTGGAGCACCGAGTACCAACACCAGATCGTGACCTTCCAGCAGTTGGGAAACTGCTGCGATACCAGCAGGCAGCAACCCCCTGAAGCATGGATGACGCGTAGGGAATGGGCAGCGTGGTGCGGAAGGAGCGACCCATACAGGCGCTTTGAGACGTTCAGCCAGGGTTACGCAGTCGGCGTTTGCATTGGCGGCATCCACGTCCGGCCCAAGGACAATCACCGGATTAGAAGCACTGCTCAGAGCGCTGGCAAGTCTTTCCAGCTCCTCATCATTCACACGTACGGCAGAGCTGACGTTGCGATGAAAAAGGTGATGAGACTGCGGATCCGCCTCCTTATCCCAATCATCGTATGGAACGGAAAGATAGACCGGGCCACGCGGTGCCATGCTAGCCATATGAATGGCTCTGCTGACCGCATGAGGTACCTCAGCTGCACTGGCTGGCTCGTAGCTCCATTTGACTAGCGGTCTGGGAAGGTTGGTTGCGTCGACATTCGTCAGCAGCGCCTCGACCCCGATCATCGCTCGGGTTTGCTGACCTGCCGTAACGATCAGTGGCGAATGTGAGTTCCATGCGTTGCTCAAAGCTCCCATCGCATTGCCGGTGCCTGCCGCAGAGTGCAGGTTGATGAAGGCTGGCTTGCGGCTAGCTTGCGCATACCCATCAGCAATGCCAACTACAACTGCTTCCTGAAGGGCGAGGACGTATCGAAAATCCTGAGGGAAGTCTTTAAGGAAGGGCAATTCATTCGAACCAGGGTTGCCGAAGACCGTATCAATGCCCTGTTGGCGAAGTAACTCATAAGTCGTGCTGTGTACCGAGGCCATGGCGATTTATCTCTTACCAAAAGATGAATCTCAAGATAAAATCGGCCAGCAAATAGATCAAATAGATAAAACATAAAACAATTTATAGACCCAATCTATATTATTGCGAGTGCCAAAGCTAGCGCGTTATAGCGCCACCCTTACGGAGGTATCGATGGAGGAAGATCTTTGCGGGCTTGATCGGGATCCTGGCGCCGGGATCATCAGGTTGCTTGCCGAGCTACAAGAAAAACCTGATGCCATGGTCAAGCTCGCTGAAAAAACCACCCTCAACTGGCGCGTTGAATATGGATAGGCCATTGGCATCCTCAAATTTGAGGAGACCATTTGTCTCGGACTCACATTACCGTTGCCCGAATAACAGCGTCGCCAATGAAGATGAGATATAGACATGCGCTATTTCGAATGGACTACAAGCCAGAACATCAAGACTGGCCAAATCCCGCAGGAATTACCCGATGACCTGTGCGAGTTGACGCTTCACGAAGCGTCCGCGCTTATCCGCTATCGATTGATCAGCAGTCGCGCGCTAGTGGAAACCTGGTTGGATCGCATCAATTGCAATCCGCAGTTCAATGCGTTTATCAGCATCGATGCACCTGCTGCGTTGCAGAAAGCAGATGAATACGATCGGCACCTCGAAAATGGCGGTAAACACCTTCCTCTCGGGGGTGTACCTATTGCCGTAAAAGACAACATCCACGTTGTTGGCTTCACCAATACCGCTGGTACGCCAGCGTTGGCTGGCTTCTTTCCGCAAACGAATGCTCCAGTCGTAGCTTCATTGCTCGAGGCTGGAGCCATCGTAATCGGCAAAACAAATATGCATGAGCTGGCCTTCGGAACATCAGGCTACAACACCGCTTTTCATGTGCCTAATGTAACCGGTATCCGAAATGCTTTTGACCACAGTCGCATTGCCGGAGGTTCATCCTCAGGCAGCGGCAGTGCTGTAGGAGCCCGCCTGATACCTGCCGCGTTGGGTACGGACACCGGCGGCTCTATCAGGCAGCCCAGCTCACTAAATGGCTGCGTAGGCTTCCGTCCGACGGTGGGCCGATACAGCTGTGAGGGGATCACCCCCATATCACCGACGCGCGACACACCCGGGCCTATGACCCGTTCAGTACAAGACGTGATCTTGATGGACTCGATCATTACAGGAGCATCCCCGGCGCAGCCTCCGGCGACCGAGACAATAAGACTCGGCATTCTCAAGGAGTTCTGGGACGAGGTGAGCGACCCGGTACTACAAATCACTCATACAGCGTTAAAGAAAATCCAAGCGACCGGCGTTCAGGTTGTTTGGGTTTCGTTACCCGATATCTTCGAGCTCAATGGCGCAGTCAGCATGCCGATCGCGTTGTATGAATGCCGATCAGCACTCGCTGAATACCTGCTGACTAACGACACAGGGTTGGACATTGAAGATGTGGCAGCAGCTATCAGTAGCCCCGATGTCAGAGAAATTTTCGAGCGCTTCGTACTTCCAGGCCGTCTCGAAGAACACGGCGGAAAACCTGTCGATTTGGAGCAGGCCTACATCACCGCGATTGAGCAAGGTCGCCCTCTTTTGATCGAGAAGATCCACTCTCTCTTCGAAGAACATCAATTACACGCACTGGTGCATCCCACCACGCCTGACCTCGCAATCAAAAGCGAGCCACAAGCCACTCGTTTTGAAGCGTTCGCTCGGATGATTCGCAATGCAGATCCCGCCAGCAATGCGGGAATGCCAAGCATCAGTCTGCCAGCTGGCTTATCAATAAATGAAGGTTTACCGATAGGCATTGAGTTTGATGGATTACCGGGAAGTGATAGCCAGCTTCTAGCCATTGCTTCTGTCATGGAGGACGTCCTGGGACGCGAAAGCTCACCTTTGCAGAAAAATACCTGCTGAGGGTGACCATGCTGCCTCTTAGCATGCCGAAAGATAGCATCGGCATTTTCCTCGTAACGATTAATCAGCATCACGCTGTGATTAGTCGCTACCAACCGTTCGAGTCTGGCGATCACCATCAGAAAGAGAGAGGTTTACCAATGAGTTATCTTTCCCCCGCGGAAATTGATGTGCTGTTTGCGGCACAAAAAGCCTTCTTTGCGTCACGTGCTACCTATGACATTCCTTATCGAAAACATGCCCTTGAAAGACTCAAGGGCGCGATCATTGATAATAGAGAACTACTGTACGCGGCATTAGCGGCGGATTTGGGTAAAACCCGTGAAGTGGTGGATCTCGCTGAGATCGGTGAAGTGTTGCATGAAGTCGATTTCGCCTTAGCCCATCTAGACGAATGGGCAACACCGCAATCAGTTCCAACGCCAGACCTCATTGCCCCTTCCGAGTGCTATGTGGTGCAGGAACCCTACGGCGTCACCTACATCATTGGCCCGTTCAACTACCCGGTCAATCTCACCCTGACACCATTGGTAGGCGCTATCGTGGGTGGTAACACGTGCATTGTGAAACCCTCCGAAACCACTCCGGAAACCTCAGCTGTAATTGAAAAGATTATTTCCGAGACTTTTGCTCCCGAATACATAACCGTAGTTCAAGGCGGCAGAGTGGAAAACAGCCATCTTTTAAGCCTGCCATTCGACTTCATTTTTTTCACTGGTAGCCCCAACGTTGGCAAGGTAGTCATGAAAGCTGCAGCCGAGCACCTCACACCGGTAGTGTTGGAGCTGGGTGGTAAGTGCCCGTTAATCGTGCTCCCAGACGCAGACCTAGATCTTGTCGTCTCACAAGTGATGTTCGGCAAGTTCATAAATAGCGGCCAAACATGCATCGCGCCGGACTACCTATATGTGCACAGCAGCATCAAGGAAGCACTTCTAGCCAAGCTGGTCGAACAGGTTAAACAAGCGCTGCCCGACCTTGACTCGACCGGCAAACTGATCACAGCCCAACAAGTCATTCGTCTCCAGGCGATCCTTGCCCAAAGCCAGGGCCATGTACTGGTCGGTGGCCTGGCCGATGCAGAGAAGCGACTTTTCAGCGCAACCATAGTGGATCAAGTGCAATGGGATGACGCGCTGATGGCTGATGAACTGTTCGGCCCAATCCTGCCGGTATTGACCTTTGACTCGGTCGATACCGCTGTTGAGCTGGTCAATCGGTATCACCCCAAACCATTAGCGGTCTACGTGTTTACCGCTAACAAGGAAATTGCGATACCCATCATCAACCACATCCAGTCCGGCGATGCCCAGGTCAACGGTGTGATGCTGCACGCCTTTTCGCCCTATCTGCCATTCGGTGGCATAGGGGCTTCCGGCATGGGCGAATACCACGGCCATTACAGTTTTTTGGCTTTCACCCATAAAAAATCGGTGCGTATCGTGGGCTGAGCGCTTCTGTCGTCCACTGTTTAAAATGGCCGCTGCTTTTGCAGAGCGGCCATCTTGTATTGCAGACCTTGCTTACGTCTCATGCTGCGCCAACTTGAACCAGTGGCGTAGAAAAGGGCCCTTGAGGGCCGCTTTGTACTCAAACCAAGATCACTTGTCAGCCAAGACTCAACAGCGTCGAAATCACAATGTCTGACGAAAGCTCCTCGGCGCACTAGGTACCCGCCCCATCAATGCCTCTTGAGCATCTCCTGAATCTCATGAGTGGCATCGCGGGTACGCCGAGCCAAGTTCTTCACCTCGTCAGCGACCACTGAGAAGCCGCGCCCCACTTCGCCGGCCCGGGCCGCTTCGATGGCCGCATTGAGGGCCAGCAGGTTTGTTTGCTCGGCGATTGCCTTGATTACACCAACCACTTGAGCGATCTGCTCGTACGTGGCCTGAATGGCTGCTAGCTCCCGATCACGCGCTGCTTCTGCCTGCTTTTCATCACTGATATCACGCACTGCTCCGATTACCCGTCGGAGCACTCCCTGCTCGTTACGCAGACAACGGCCGCGTTCGCGAAACCAAATGTCTCCACGAATCTTGTGGCGCATACGGTACTCGACCACATACGCCAAGTGGCTGTCGCGGCTACGCATCAGCTCATCAAAATTACGCATGACATGCTTGATATCATCGGGATGGGCAATGCGGTTGTAGCTGTCCCAACCATCCGGAAGCTCCTGGCGGCTGTAGCCCAGAAGAGCGAGGAACTGGTCAGTCCAGCGCATCTGACTTTGCGGATGCTCCGGGTCGCCGTTGACGACCAGCAGCTCCCAGCAACCTTCGGTGAGGTTCTGTCGGGTCAGCTCCCAGACTTGATGCTCCTGCTCCCACTCAACCAAACGTGCCTGTTGGCTTGCCAACCGCTGCTCAGCATCCGCCAGTAATTGCTGCAGGCGAAACTGCTCACCGTTGCTTTGCTCCAACTGAAAGCCTAAGACAGTCACTTGCTCGGCGCTACCGCGTTCGATTTGGGCGGCCTGCGTTGACTTGCATCGCGTTAAATACTGCCTCAGTTGTTCGAATGCCTGACGCAATTGCGGCTGTTTGGACAGGACGGTGATGGCGCCCAGATCCACGGGCTGCCCTCCCAGCAGCGCGCCAATCAACGCCGAAAGTTCAGTCGCCCGTTTCGTGTCTGCATTGGAAAACCACATGGCACTCCCTCCCGAGTGCGCTGCCCACTGGCAGCGCACCACTGTACTTAGAAAGATTTGCTGACAGCTGCCACCAGGGTGGCTGAGCAGACATCATCGAAGCCCATGTAACTGGCGCATTCGGCCTTGGACAAGTCGGTGTCGATATAGCTCAGCGACCAGTTCAGGGCGAAGGCCTTTTTGCTCAGCTTGACCTCCCACTCTCGGTAGCTGTCGCGGGCGCTGCCGTTGCTGGAAACCCACACCGGATCCTTGTAGTCGGCCAGACCGTAGCGTAGGTCTAGGCCAATCTCGTAGGGCAACACTTTGGCGTAGCCGAGGTAGCTGTAGAGCATGCTCTGGTCACCCGCGATATCGTCGGAGTAGTAGGCGCCCAGGCGCAGGTCATAGAGGTTGAGCTTGGCGAAGTACTCGCTGTAGTTGAGGCCGCTCTGCTTCGGGTAGTTGTAGTCGAAGTACCCCACGTCCAAGGCGATGTTATCGGTGGCCTGCCAGAAGTAGCCGGCGTAATAGTCCAGCTCCTGACGGGTCTTGCTGCCATTGCCGAAATCCACGTTGGAACTCCACGCCCCGACATACAGCCCAATGGAGTGCGTGAGGGTGGCCGAGCCTTGTACGGCCGGGTCGCCCTGGGTCTGCGAAATGCCCCGCGAACGGTAGTCGCTAAACAGGCCGGCTTCCAGCGCCAGACTGAAATCATCATTGAGGGTAATGGCCTGGGTCACCGTCCAAGGCGCCAGGACGATGCTGACCACGCCGAGTGTCATCATGCGTTTCATCGGTGTCTCCGTTGTTATTTTTGTTGTAAATGGCATGTGTCCGGCGCGGCACTGTATCCCCCTGCGACGCGCTGGTATTTCTCCTTCCGAAGAAGGTTGGCTGCCGGCAAACACGCAGCCGCGAACAACTACCCGCAATGCCGGTCAAGTCGAACTATGCGGACTGAAACTGGGCGGCTGAGCCGACGGTACTCAAGGCGGCGCTTGCGAGTGAGCGCCGTTACTTTTCATAGCCAGCGCTTGTCACGGGTAAAGCCGATCGCCAGCCAGCGGTTAGGGCCTTCGCTTCCGATGGCGGCGGCGATTTCTGCGCGTACGTCGTCAAGATCGCTAACCGGCCAGTGGTTCATCGCCGCTGGCAGGAGGATATGGATCTCGACAAACAGTCCCCGGCCGATCCGGCTGACACAGTGGGAAAAACTCTCGAAGCCGTAGCGCTGGCTCATCCCTGCCATCAGTCCGGCGATCTCACCGTCCAGCTTGGTCGGGGTGATGCGCAGGATCTGCTTCGCCGCCCTCCACACCGTGCGGCACGGTGCCGGAATCAGTCCCAGGGTCAGCAACGCCAGGATCAGCGGATCGATGTAAGGCGTTAGTGCCTCATATTGGCTGCCTTGCAGCAGGTAGCCGGTACTGAATGCGAGCAGCAACGCCAGGCTGATGGAGGTCGACATCAGCCAGCTGTGCAGATCGATCTGGATCAGTTCGGAACGCAGCCGTCGATTGCAACGGCGCAAGTAGCCGTACATCAGCCCGGAGCCCAGCGCCGTCACCAACGCATAGACAATTACTTCGTCAAAAGCCAGCTCCTGTCCGCCACGCATCAACCCGTCAATCGAGTTGACCAGGGCATAGACACAAAGAATCACCAGTACGCTGCCATAGAGCGCCAGCACCATTGGCTCGATATGCCAGTAACCCCGCTGGAAGCGCCGCCCGGGTTGTTTGAGCAACAAGCGTGACACCAGCAAGGAAAGCCCAGCCATTCCCGAGTCAATGGCGTTGAACAACCCGTCGAATACAATCGACTGCGAGCCTGCATAAAGGCCGAAGGCGATCCCCGTACTGGCTAGCAGCAAGGTGGCCACGATCGTCACCTGCAAGGCCCTTTGTTCAGTGGCCATTTTTTACGTGCTCCTATTGCGGGTTGTGCACACGGCCGCGCCGTTTACAGGTCGAGGGTCAGGGTGGGGGTCAGTGCACGCGAAACGCAGAGCATCATCACGTTGCCGCGCGCACGCTCGCCCTCGGTTAGCAACGAGTCACGATGATCCGGAATGCCGTCCAGCACCCGGGTCTCGCACATGCCGCAGATTCCCTGCTCACAGGAAGAGGCGATCTGATGCCCGGCGGCCCGTAGAGCGCCCATGATCGAGCAGTCGGGCGGCACTTCAACCTCGGCGCCACTGCGCGCAAGAATCACCTTGAGGGTTTCTCCCGTTCCAGCGCCGGGTACCGGCACCACGGGTGCGAAACGCTCCAAGTGCAATCGCTCGCTCAGACCGGCTTCGGCGAAGCGCGCACTCAAGGCATCGAGCAGCACTGCTGGGCCGCAGCTGTAGATGTGCTGGCCAGCAGCGGCAGCGACGACAATGGCGTCAAGGTCGAGCAGTCCGACCTCGTCGGTCGGCAGGATCTCTACCCGACCCTGACCCAGCGCTTGCAGCTCCGAGACAAAAGCCATGGAGCGGCGCGCGCGGCCGCCATATAGCAACTGCCACTGCGCGCCAACGCGTTGAGCCACCCGAGCCATGGACAGAATCGGAGTGATGCCGATACCCCCGGCAACGAACAGATACGACTGGTCGGGCTGCAGGGCAAAGGCATTGCGCGGGCCACGGATGGCCAGTTTCTGGCCAACCCGCAGCCGGCCGTGGACTTCCTGCGAGCCGCCGCGCCCTTTGCTTTCCAGCAGCACGCCGATACGCAGGCGATGGCGATCCAGAGGATCGCCGCACAGCGAGTACTGGCGCACTAGGCCTGAGGGCAGCAACAGGTCAATATGCGCGCCCGGAGTCCATTCCGGTAATGGCGCACCGTCGGTGGCCTGCAGTTCAAGGGACATCACGCCTTCGGCCTCCAGCCGCATGCAGGTGATCAGTACCTCGAACTGCGCTCCCTGGGCACTCACGACGACACCCGTTGCTCGTCAACCAAGCGTACCGGCATCTGGTGAGCGCGCTCGATGAATTCGCGGAAGGCCCGGCGGTAGTTCAGGGTGTACAAATCCGAAGGCACCGAGTGCTCGACGACCGTCGCGTCCCAGTCGATCTCGCGTGGGGTGATGGTTGCCGCCACCGGCAGATCCTCGTGGTAGAGCAGCTCTTCGACACGCAGGCATTCCTGCAGATCGCCGCCCTTGTAATCGCGGTCATTTGCCACAGCCCAGAAAATCTTCACGTGGTCATAGGCTTCAGGGCACGGGAAGCCAGCGACTACGCGCTTGCCCAGACGTTCGTAGTCGTAGTTGATCGCGACCAGCCCTGGCGCGACGATGTGGTAGCCCATCATGCAGTCGCCGTCGTTGGCCCACTCGCCCTCGCAGGCCTGCAGCGGCCGATCCATCCAGATGTCCAGGCCATCGCGGCGCACATTGAGCGGTTCAACGGCCGGTTTCACATGGCCCATCATGCCGCGGTGGATGTAGGCAAAATGCGCGACGTCGCCGAAGTTCTCGATGGCCACTGCCACGCCCGTGGGGGAATCCAAAGGCTCGGCGGCCAGCCATTCCAGGTTCATTTCGCGCCATTCGGGCAGGTCATAAAGTTCGAACAGTGGCTCTTCCAGGGTCGCCCAGACATGCCCGTAACGCTCTTCACAGGCGTAAGTATGGACGGCAGCCCCGTTAGGGATCTTGCACTGATCCTCAAGCGATGGAACGTGGCTGCACTTGCCGGTGTGCCCGGAGTACTGCCAGCCGTGGTAAGGACAGGCGATGCTCTCGCCATGCACTTCCCCAAGTGACAGATCTGCGCCCCGGTGCGGGCAGCGCGCCGCTTGCACCACGGCCTTACCGGACTCGGTGCGATACACCACCAGTTTCTCGCCAAGCAGGGTGGCCGACTGCGGTTTTTCAAGATCCATTGAACGAGCGACCGGGAACCATTGGTGGCGCATGGCCTGTTCCGCGCGCTGACGTTGAGTAATTTGGATAGTCATGGGTTTTTCCTCACAGGTTTTCTTATTGTTTAGATGCCAACCAACAGCGCGCCGCCGTTCACCGGCAGCACTTGGCCGGCGATAAACGCAGCCTCGTCGGAGGCGAGAAATGCGACGGCAGCGGCGATTTCTTCCGGATGTACCAGGCGCCCCAGTGGGATGTTGGCTTTCTCCGGCTCGATGTACTCGTCCGGCACCATGCGGGTGAGGATGGCGCCAGGGGTGATGGCATTGACCAGGATGCCTTCGCTGACGAACTCCTTGGACAGGGTCTTCATCAGGCCGAGCTGGGCGGCCTTGCTGACCATGTAGGCGTAGGAGTGGCCGTCCGGCACCTGGCCCCATTGCGAGTTAATGAATATCACCCGCGGCGCGCGGCTCTGGCGCAGGTACGGCAGGGCCGCGCGGGTCAGGTACAGCGGCGCGTGCACATTGATCGCCAGCAGGCGGTTGAAATTGGCATCGTCCGTCTGCTCAAGGCCCGTCATGGAATAGATCAGCCCAGCGTTGTGCACCAGAATGTCGAGGCCGCCCAGTTGCTCGGCGACGTGCGCCACGCAGCGCTCTGCCAGGGCACGGTCGGTGATGTCGACGCCTAAGGCGATGGCGCGGCCGCCCTCCTCGACGATATCCGCAGCGGTGGCGCGGGCAACGTCTTCATCGATATCGACGATCGCCACCGCTGCACCACGGGCTGCCAGCAGGCGCGCATGGGCACGCCCGGCACCACGGCCGGCGCCTGTGATCAGAGCGATCCGGCCGCTGAGCTTCTGTGCCTCGGGCGACAAGTTCAGCACCGACTCGGGAGCCTGGCAGGCCAAGCTCTTCTGGGAATTAGACATGGTTGTGCTCCTGAATCAGACGGTCTTGTGCGGCTGGGTGATGTAGAACATGTTGCCGTCTGGGTCGAACATCGGACGGTAGCGGTAGTGGGTACCGTTGGGGTGCTGCCACTCAATGGGCTTGGCCGTCACCCACTGGACTTTGCCGTCGAGGTAAGCGATGGCGTCGTCCAGGTTCTCCACCTCGAAGGCGAAGGAATCGAAGCCCTGCTTGTCTTCCAGGTTTACAGCCGTGCGGCGCTCAACCGGCGTCGAGTCGGTGGTGTGGAAGAGGTACAGGGTCACGTTGCCCATTTCGATGGCGGCCCAACGCTCTTCGGCCACGTAGGGCAGGAAGAAGCCCAGGCCGAGGGTGCCGTGGTAGAAATCCACCAAGCGCTGCACGTCGTTGGTGAGGATGTCCATGTTGTCGAGGCGTTTGAGCTTGAGCATGGGGTGTCTCCTTTTTGTTCTATGGGTTGAATGTGTTCAGTCGTGAGCCAACCACTGCGGGTGACCACAAGGGCCGCCAGGCAGAGCCGTCAGGGTGCCGCTGGCGACGTCGATAACGAGACTGACCAAGGTGGCGTACTGACCGGCGATTGGCTGGCCAGGGATCGGATGGCAGCAAACCGCACTGATGCTGCCCAAATGGCTGTTCATCGCCGCGAGCACGTGCTGCGGGGTCAAGTCCTGACGGTTAACCAGGCGGCGGGTCAGCAGGTCGTAGCGCACCAGGGTGTCGGGGAACGCGCGGGGTTCGGTGTCGCCTTCACGGGCGGGGCTTGAGAGAAAGTGGTTGGTGTGCACCAGCAGACCGGTGGCATCCGGGAATACCAACCCCGGGCCACCGGGGTGCAGTTCGACCGAGACTGCCGCGCTGGAGTTGTCCACTGCAGCGATCAGGGTGAGCGAGCTTGAAGCTGATACCTTGGCCGAACCCAGCAGTTGCAGGGCCTGGTTGATGTCGTTGCAACTGTCCAGCATCCAGCGCGAGGCCACATGCACCGGCACGCCAATCTCTTTACCGTCGCGCTCGTGGTGCAAGATGTTGAAGTGCACACCCAGGCCACGACTGTTGACGCCGGCCTTGCCGAGAATGCCGAACTCGGTGACCGTGGTGGTCAGGCTCCCGTCGGCATGGGGAATTTCCCAAGTCAGCCACAGGTCGGCGAATTCGGCGTACCAATCCCAAGTCTGTACCGCTACCGGTTTGCCGCTGAACGGTTCGATGCGGACTACGGTGGAACACTCGCCACGCAATTGCGCGCCCAGGTAGGCGAGAATTTCGGTGCGTGCATTGATGGCGCCAAGATAGGCCACTTCGACGCCGGAGCCCTCCGCCATACCGAGCAGCTCTTGATACAGCGGCGGCGCGAAGGCCTCAATCTGCGCCAGGGCTTGAGCTCCTAGCGCACGCAAGTCGAATGGGCGGGTAGCGACGCGGTCGAATAAAGCCTGATAGGTCTCCACGCTGGTGTGAATCTTTTGCGCATGTTGCTGGCCGAACTCACGGCCGCGTGCCGTCGGCTCAGTATGCGTAGAGCGAAAAACGAAGGTCATTTCAACAACTCCAATTGCGGTGCTACTTGACGGGCGACGTCATCCAGGCGGGCGAACCAAACGTCGCCGTCGCCGACCATGCGCTCGACAAAACGCTCCAGTTGTTCGAAGCGCGCGGCACGGCCGATTACTTCTGGATGCATGGTGAAGCTGGTGTGGCGGCCATCTCGGCGGGCCGACTCGTACTCCGCCAACCAACTGTCGAACAGCGCACGTGGCGCGGTGAAGTTGCCGCCGTTATCGATGCCCCAGCCGAACATCGGATAGTCATCCAGCGACCAGTGCACCGGCAGCTCGAGAATTGATGCGCCGTTCCAAGTTTCAAAGTAGGGACGGTCGTCGCCCATGCAGCTGGAGTCGTAGATGAACCCGTTGGCAAGCACCAGCTCGAAGGTCTCCGGAGTCAGTTCCCAGGACGAAGAGCGATAACCGACCGGCTTCGGCGCTCCGGCCCGGGCCAGCGCTTCCAACCCCTGGTACATCTCATCGGCCTGCTGCTCAGCGCTGACCTTGTCGCTGCGCAAGTGCATATGGCCATGGTGACCAATCTCGTGGCCTTCCCTGAGCAGCATTTCCACTAGATGCGGGTGCTGCTCGGCGGTGTAACCAGGCACGAAAAAGGTCGCCGGAATCTTGTGCCTGCGCAGCAGTTCGAGAATCCGAGGCACGCCACGGGTCACCCCAAACCGCCCTTCGGACAGACTGGTCAGGCGACGTGCGAATGTCGGGCTTTCGCCGAGAAAACCAGCCTCCGCATCGACGTCGAAGGTCAAGGAAACGCCTGTTGATTTGGGCGCTGGCCACCGTAGTTTTGGGTTCTGGGTGTTCATCGATTTGACTCGCAATAAAGTTGAAATCAGTCGTGATTTTGCTTATCGCAGGCGCACATCTGCCCGTGGGCTAGGGACTGCGCGGGTAGCACAGCCAGAGCTCGACAACTCCGATAAGGTTTTTTTGCGTGTTAGATAACGGTCAGCTTGGCGGAGATCCACACCACCGCGACCGCCGCGATTAGCGCCAGGTAAGGCAGGATGCCGGCCCTGGCATGGGGAAGTTCGATATCGCGACGCATCGACTCAGGAAACTGACCCTTGTCCTGAATGTAGTGGCGATAGATAAACACCGGGATGATCAGCAGCGTGGCAACCAGGCCATTGCGCAACGTGTTCTCGCCGAGAAAGTTGGCGCCGGCACCGACGAACACCAGGTCGACAAAACCGCACAGCGCACCTAATCCCAACAACCAGCCGGAGCACTTGTAAGCGCGAGGCCAGTCGGCGCGATCGAGCCGGTGAATCCAGCCGGATTGCAGGTTGAGAAAGACGAAGATCATGTAGCAGACGTTGGAGATCGCCAGCACCGACATGTAGTTCGACATCAGCAGCAGAACCAGGTTGAACACCAAATCCGTCCACATTGCGCGTGTCGGCGCGCCGTGCTCGTTGACGTGGGACAGATACTTGGGCAACCAGCCGTCCACAGAAGCCTGATAAAGGGTGCGCGAGGAACCCATCATCGAGGTCATCACCAGCAGCAGGATCGACAGCATCATCATCACGATGATCACGTTAAACACCACCGCGCCGCCACCCACAAACTTGGCCATCGCCGCGCCCACCCCGGAGCCGTCGACAATGCTTGGCGCGAGCATGCCGGAAAGGCCCAGCTCACCTTGGAAGGCCAATGGCACAGTAATGAACATGAACAGGCACAACAGACCGGAGGCAAAAATTGCCTTGAACGTGTCCTTCTGCGGATCCTTGAACTCGCGGGTATAGCAGACGGCGGTTTCGAAGGCGAAGGTCGACCAGCAAGCGAGAAACATAGCGCCCATCGCCAAGCTGATACCCGCCGCGTTCCAACTGCCCATGATTGCAGCACCGGATGCATCGTGGCTCAGTGGCAGCAACGGCAGGAAATTACTCGACGGCATATCGCCGGTGATCATCGGTACCAGCGACACCACCAGCAAGGGGGCGAGCGAGGCGATACCGAGGATGCGTTGCATTTTCGCGGCGGCCGCCGCGCCACTGTGTTGCATCTTGAAGGTGATCAGCAGGAACAGCGTCGCCAGGATAAAGGTGGCGTTGATTCGTAGCGTCAGGCCCGCCGTGATAAAGCCAAGGTCTAACAAAGTGATCTGCCAGGTGTTGATTACCGAGTCGGCGGGGAACAAGCAACTGAGCATATAGCCCGCCGCCAGGCTGGTGCCCAGCGCCAGCATCGGCGACCAGGCGAGCCAGTTGCACCACACGGAAACAGGCGCGACAAACTTGCTGTAACGCACCCAGCCCAACGCGCCGTAGACCGAGGCCCCGCCGGATTTGTGTGGATAGAGGCCGGAAATTTCGGCGTAGGTGAAGCACTGCGCGAAGCCGATCAGCATCGCGATTACCCATATAAACCAAGCTGGCTGACCGATAAAGGCGGCAACCCCTCCGATGGTGAAAAGCACACTAACCGGAACCCCACTGGTGACCCAGAACGCATCTTTCCAGGTCAGGCTGCGTTTGAGCTCATGGTTCTGGTCAGACACAGGGGCCACCTTTGCGGTACTGCCGAGTACCGCGTCTAGCCTAGCGCCGGAATTGGATTGCTGCATGGCGTGTCACCTCTTGTTTTTTTATAGATGCACAACACAGCGCTTACTGGTCACGGAAGCCATTGCAATGCGCATGTGAGACATAAATAACCATCAAATCGCGCAACGCGCAACAAAAATCTATTTTTATAACGCAATGCGCAGAAGGTAAACGACAGACGGAAAGCGGCCTTCACGCCAAAACATTGGTTTAGAGCGGCGCTAGGCAAGTTTGAGAAGTGCGAGCGGCAGAAGGCGCTTGTGCGCGCCTAGATCTGATAGGGGTGCGCAGAAAAAACGTAAAAAATCTGTGTTTTGCGCATTCTGACTAACTCACCGGTCTGGTCGGTGAGTTTTGGGGGAGAAACGGAGGGGGAAGACTCTGGCGCAGGGAGGTAACGATCAGCTATCCCTTTCAGCCTCTGGCAGGGTGAACCGAATCTTGTGCACCTTCACCTCCTGCATGGTGCGTACGTCACGAACACCAGGCAGGCTGCGCACGCGCTGCTGCAGCGCCCAGAGGCTATCGTCATCGCTACAGAGCACCTGCACACAAATATCCGCGGTGCCCATGGTCGTCGACAGATAGCTGACCTGCGGCCAGCGGCCCAAGGTATCGACCGCCCGCTCATGATCCTGCGGCTCCACGTTGACGAACAGTAACGCCAGCTTGGCATGCCCCAGCTTGGACGGGTCGGTGAACGCCAGGATCTGCAGGATACCCTGGTCTTGCAGGCGCTTGACCCGCACACGGATGGTGGCCTCGGGCACCGAGAGGTTGCGCGCGACTTCGCGATAGGCTCGGCGGCCATCTTCTTGAAGCTCACGAACGATTCCGAAGTCCAGCGGATCGAGGGTCGATATAGACATGGTCAAGGCTTCCATCGGTGGACGCAGGGGTGCGCGGCTCTGCAGACGACGAGCAGCCCTCAGGTTAAAAACGGCTCAAAGGCTAGCAGATTAAGGTGCGGGTTATTAGGGGCCGATCGCGAATCCCAGGCGATGCCTACGCCAACCACACACGTACAAAATGAGTATCGCGTACAAAAACAAGCAACAAACCACATCATGAGCAAATTATAGTGCATTTTTATGTTGATTGCGCAAAAAATACCGGGTAGTTTTTACGCAAACAACAATCAGGCATTACCACGCGGGATACTCTGCGCGCTAAAAGCACCAAAAGAGGCTCACCATGCAATTCGCCCACGAAACTGAAGCCCAAGCATTTCTGACAAACAATCCCGATATCGAGCTTTTCGAACTGTTCATCCTTGATGCCAACGGCGTGCCCCGCGGAAAGCTGCTTCATCGCGAAGAACTGCTGGCCGTCTACCGCAGCGGCCGACCACTCCCCAGCACCATCTTGGGTCTGACCCTGGGCGGCGACGACGTGGAGAACAGCGGGCTGGTCTGGGATGTGGGTGATATCGACTGCCGCGCCTACCCGCTGGCCGATAGCCTGGTGCGCCTGCCATGGCGCAAGGTACCGACCGCCGCCGTGCAGGTCAGCATGCACCCGCAAGAAGGCCTGCCGGCCACTGTGGCGGATCCTCGCCACCTGCTGATGCGAGTTATAGAAGCACTGGAGGCTGACGGCTTGCACCCGGTAATGGCCTGTGAACTGGAGTTCTACCTGCTCGATGCCCGCAACGACGCCAACGGTCGCCCGCAACCCGCTCTAGACGCAGATGGCGGCCGACCTAGACAAACTCAGGTCTATGGTCTGCGTGAACTGGAGCAAATCGAGCCGTTTCTTGGCGATCTCTACGCCGCCTGCAAGGCCCAGGGCATTCCGGTGCGCACGGCGATTTCCGAATACGCCCCCGGCCAGGTGGAAATCACCCTGGAGCACGGCCCTGCTCTGCAAGCCATGGATCAGGCTGTGCGGTATAAGCGTCTGGTCAAGGGCATTGCCCATGCCCATGGTATGCGCGCCTGCTTTATGGCCAAACCCTTTGATGACCTTGCCGGAACCGGTATGCACATGCATGTCAGCCTGGCCGATGCCGCAGGCAACAACCTGTTCGCCAGCGAAGACAAGGCCGGCACGCCACTCCTGCGTCAGGCGGTGGGCGGCATGCTCGAATCACTGCTCGATTCGCTCTTGCTGTTCTGCCCAAATGCAAACTCCTATCGCCGCTTCCAAGCTAATAGCTACGCACCGCTGGCGCCTACCTGGGGTGTCGACAACCGCACCGTCTCGCTGCGAGTGCCAGGTGGCCCGGCCTATACCCGCCATGTGGAACACCGCATCTGTGGCGCCGATGCCAACCCATATCTGGCGGCGGCGGCCATCCTTGCCGGCTGCCATCGCGGCATCCAGCAACGCCTCGACCCCGGCGCACCGGTAGAAGGCAATGGCTACGCCCAGGCTACCACCCTGCTACCCACTGACTGGCTCAGTTCAATCAGTGCCCTCGAACGCTCAAGCTGGGCGCGCGATGCCTTAGGTCAGGATTTCCTCAAGGTGTACTTGGCGGTCAAGCAAGCGGAATACCGTCAATTCATGGCTGAGGTCGGCGAGCAAGACTGGCGCTGGTACCTGACCCAGGCTTGAAATTGCAACGACCGGTTACACAGACCAAGCGCCGCCCGAGTCGCGGCGCAGCACACAGGAGCCAAGCCATGACCGCCTTGAATAAAGCCGTCATCCCTGCCGCTGAGCGGACGCAGTCCTACTACAGCGCAACCCTCAAGCAAGAGACCGACTACCCCACCTTGCAGGGTGAAGTGAGTGTTGACGTCGTCATCATCGGCGGTGGTTTTACTGGCGTTGCCAGTGCCGTTGAACTGGCCGAGCGCGGCCTCAAAGTCGCCCTGATCGAGACCCACAAGATCGGCTGGGGGGCCAGCGGCCGCAATGGCGGTCAAGTTACCAGCAGCCTGTCCGGCGACGAGGCGATGCGCAAGCAAATGCGCAAGTCGCTCGGAACGGAAGTGGACAACTTTATCTGGCGCCTGCGCTGGCGTGGCCAGGAAATTATCGAGGCTAGGGTCGCCAGGTACGGCATCGACTGCGACCTTAAGCACGGCCATCTGCACGCGGCAATGAAATCCGCCCATATGGAAGAGCTGCGCAGCTTCCATGACGAGGCCCAGCGTCGCGGGCTGGGCGACAGCGTCACCCTGCTCGATCGCGCCGGAGTACGCGCCCACTTGGCCAGCGACCAATACTTGGGCGCATTGAAGAACACCCGCAACCTGCACCTGCACCCACTCAACCTGTGCATCGGTGAGGCACGTGCGGCAGAAAGCCTCGGCGTGCTGATCTTCGAGCACTCCGAAGTGCTGAAGATCATCCACGGTGACCGCCCGAGCGTCGTCACTGCACAGGGCCGGGTCAACGCCAAACAGGTGATGCTGGCCGGTGACGTCTACCACAAGCTGGAACCCAAACAGCTCAAGGGCAAGATTTTCCCGGCGATGGGCGGCATTGTGACGACCGCGCCTTTGGGCGACCTGGCCCGACAGCTCAACCCGCAGGATCTGGCAGTCTACGACTGTCGTTTTGTCCTCGATTATTACCGAATGACCGCCGACGGCCGGCTGCTGTTCGGTGGAGGCGCCAACTACTCCGGACGCGACTCGCGGGACATCGCCGGCGAACTTCGCCCTTGTATCGAACGTACTTTCCCGCAGCTCAAGGGTGTGGATATCGAGTTCCAGTGGAGCTGTGCCATGGGCATCGTGGTCAATCGTATCCCCCAGCTCGGCAAGCTGTCAGACAATGTCTGGTACTGCCAGGGCTATTCGGGGCACGGTATCGCCACCAGCCACATCATGGGCGAGATCATGGCCGAAGCGATCACCGGCAGCCTTCGCCACTTCGATACCTTCGCCGCCTGCAAGCATATCAAGGTGCCGCTCGGCGACATCTTCGGCAACCCGATGCTGGCGGCAGGCATGTGGTACTACCAGATGCTGGAAAAGCTGCGCTGAGACCGCCCCTGCCTGTCCGACCCGCTGGCCCATGTGTACTGCGGTTCGGCCATTCAATCTAAGAGATCAACAATGTCCCGCATCCCCGTAGTCGCGGTCAGCGCTTGCACTAAACAGTTAGGCCTGCACCCCTTCCATATCGTCGGCGACAAGTATGTCAGGGCGGTAGTCCAGGGCGCTGGCGCCCTGCCGTTGGTGGTGCCGGCACTGGCCGAGTTGATTGATATTCATACCCTCCTCGCGAACGTCGACGGTCTGTTGCTCACCGGCTCGCCCACCAATATCGAACCCCACTATTACCAAGGCCAGCCCAGTAAGCCCGGCACCCCGCACGACCCGGCCCGTGACGCCAGCAACCTACCGCTGATCAACGCGGCATTGCATGCCGGCGTGCCGCTGTTGGCGATCTGTCGTGGCTTTCAGGAGCTCAATGTGGCACTGGGTGGCAGTCTGTACCAATGCGTACACGAGGTCGGTCGCTATGCCGATCATCGCGAGCCCACCGACCAGCCGGTGGAGGTGCAATACGCCGCGCGTCAGGCTCTGTTGGTGCAGCCCGGTGGTCTGCTTGAGGCCATGGGCCTGGCGGGCCGGATACAGGTCAACTCGATCCACGGCCAGGGCATCGACCGCCTGGCCGAACGCCTGCGCATCGAGGCCCTGGCGCCGGACGGACTGATCGAGGCGGTGACGGTGATAGATGCCGAGGCCTTCGCCCTCGGCGTGCAGTTTCACCCCGAATGGCAGGTGCGCAGCCACCCCGACTACCTGGCGATCTTCCAGGCCTTCGGCGCCGCCTGCCGCCAGCGCGCAGTGCAACGTTAAAACCAATCCATCCCGATTTCAGGAGTACGCAACATGCCCCTTTCCCTTGCAGTCTGGGAACAGCGCGCCAAATCCATGTCGATCGAAACCCGTGCCTTCATCAACGGTCAGTACACCGCTGCTGTATCTGGTGAAACCTTCAATTGCATCAGCCCGATCGATGGCCGCCTTCTGGGCAAGGTAGTCAGCTGTGACTTGGCCGACGCCGAGTTGGCAGTTGGGAATGCTCGCGCTACCTTCGAATCCGGTGTGTGGTCACATCTGGCGCCAATCAAACGTAAGGAAGTGATGATCCGCTTCGCTGACCTGATCCAAACCCACGGCGAAGAACTCGCCTTGCTGGAAACCCTGGACATGGGCAAACCCATCGGCGACTCGCTGAGCGTCGATATTCCGGGCGCTTCGCGGGCGATCCGCTGGAACGGCGAAGCCATCGACAAGATTTACGACGAAGTGGCCGCCACCAGCCACGACCAACTGGGCTTGATTACCCGTGAACCGATCGGCGTCGTCGCGGCCATCGTGCCGTGGAACTTCCCGCTGCTGATGACCTGTTGGAAACTAGGCCCGGCGCTGGCCAGTGGTAACTCGGTGATCCTCAAGCCGTCCGAAAAGTCGCCACTGACCGCCCTGCGTCTGGCTCAATTGGCGATCGAGGCCGGCATTCCAGCCGGTGTGTTCAATGTGCTGCCCGGATTCGGTCATACCGCCGGCAAGGCCCTAGCCCTGCACATGGACGTCGACACTTTGGTATTCACTGGCTCCACCCGGATCGCCAAGCAACTGATGATCTACGCCGGTGAATCCAACATGAAACGCGTCTGGCTGGAAGCCGGCGGGAAGAGCCCGAACATCGTCTTCGCCGACGCTCCCGACCTGCAGGCCGCCGCCGAAGCTGCAGCCAGCGCTATCGCCTTCAACCAGGGCGAAGTCTGTACCGCCGGCTCACGCCTGCTAGTGGAACATTCGATCAAGGACAAATTCCTGCCGCTGGTGGTAGAGGCGCTCAAAGCCTGGAAGCCGGGCAATCCACTAGATCCGGCAACCAACGTCGGCGCCCTAGTGGATACCCAGCATCTGAGCTCCGTGTTGGGTTACATACAAACTGGCCAAGCCGAGGGTGCCAAATTGGTGGCCGGCGGCAAGCGCACTTTGGAAGAGACGGGTGGCGTTTATGTCGAACCGACCATCTTCGACGGAGTTAGCAATACGATGAAGATCGCGCGGGAAGAAATCTTCGGCCCAGTACTTTCGGTCATCGCGTTCGACGACGTCGAAGAGGCCGTGCACATAGCCAACGACAGTGTCTACGGACTTGCGGCGGCGGTTTGGACTAGCAACCTGTCAAGGGCGCACCGGGTCGCGAAGGCTCTGCGTGCGGGTAGTGTCTGGATAAACCAATACGATGGTGGCGACATGACCGCACCTTTTGGGGGCTTCAAGCAGTCGGGCAACGGTCGCGATAAGTCGCTCCACGCCTTCGACAAGTACACCGAGCTCAAAGCCACGTGGATCAAGCTCTGACGCCCACACGACCCAAGCTCGCAATTCCGGAATAATGAACAACCACTATAAGTCGGCGTGCCGCCCGATGGCACGTCAGCGGGCCTACGCTTAAAAACGCACTTTAAGTATTAACAGCATCAGTCTATCTTTTCCTATAAAAAAGGCCCTCGCAGGGCCCTTTTGTACTCAAACCAACATCACTTTGTCAGCCAGGACTCCACGGTGTCAGAACCGTATTTCGCTTTCCATTCCTTCAGCGTCCGGTGGTTGCCGCCTTTGGTTTCTACGACTTCGCCGGTCTCTGGATTTTTGTAGACCTTCACTTGGCGAGGCTTGCGAGTGCTGCTCTTCGACTCCGCAGCGGGTGCGTGACGACCAGCCTTTGGATCAAGTAGGTTGACGATGTCTCTCAAGCTGAAGCCGTACTTCGCCAACAGGGCACGAAGCTTTGTTTCGAACTCGATTTCTTGCTTCAAGCCGGCGTCACCTTTTAAGGTTTCAAGCGCTTGGAGCTGCTCGGCCAGGTGCTTTTCAAGCTGACGAAATTCTGCAAGTTTGGACATGGTTAACCTCGTAAACGATTGCTTATGTGAGATTGGGTGAACCAAATAATCAGTCCGTTCACCCCTTAAGAGTTGGGGTAAGAATATCTCACAAAGCATCGAACGTGCACCTCAGTGTAAGTTCGCGCGACCCGCTACTATTTATCAACGAGGACATCGGGCGTTGGGAGAAAGCGTCCACCCGATGTACGTCGACGACAATTACTTCGTAGGCTTAACCCGCCTCGCTGATACAGACCACTTTGGGCTGCGTCATATCCTCATACGCAAACCGAACACCTTCGCGCCCAAGACTTCCGTACTTAAAACCACCGAAAGGCATGGCATCGAAACGATAATCGGAAGAATCATTGATCATCACACCACCCGCTTCGATTTGACGCGCTAGTTTCAAAGCCTTGGAAATATCACGTGTGAAGAGACCAGCATGCAAGCTGTACTCCGTTGCGTTGGCCAGAGCAACAGCGTCATCCAGATGGTCAAAAGGCTCCAGAATAACCACCGGAGCGAAGACTTCCTGCTGCCAAATCGTACTGCTATGCCTCACACGCTCAAGCACGGTCGGCGCATAGCTTCCCACTTGCCGATGGTGCCCACATAGAAGGACGGCACCTTCGGCCAGTGCTTCATTTACCAATTGTTCGGTACGACGGGCCGATTGTTCCGTAATCATCGGGCCTACATCCGTTGCTCGCTGGTCAGGATCGCCCACCACCAATGCGCGCGTTTGGCTGACAAAACGCTCACGGAAATCCTCATAAATTGAGCTATGTATAAGGATGCGTTGCGTGCCGATGCAATTCTGCCCTGCCGCCCAAAAGGCACCCGACACACAGGACTCCACGGTCGGTTCGATATCACAATCTTCAAGCACAAGAACCGGGGCATTTCCTCCCAGATCCATTGCTAGCTTCTTCAACCCAGCACTACGAGCAATGGCCTCACCCGTGGCAAAACCACCCGTAAAGGAAATCATCCGAACTTCGCGAACCTCCACCAACGCTTTACCCAAGTCGACACCACCTGTAGCCGGGGTAATCACAGAGGGTGGAAGACCCGCTTCCACCAAGCACTCAACGAGCTTGAGTGCAGACAGCGGCGCGAGTTCCGAGGGTTTCAAAATCACGGCATTGCCACCGGCGATTGCCGGGCCGAGTTTATGGGCGACCAAATTCAGCGGATCGTTATAGGGCGTGATTGCGACGATAAGTCCCAAGGGTTCCCGCGTGAACCAACCTTGACGCGATTCCGATCCTTCATAAGCCCCAAATGGAATCACTTCCCCGGCGTTACGACGCGCCTCTTCCGCAGATAGCTTCAACGTGTTCACGCAACGCTTCACTTCCTTCTCTGCTTGTCGCAGCGTTTTTCCCGCCTCTGCAACGATCAGCTTGGCGAATGCATCAGACTCAAGCTCCACACACCGGGCGGCGTCCTCAAGAATGCGCGCGCGAAGGTGACGAGGCATTGCCGCACTCTCGCGCACGCCGATTCGCGCACGCTCCAGCAAGCCAGGAACTGCGGCTGCATCGAGGCAAGGTACGCTCCCTACCAAACGACCATCGAATGGACTGAACACACCAATCTGTTTGGCTTCAACAAGCTGGATACTGGCCATGCTGGATACGCTCATGACTATCTCCTGTTATTTACTGTGGGCGGTGTGGATGGCAACGATGTCCGACAGCAATGCGAAGGCCGTCTCGATACGCCCCGCTCCCGGGCCCGATACGGTGACAGCGCCCAGTAGTCCAGTATTGAACGACACGGCATTCGTGGCGCCGGCAATACCTGCCAGAGGGTGCGAGTTCGGCAGCAGCCGGGCCTCGACACTCGCTCGAACCGAGCCATCGGTTTCACGTTCGGCTGAGCCAATCAGTTTCCAGCTCGCGCCATTTGCACTTGCCTGAGCAATATCTTCCGCGCTGATATTGCTGATACCCGAACACGCTACATCACTGACATTCAATCGTGCATTGAGCAGTTCATTGGCCAGGATCACCACCTTGAGGCGTACGTCAAACCCTTCCACATCGGCGGTTGGATCTGCCTCGGCGTAGCCGAGCTGTTGCGCTTGTACGACGGCATCGTTGAACGCCAAGCCGTCTTTCATTTGGGTGAGCACGTAGTTGGAAGTGCCGTTCAGGATGCCTTCGAAGCCTTGTACGTTGGCACCCGCCAAGGCCTGCTTGGCGAGACGAATCACAGGGGTGCCACTCATCACCGCCCCCTCGTATTCGAAAGCCACCTGGTTGCGACGGGCCAACGCCTTGAGCTCGGCACCGTGCAGCGCAATAGGCCCCTTATTGGTGGTCACTACATGAATGCCACTTTCCAAGGCCCAGCGGCAAAAGGTAGTTGCGGGCTCGCCATCCACCGGGTTGGTGAAAGTGGCCTCAGCGATAATGTCTGCACCGGAATGCTTGATCACGGTTTCGTTGAAGGCCTCAGCATTGCCGCCGGGCAGTTGAGCGAGTGCACCTTTCTCAATCGGCAGCGCGACCAACTGCTGTGCATCCAGACCATCTTTAGCAACGATGGAGCCGAGGAACAGATCCGTGACACCGACAATTTTAATAGTGAAGCCCAGAGACTCTTTCCACTCGGCATTACGATCGGCGACCAATTGGGCGAAGCCACGGTTCACGCCACCAAACCCTACCAAGGCAATTTTGTACTCAGTCATAAAAGCTGTTCCTTTATTGATGTTGTTCGATAGGAACATCCTAAGAGCCGGGCTTTGGCAGTTGAATATGGCAGTTTGCTGTATTAGTTGGGCGTTTTGCCCAAGCACGATCTTTTAAAACACCGCAGAAAGGACGAACGATGTCACGGTGTTTTCCACCCCTGACATGGCCGCGATTTCCTTCCACACGAGATGGACACGTTCAGGTGTGGCGGCATTCACGCGCAGCATTAAATCGAACTCACCACTGAGTACTTCACATTGCACGACTTCGGGAATGGAGCGCAGCGCAGCCAGTACTTCTTCGCCACGCATGCGGTCGTAGCGGTAGACGAAGATCACCGCGCTGATAAGCGACGTAGGCCGCCGGGACTCACCGAGAAGTACCGTATAGCCCTGGATCGCACCGTCGCGCTCAAGACGCTCGATGCGCTGGCGCACAGCATTGCGCGACAAGTTGATCTTGGCACCCAGTTCGATATGGGCTATTCGCGCATTAGCGGTAAGTTCGGCCAGTATGCGCTCGTCCAGCGGATCCAGAATGCGCTTCATGAAAGCCTCTGCTCCGCCACACGAAGAGACTGGCACAGCCCCTCCAGATCGTCCTTGGCCAGGTAAGGTGGTTGCGCGCGCACCTCGACAGTGCTCGGAACGTTTGCTTGCCACACGCCCAGCTCTGCCAACAGCGCCGCCGACTTGGCCGGCGCAATTTGCCCGAAGGTGACCATTGGCGCCCCCAGACTGCGTCGATGAAGCCGGCCGGCCAGTACTCCGACAGCGGTGTGAGGATCGATGGCCGAGCCTGTCTCTCGGAATAGTTCGACCACCTCATCGCGCACCTGGGATTCGTCTACCGCATAGGAATCGAAGAGTACTCGGGCACGCAGCCATTGCTGATTGCCGATGCTCATTTCTCCGCAACTTTCAAAATGCTCCATCAGCGCTTTTGTTGAGCAGCCATCGTGCTCGTAAATCTCCCAAATAAACCGCTCCAGGTTGGAATACAACGAGAAGTCCATCCCCGGCGACACTGTTCGATCGGTCACCCGGGTGAAGTAGCGATTGCAATGAAAAAACTGGTGCAGGGCATCATTGCTGTTGGTGGAAATGATCACCTGATTGATGGGTAATCCCATTTTCTGCGCAATATAGCCTGCGTAGATCTCGGCCGAGCTGGCAGCTGGAACACTGAAGCCAACGGGACGCGAGCCACCGCCCAGTTGCAAGGCCGCGTGGAAGTAAAAAACAATCTGGGCAAGGACGCCGATCCAATTGGTCGAGTTGAAACAGACTGGCATCACTCCGTCCAACGGCCACTCACGCAAGAGTCGGGAGACCAGTGTCTGACAATCATCGAAATTTCCGTCAACCGCAAACAGCTGAACCCGCTGCGGGTCGGCTGCCTGCAAGGCACTGAGTTGCTCAGGCGCAAGCCCGTCGCGCGGATAAAGTATCGCCATGCGGGCGGCCGGGCAGTTAGCAAAGGCTTCAAGCGCAGCTAGTCCGGTATCACCATTAGTTGCACCGACCACCAACGCTTCTTTACCAACCTCCCCCAGAAAATGCTCGACCAGGCGCGCCTGCAATTGCGCGGCGAAATCTTTGGAAGAACGGGTCGGGCCATGAAACAGCTGGAGTATCCACTCGTTATGCCCGATCTGCTCAAGCGGTGTAATAGCGCGGTGCTTGAATTGTTGATAGCTGTCACTGAGCAAGCCACGCAGGATGCTTTCGTCCATTGACGAGCCAACAAAGGGCGAGATTATCCGCCATACCAACTCATCAAACGGCAGCCATGACCAGCTGGTAATTTGTTTCTCAGTGAATACTGGCAAACTGGTCGGGACATACAGGCCTCCATTTTCGGCGAGCCCCGACAGAACCACACTGCGAAAATCCGCCCGCATGTTACCGCCACGTGTGCTTACATAATCCATGACCACTCCCCAATCGGTATTACAGAAGGCGATGGGCTTGAGCCACCAGCCAGGTAGAAAAATTTGCGGCATCTGGCGATAGCGCTTCGGCCTGTTCGTGTACCAGATAAAAAGATTCGCTAGCCTCAATTCGGTGACTGAATGGCGCAACCAATTGCCCACTGTTAAGCAAATCCTCGACCACGGAAGAGCGTGCCAGCGCAACGCCCTGCCCCAATTCGGCCATGCGGATCGTGGAGATCAGCGTGTCAAACTGAAGGCCACGGGAATAGTCGACGTCGTCTGCTCCTACTCGCTTCAACCAGTAACCCCAACCTTCTTCGTAACCCAACACGTGAAGCAGGGAATGGTTCATCAAGTCGCGAGGCTCATGTATGGGTGAGTTGGCCATGAGCGTCGGGGAGCAAACAGGCTGAAGGATGTCCCAGGTCAATCGCTGAGCGTGCAAGCCCGACCACTCACCGCATCCCCAGCGAATCTCCAAGTCGTCCTCGCCATCCGGTTCTTTCACCCAGATATTGCTGATATATCGAATATCGATCTGCGGATACTCTCGACAAAAATCCGCGAGCCGTGGGGCCAACCAGTAGTGAAGAAAGGAAAGGCTGCCACGCACCTTCAAATGTCTTCGATTGTGCTGGCCGAAAATCTCGTTTGTGCCGACTGCAAGGCGACTGATCGCGTCTTGTACGACAGGCAGGTACGACTGTCCTTCCTCGGTCAAGCCAAGCCCTCGAGGCAAGCGCTTGAACAGCGCCACCCCGAGGTGACTTTCCAACTGACGGATCTGCTGACTCACAGCCCCTTGAGTCAAATGGAGTTCTTCTGCCGCGTGGGTAAAGTTCAAATAACGCGCCGATACTTCGAATGCCCTCAACCAATTCAAGGGTGGTAGTGATTTTTGACTCATCGGCGCAACCTCATCAGGGCTTTATCTTCGCTCAATCATTGCCTGATAACTTCACGCGGTGCCAGAGGAATGAACAGCGGCGGCTAAAGCCAACCGCTCTGCCCTCTTGTTGCGAGTGATCCAGTAAACGAAATAACACCACGCGATAAAGGGAAGGCCGAAGTAAAGCGCCACTCTCTGCTCAGGATCAAAAGCGATACCCACACAGGCCAGCAGACAACACAAAATCGCACCGATAGGCACCCACGGATAGCCACGCACACGGAAATGCAGGTCTTCAACTCGTCCGCCATTGGCGACGTATTGACGACGGAACGCGATCTGGCTAGCAGCAATGCTCATCCACACAACTACGACCGCCAGCCCGGAAATGGACACCAAAGCTAAGTAAACCGTATCAGGGGCAAGCACACTGCTGAGCAGAGAAGCCACTGCACCTGCCATACTAAGAACGATGGCGTTCACCGGTGTGCCCCGACTGGAGAGCCTGGCGTAGCGCTTAGGCATATGTCCTTGATCGCTCAATGTCCACAGCATGCGCGATGCTGCATACAGCCCCGAGTTAGCGGCGGAAATCAGTGCCGTGAGAATGACGAAGTTCATGATGTCGGCAGAGTATGGGATGCCAATCAGCTCAAATACCATGACGAACGGGCTTTCCACGAGACCCGCTTGCTCTCGTGGGAGTAACGTCGCAAGGACGAAAATTGTCCCCACAAAAAACAGTGCCAAACGTACCACTGTCGTACGGATTGCCTTGGGCACGCTAGTTTGTGGATCTTGCGCTTCACCTGCCGCAATCCCGATCAGCTCAGTTCCGGAAAATGCAAAGGACACAGCCAGGAGAGTCATTGCAATGGGTAAGAACCCGGTGGGGAAAAGCCCCTCACGTGTGAAGTTGGATAATCCCGCACCTGGCAAATTCTGTATCTGAAAAAGACCGAGAATTGCCGCTCCGCCAATCACGATGAACGTGATAACGGTCAGAACCTTAATCAGCGAAAGCCAAAATTCAGTCTCCGCAAACAACCGAACAGAAACAACATTGCTTGAGAAAACGGCAATGGCAAACAGTGCACTCCAAATCCACACCGGGGTGTCAGGAAACCACCGAACCATCAGTATGCCCGCAGCAGTAAATTCAGAACCGATGGCGACCGCCCAAGTGAGCCAGTAAAGCCAAGCCACTGTATAGCCGGTGCCCGGGCCCAGGTATCGCGTCGCGTAACTACTGAACGATCCGGTTTCTGGCATCTGTACAGCCAACTCACCGAGACAGACCATGACCAAATACACCATCACTGCACCGATGATGTAAGCGATCACTGCACCGAGCGGCCCTGCCTGATTAACCGTGTAACCGGAGGTCAGGAATAAGCCCGTGCCGATCACACCGCCCAACGCCAACATAACGATGTGGCGGGTTTGCATTTCTTTTTTGAAATGCGAATTTGGATCGGGCTGCTTTTCTTCTATCTGAGTGGACATAGTTGTATTCTCATGAAATGGGCGGACAAACGCCTTGTAACTGACTTTTTGGCAGTACAATTTTTTTGTCGCTAGATTTTATTATTTTCATTCTTCATGAAGGGCTTTAGATGGATATCGAAAGTCCTGCCCGTCGTCAGGCTCCTACCTCAATGAAACGTTGGGCACTGTCAGCGTGAAGGCTTGCATCACCTTGTTTACTTCGCACTAAAGCGAAGGCTTGTTTTAGGTCAGCCAATAAATCTGCTGCTTCTTCAATACCTACGGACACTCGAACCAAGCCTTCGGAAATCCCAAGTGCCTGGCGCTCTTCCAAGGTGTTTTCCACGTGACTGGTCGTCCGTGCCGGCCCGTAGATGGTTTCCACAGCGCCCAGGTTACCCGCCCGATGCGCATACTTGAGCAGCGGGAGCAGACGAGTCACTGTGTCCATGCCTCCTTTCAGCACGAAACTGACGATGGCTCCGAATCCGTTCATTTGCGAACGGGCGATGTCATGACCTGGATGTTGAGGCAACCCCGGATAGTTCACAGACTCGACCAGCGGTTCGGTACAGAGGTACTCGGCCAAAAGTTGCGCGCTCACCTGTTGCTGGCGAAGACGCAGAGCCAGAGTCTTGATGCCTCGGATGATTAGATACGCTGAAAAAGGATCCAGCGAGGCACCATTGATTTCACGGTAATGGCGAACTTGAGACATCAAATGCTCGGCGCCGCAAACCACACCACCGAGTACATCACCATGACCGGACAGGAATTTGGTCGCGCTGTGCACAACCACATCAACGCCTAAAGCGAGCGGATTCTGATTTAGAGGCGTCGCGAAGGTATTGTCCGCAATGACCAAAGCGCCCACTCGCTTCGCAGCTGCCACAAGGCGTCGAATATCAACGATTTTCAGAGTCGGGTTCGTAGGAGTTTCCAGGTACAGAACGTTGCAGCCTTTAGCGATCTCCTGCTCGAGAGTCACAGTGGCGAGCGTATCGCAAAGGGTTACCTCTACACCCATGCGTGGAAGAAACTCCTCAAAAATCTTATTCGTACCACCGTAGCTGTCACGTGTAGATACCACACGCTGCCCATAGGAAAGGAAGGTGTGTAGTACACCGCTGATTGCGGCCATTCCGGTACTGAAAGCTACAGCCGACTCTGCGTTTTCGAGCTCACAGAGTTTATCTTCTAAGACAGAGACAGTGGGATTGCTCATCCGGCTGTAAATGAAGCCGGGTTCCTTTCCCAATGCCACGTCATACCACTTATCGATATCGTCATAGCCATAGGCGGCACTGACCACGATGGGTGTCTGGGTCGCATTGTAGGGATGTTGAACTTGCTCTCCTCCCCATACCACTCGAGTTCCCATCCCAACCTCGGAAGGATGGACGGCGTCTTTTTTATTTTCCATAAGATTGTCTCGTATCAAGGGAAACACAACCGTGTTCCAAGTGGTCTTCAGAGGACTATAAGGAAGGCTCGTGCTGGTGAAAAATCATGATATCTGGGAGTAAGGGCTGCTTTTTTTAATGGCTGGATGGAGTTAAGCGGCCGTCAAGCCGTTACCACCTAAGAGAATCCCTCACCAAAATACAGCTGTGCGATGCCACGAGCTTGGGTGTGCCGTACTTAGGCCTCATGGAGATGCAGAGATGAATCCAATGACTCCTGACGGTCGATACTTTGTAGTCAAAGGGCAGCTGTGGCGCTGCAGCAACCCCTCGCTCAATGAAGATGTGCGGCAGCGCTTGGTCAATGATTTGATGTCCGCGCGTCGTGAGGTAAAGGCAGCGAAAGCCTCTGGCGATCCTGGGCAGTTGTCGGCGGCAAGGGCCCACGTCCAGGTGGCTAAAGTAGCGCTCGGAGAGCGAGGGCCTGTTTGGTGGAACGACGGCAGTCCTGACTTCAATAGGTATCAGGTCGCCAATACACCCTATGCAGAGTGGTTCCGCTCCCTGAGCACCAATCGCTGACCAGCACCTATAGCTTCGCCAAAAATCCATGACCACCACAAGCGGTGCAGTCCTCCTGAAGCTCGAATCGATCAAGGCATACCGGGCAGATACGAAACTTCGCCAGGTCAATCAATGGGCGAAGCTTTTCGAACGAGCGCAAGTCTCGGCTTTCTTTGGCCACGAGAGCGGTATCTATCAAGCCACGGTAGGAATCTGGATCATCCACTGGCTCGCGGAAAATTCCTTCGATAGTGCGCCCGGTTTCGACGAGCTCGTACCGTTGCCCGTCAGGCAACGTCAGCGTCAATCCTTTGATTTCCGCAATCATTCCGGATGGGCTAAAGACTAGATTCGCACCATCCGCACTTCGGTAAATCTTGCCGTCGTACGTTGCGATATTGGCCTCAGCGAGAGTGCTCACGTAGTAGAAAATTGATCGCCTGATCACGCCCAGTAATTCTGAACTGCCATGTTTCACAACGTCGTACGCCGATGCACCGCAGTATCGTATTGGAGCGTCAATCAACTCTTCTACAGCGTGCCAATAGGCGGCATTCGCCATTTCGTTCATGTCGAAGCACTGGAGATCATCGATAAGCCCCTCGGACGCCAGCGTGGCGGACATTTCGCGGAGCGTTTGCCGGTGTGCCTCTGGGTTCTCCATTCGGAAATCATGGTCGTCGAGGGTTGAGCGCCATTGCTGAAGCCGGAGCGCCTTGGCCTGATCGAAATTCATGGATTGGATTCACTGCATAGATACTGGTTTTATGTACAGTATTATAGGCGATCATCTCAAGCTAGTTTTAGCCGACGAGCCGCAGATCGATGTCATGGTGCCCGCAATACAACCGATAGCTGAACATTCCACCGGTAAAGAGACTTCTATGCTTATCTCGCGAATCCAGTAGGAAACAAGGTCGCTGTTTTCTTTGAGGTTGAGAGGCGCCTTGACCGGTTATGAAAGACAAATTCCATGCTCCGCGATAGCGCGACCTCAGAGGTGCACGCTATCGATGGGCGAGTCCTTTGGTTACCTCCCGTTGCAATGTCTCGGCATCCCTCTTTGGTTTTTGCTTTAACGCCGGAGGTGGAATTTTTTCCGTGTGCGTCAGGTCGTTCGCCCCCCTGGAGTCATCTGTGATGACGAATCACTTTCTGATTGTTCGGCAGTGAACCAGTGCTCAAGGTCTTGTCCTTGTGGTTTGCCTTGTTTTTCCCAAAGCAGATACGCAGCTTCTCGTATTTTTTGCTCGTCCATTTCAACGTCCTTCCAATTCTATGGAGTCCATCAAGGGACGAAATGGAAGAAAATTGCATCGCCTCTTGGTCTGTCGTTCATGGTTAAGAATAGTTGTTATAACAAGTACCGTTAGCTCGGTTCATCGTGCATTCCTTGATCGATATGCCTCAATCTAGTCTCAGCGCCCGCAGGGTGCGACTATCCATTCCGGTATTGGCAAGGAAGGTCATGATGAGGCGATCAATACTGGGGCTTCAATCTCTTCGAATTCTGCGAGAGCGCTACTGAGCTCTAAGTTTGCACGTTCGACAAGCTCGGCTGGCAGTTCCCTCTGTACAGATACACCCAGATCTTTAAACTCAGCGGCTTGTTTTATCAAATTCCCTTTACCGATGTACAATTGACCGAAGGCTTTGTCGTAACTGTCACGAGCTCTATTCAATTGACTGCCCACTCCTTGCATACTGGTCAGAAAACCATTGAGCTTGTTGTAAAACTTCTCAGCTCGATTGGCTAACTCGGCGGTGTGCTTATTCTGATCTTCGAACCGCCACAGCTGGCGCACGATGTTAAGACTCGTCAACAGGGTGGTGGGGGTGGCGACTAGCACGTTACGCTCGATAGCCCGTTGGAACAGGGTCTCGTCATATTTTAGGGCCTCAACGTAGGCGGATTCGATCGGAATAAACATAATCACCACCTCAGGTGAATTCAGGCCAGGCAACTTGAAATAATCTCGGTTGGACAGCTCATTGACGCGGTCACTGACTGCCTTGGTATGGGCCGCCAAAGCTTGACCACGTTCCAAATCGTTATCGGCGTTTACATACTGAGTGTAGGACACCAATGAGGTCTTAGCGTCGATGATCAAGTGCTGCTTTTGTGGCAGGTAGACAATCGCATCGGGACGTTGTCGTCCCTCTTCTGTCGTGAAACTGACTTCCCGCTTGTAGTCGATATCAAGTCGAAGGCCCGAGTTGTCGAGTACGTTCTCCAACATCAGCTCACCCCAGTTCCCCTGAACCTTCTTTTGGCCTTGCAGGGCGGTGGTCAGTTTGTCCGCCTGATCAGTGATCTCCTTGTTGAGTGCTTGAAGGTTCTTCAACTCGGTTCTGAGTTCCACGCGCTGCTCCGCATCTTTAGCGTGGATATCCTCCACCTTCGCCTTAAAGCCTTTCATTTCGGTATGAAGTGGATTGAGCAAGTTGGTGATGCTTTCATGATTCAACTCTTTAAACGCTTTGCCCTTGCGCTCCAGAACCTCATTTGCGAGGCGTTCGAACTCTTTTGTTAAGTCCTCCCGATTCTCCTGCATTAGCTTCAACTGCGCGTCAAAGTGTTGCTGCCTTTCAGTCAAGGAGGTTTTTAGCTGGCCATGAGTGTTGTCCAGCTCCGAATATTTATCTTGTGTGATCTTTAATTCGTTCTTTGACTGCTCCCACCACGTTTTGTAGCTGGTTAACGCCTCCTGCTTTTCTTCCAGTTGCGTCTGCGATTTCTTTAGAGTTTCGCGAATTTCTGCCAGTTGAGCAGCAGTTTGCTTTTGCGCTGCGTCGGCGGTAGCCAACTTTTCATCCAACTGAGCGATGCGCAGATCTCTCTCTTCGATACGCTCCTTGAAGGTCGTACCGTTGATGACAAGTTGCTCTTGCAACTTGTTCGCCGCTTCCTGTGCTGTAGCTCCGATCTCACGGGCCTGTTTCTCTGTCTGACGCAGGGTCTCGAGCTCGGCTTTCTGGGCAACCCATTCACGTTCAAATCGTACTTGAACGACCTGCTTCTCCTCCAACTGGGTCTGGGCTTTCTTTAGAGTTTCGCGAATCTCTGCCAGTTGAGCAGCAGTTTGCTTTTGCGCTGCGTCGGCGGTCGTCAGCTTTTCATCCAACTGAGTGATGCGCAGATCTCTCTCTTCGATACGCGCCTTGGTGGTCGTACCGTTGATGACAAGTTGCTCCTGCAACTTGTTCGCCGCTTCCTGTGCCGTAGCTCCGACTTCACGGGCCTGTTTCTCTGTCTGACGCAGGGTCTCGAGCTCGGCTTTCTGGGCAACCCATTCACGTTCAAAACGTACTTGAACGACCTGCTTCTCCTCCAACTGGGTCTGGGCTTGTTTAAGTGCCTCGCGACTTTCGGACAGCAGCTTCGCCGAATTGGTTTGTTGCGATTCTGCGATAACTTGCTTTTGATCCAGTCCTGAGATGCGCTGATCCTTTTCTTCGAGGCGTTCTTTAAAAGCGGTATTGTTACTGGCTATCTGGTCTTGCAGCTTGGCGGCCGCTTCTTGTGCTTTCGAGCTTGACTCTCTGGCCGCTTGTTCCGATTTTCGCAAGCGATCTATCTCAGCTTGCTGGGCGACAATATCCCCCTCTAGGCGGCCAATCCGATCCTTGCCACTATCTCGTTCCGTTTCCAACCGTCCATAAGCGATATCCAGTGCTGCTTTCTCTACAGAGAGGGTGCTTAATATCGCCTGTTGCTCCGATAATGCTGCCTGAACAAGCGTCAGATTGGCCTGTGTCACTACCAGATCGTTCTGCAGTTGTTGACTATAGCGCTGGCCACGCCAGCTTGCGATTACCCAGGCCACGATGAAGGCCAGCAACGGCGATATTATGAGAATCACCAAATTTTCCAAATCCATTCTCCTTCGTCCAAGTAGTGACTATTTAGCGTGAATGAGGTCTCAGGTCTTAGCGTAGCTGACCCAGGACGAAAAATGCCTTCTACAAGATGCTGAAAGACGTCGCTCTTCACCCTAGCCAGGTTTCTTCATTTTTGACCAATGCACATCGACATCAAGAGGAACCCAAAAACATCCATACCGACGTATTCCAACCCCAGGATTCAGCATTTACTCAATTCTTCACCGCGCATTTCATAGTTCGGGGACTTCCGGAGAAGATATCCGGACTAGACTCTCCCACGCTGCAGCCCTGCCATACTGTTCGGCATGACCAGGGAAACTTTTCACTTCTACATGGAGTGGAACGATTTCAGGCTCAACAACGGTGGCAATGTGCGCAAGGGGCGATGCTCAAGCACATGATCTAGGCGTTCGGGATTACCGCACACGGAGGTCAAGCTTAGGCTGCTCAACGGGGAGTCGGTAAGCTTCGAGCAGGTGATCTTCGAGGGCGACCGACTGGCGGGTCTGCCAAGTTCGAAGCGCCGGACATCAGCCCGCAGTTAAAGATTCGGGCGCAACCTTTAAGGGTGCTGCGCTTCGTCGCTGATGCGAACCTGGGCTGGTACCCAGCTTGCTGCGTATGAACGGTTTCGACAGCCTCCTCACCAATGGCTTCGACATGACGATATCGCTGCGCAGCAAGGACGTTTCGTGCTAACCCGCAACCGTGAACTGCTCAAGCGGCGGATCATCACCCACGGCTGTTACATGAATGCCCTGAAACCGTCGTTGCAGCTGCGTGAATTGTGTGCGGATTGACCAAGTGCGTAGCGTGCAACCATTCATCCTGTACCTTCTTACACCCTGTTGCTGCACATGATCAGCCCGGAATGGCCCGGCTATGCGTTAGCGCTCCTTAGTCGCACTTCCAGCACTGCGACGCCTGCCCACGGATTTACCGGGGGGGGTGGGCTCAGATTTAAGATTCAGCTCTCGGAGCCTCCGGTTGAATGAGGAGATGAGTGTGTTTTTGCTTTCGCCGGAGAGGAAATCTAATACTCCAGCGTTAGAGCGCTCCAACCGCGTTGGCAGTGGATTCGCTGTTCACCCCAATGCACTCCAAGGCAACGACTGCTCATGATACTGACGGTTGAAGTAAATGAGCCTTTGCGCCCGTTCGCTTTCGAAAATTGAGATCGCCTCACACCCCATGATCTGCATCCAGGATGCTGATCTGGACGTAGCTCCCCCAGCACTTTTTGAGATTGGGATTCAGTACGCACGCGCATCAATGGTTGCCGGAGGCTCGGAAGGAGTCTTAAGAATTTTAAATCTTCAGCGTAGTGGCGCTTTGGTAGCCTTATGACTATGTTGCTATTACGAAGGAGGGGTTGGGGATGCAGCCAGGCGATAAGGTCAGATTGATAGCCAATCCAACGCGGATCGGCATTTTGGGCAACGAATTCGATGGCCCGCCGCATCGGCGCCGCGTCCTGATTACTTATCTAGATGGAAAAGAAGATTTCGTCCTGCCTTTAACGCTGGAAAAAATGGAGGCAAGGAAGGCAAGCCCCTACGATTGCATCATCAATGGGAAATTCAGTAGTGGTGAAGACCTGCGAGGGGCGATCACCTTCCACCGACTGAGCGGCAAGCTTGCAAATCTGATTTACAGCCTCAATACCACTAACACCCAATTTTTACCCTACCAGTTCAAGCCCGTCTTGCAGTTTTTAGATTCACCCTGCAATGGCATTCTGATCGCAGATGAAGTGGGCCTTGGTAAGACTATCGAGGCGGGTCTGATTTGGACGGAGCTGCGTGCTCGACTCGATGCTAAACGGCTGCTAATAGTTTGTCCGGCAATGTTGCGAGAAAAGTGGCGCGACGAACTGACCAACCGCTTTGGGGTGCAGGCCGACATAGTGGACGCCGGTGAATTACTGAAACGGCTCAAAACGGCTAAGGAGCGGCCACATGAAAGCTTTGCCCTAATCTCCAGTATGCAAGGGCTGCGCCCGCCACGCAGCTACGATGACGATCTAAATCCCGGTCTAAGCTCAGCCGCCAAACTTGCACGATTCCTGACCGATGCGGAGGTAGATGATCCGTTGATCGACATGGTAATCGTCGATGAGGCTCACTACCTCCGAAACCGTGGTACCCAGACAAATCTCCTGGGACGTTTGCTGCGGCCGGTGGCATCGAGCCTAGTTATGCTTTCGGCCACTCCCATCCAACTTCGCAGTGCCGATCTGTTCAACCTGTTGCAATTGATCGACGAGGATGCTTTTCCCTACGAGGGCAGTTTCCGTTACAGCCTCGAAGCCAACGCACCGCTCGTACATCTGCGTGATCAAATTCTTGCCAGGCCCGTGACGTCGACCGAATTCAGGGAGGGCATCGACAAAGCGCTGGCCGCTCGGTTTTTGAGGAACAACGAACAGCTTCTATTCCTTGCCCAGCACACTCCCACCGAGCAGCAGTTAAACGACCCAAAGGGCCGATCCGAATTAGCTGATCGCCTAGATCGCATCAACCCATTGAGTAAAGTCGTTACCCGCACCCTAAAACGTGACGTGCAGGACGGCCGCGTTATCCGCGTGCCTCATGCGATCCGGGCGACGATGAGTTGTAGCGAAAACTTATTCTATGAACAGGTCACTGCTGCAGTGCGCGAGTATTGTTCGAGACGTGACGCTCCGCCAGGCTTCATGGTGACCATCCCCCAGCGCCAGATGTCGAGCTGCATGGCCGCCGCGTGCCGAGCTTGGCAGAAGAGAGGCGCTGATATGGGTCAGGACGAGCGCGACGAACTGATCTATGAACTGCTGGGAGATAGTGTTGAAAATGAACCGGAGCGGGAACCGCCGCTGGGATCTCTGTTGACTGCCTTGGTTGGAATTGCGAAGGAAGTCGGCAACTATGAGACTCTGAAACGCGACGATAGTAAATATGCGGAATTGCTGAAAGCCTTGCGTCACTATTGGGCTGAAAACCCAGGCAAGAAGGTCATCCTGTTTGCTTTCTATCGGCATACCCTCAAGTATCTTGCCGAGCGATTGCAGGAGGAAGGCGTCGAATCCGTGTTGGTATACGGCGGCATAGATAAGTCTGAAGCACTGGCGCGGTTCCGCGATCCCAGCGGCCCGAGCATCCTTCTATCATCTGAAGTGGCTTCGGAAGGGGTGGATCTGCAGTTCTCCAGCTTGGTCATCAATTATGACCTGCCGTGGAACCCGATGCGGATCGAGCAGCGGATTGGTCGTATCGACCGAATAGGTCAGGAGGCTAAGCGCATTTTCATCTGGAACTTCATGTACTCGGAGACCATCGACGAGCGCGTGCACGACCGGCTATTGGCGCGTTTGAATATCTTCACCCACGCCCTTGGCAGCATGGAGGGTGTGTTGGGTGAGCCCATCAAAGACCTGACCCAGTACCTGCTCACGCACAATTTGTCGCCCGAAGAGGAAATACGGCGAATCAATCAGGCTTCTCTCGCCATCGAGAATATGAATCGACAGCAGGCGGAGTTGGAAGCCGAGGCCACTCACTTAATCGCTCACGGCGACTTCATTCAAAACAAGGTTAGGGCCGCTCACGAGCTAGGTCGGTATATCCGAGGCGAGGATCTGTTGAGCTACGTTCGGGACTACTTCAATGAAGCTTATCCAGGAACTCGCTTAGCGGCGACCGACCGTGACGCCATGGAGTTTGTGGTTGACCTCTCAGTAAATGCAAAGATCGAGTTCAACTACTTCATTGAGACAAATCGTCTACAAGGCCGCACGCAGCTCACAGGCTCAAGACCCAAGCCACTTCTTTTTGAGAACCGGCAAGGCGACCTCTCGCATGCTTTCGAGCGCGTCACCCAAGATCACCCTCTGATCCGATTCGTCACCGAGCAGCTCTCTAAGTCTGGTCGTACGGCAGCCCGATTCCCGGTTTCAGCCATCGAGCTTCCCACCTTCAAAATTCCGGGATTTAAGTCAGGTGTTTACATTTTCTCTGTCCATCGCTGGCAGATAACGGGAACCCGCGACACTGAGCGGTTGGAATACATCGCCATGGGGCTCGCTGGCGGCAAGTTTATCGACAGCGAGAAATCTGAGCACTTGGTGAACACCGCAGCGATTGAGGGCCGCCAATGGCTAGGTGCAGCAAACGAGTTGGATACCGTAGAGGCAGGCGCAGTCTTCTCCGACTGCCTTGATGAATCGAATAGCCGCTTTGTTGCATTTCGTGATGCACAGGGCCGGGAAGACCGCGATAGGTTGGCAATGATGAAGATCGCCCTGCGCACCCACCTCGACAAGCAGGCTGAACGCCTGATTTTGACGATTCAAAACTACCGCAAATCGGGAATGGAACGTCGTATCCGTCTGATCCCCGCTGTAGAAGGAAAACTAAAAAAGCTCCGTAACCGGATCGACGAACGGATTGCCGAGCTTGAAATGAAGAGTGGTGGCGTTGCTAACGAAGACTTTGTAAGTGGTGGAGTTATCCGTTTGTTATAGCATTCGAGGAATTGAATTATGCGCGTCACATTGGCTGAGCATGTCAAAGAAGCGTTTGCAAAGGTAGGCGAGGAAATTCCCATCGTCAGCCCGCCCAAGCCACCTCCGAAGTCTCACCCAAAGCATAAGCGTAACGTTTCGGATAGTGAAAAACGGCGGCCCAGAAATTCGTCTGAGTCCTCGACCGCTTCGCCGGCTACGTCGAAGACTCCTGGCAAGGCGCCCTCCCCTAGCAAAGCAAGTAGCCAAGACAAGAAAAAGAAGCCGCCGCGCCCCTCTAAGTCCAAGGCAGTAATTCCGCGTCGGAGAGAACCCGCTCCCGACCAGCCCCTCGATTATAATGTTTGGAGACAGGGGGTCTCTGGTCAGAAGGCGTCCCCCCTGCCTCCGATGCCAGCCACCACTCCCGCCGGATGCTACCAAGTGTCTATGCAGTCATCCTCAAAACCTGTCTGGGGTAATGGTGTAGACACCAAGGCGCCTCCGCTGCTGACCTACGAACTAACTGGTCAGGACGTGCAGTGCTGGCCGCAAGGAAAGTCTACTCCAACAGCCGAACGGGATCTGGTACTAGGGCTCGACTTCGGCACCTCGACCGTCAAGGCAGTGTTTGGCGACAGCTCCTTAGGTCGTGATGGATTATCGTTCGCCGTCCCCTTCCGCAAAGATATTGGCTTGGCGAGCTACCTGTTGCCTTGCCGGTTGTATCAGCATAATGACGTTTTCTCGCTCAACCGAGGCGGCAAGGTGTACTCCGACCTGAAGCTTGAGCTGCTCACGAACGCCGAATCTGTGGAGTGCCAGCAGAGGGTGGTCGCCTTTATTGCCCTCGTCATCCGGCAGGCACGAGCGTGGCTATTCACGCAACATGCCTCAGTGTACCAATCCAGCAAAATCATCTGGCGGCTGTCAGTTGGTCTGCCTTCAGAAAGCCACTTTAGCAGTCGGGAAGCGACCCTGTTTGAGCTACTGGGGACAGCCGCGTGGATTTTGGCCGGCAGCAAAACTAAAACCTTCGACACTCCTAATGTCGCATCTGCCTTGAAACGAGCCCGCGAGTTGCAGGAGGGTCAAGCTCCCATCAGCCATGAGGATGTAGAAGTTTCGGTCGTCCCTGAGATTGCCGCTCAAATCTATGGCTACGTCGCATCAGAGCAGTTTGACCGGGATGCGCCGAACGATTTCATGATGGTTGATGTAGGTGCAGGCACAGTCGATGTATCTCTCTTCCACGTGAAACCTGGGCGCGGCCGCAAATGGGACTTTGAATTTTACACCACGGTAGTTGAGCCATATGGGACGATCAATCTTCATCGCCACCGCTTGGACTGGTGGGCGTCGGCTATACAGAAAGACTACTCCGAGCTTGGTGACTTAATATCTGCCATTGCTGACGGCAAGAAGGTGAGCGACATCCAAGCAGGGTTGCCGGGGCGTCTGGAAGACTATTTCACTGACACGAAGATCTCGTTTACAAAACCTGCCGACCATGTGGATGCCATTTTTTATCAGAAGGTCTTTAGCCAAGTTTGTCACTATGGATATTGGCAAGCGTTCAATGGGCATCTGACTCGAGACGATTTAAAAAATCTTCCTGTGTACCTGTGCGGCGGTGGTAGCCGGCACACCCTGTACCAGAAATTGAAACAGGCGAACGACCATCCTAGTTTCTGCTCGTGGATGAAGCTCGATTTCCGCGTGCTCAACATACCTTCCAATCTCGATGCGCCTAGCCTGAGCCACCAAGAATTCGACAGATTATCCGTGGCGTACGGCTTAAGTTTTTTGGAAGTTGGCAAGGTTGTGAAGGCCATACCACATCCCAAGAAGCTCCCTGATAGCTCAGAGCCGTGGCGGGACAACTACATTGACAAGTAACTCGGGCATACTGGACTGATGCCGCCCTTGAGTTTTAACGCGGAATGCGCCAGCGATAGGAGCAGGGGCGTTAGCCCTTTGCCTTTTTTCAAGGATTAGCACGATGCGCGGGAAGCGTCGGATACCATCCGAATATCTCTGATTACCCAGTTGCGGAAACACGTATGCATAGCACGTAGGCTTGCTCGACTGCCCAAGAAATAGCAACCGAACAATGGTGCGATGCCGCCGTTCTAGAAACAATTCTGCTGAATAAAACTGTCAGCCAGGCTGGCTATTATATTGGACGACCTTGGTTTAGTACGTCCTGCTGAGATCGTGTGTAGTTTATGACAATGTGTTAATCCCTCTTTACACAACGCCACCTGAGAAAAGGATTTATTTAGAAAAAATCCTAATAGTATTAATAGCAAAGATCCATATGCCACATCTGATTGTCGACGTAAGACGGGATAGTTCGAGTGTCTTACAACCGACCCGTTTGTCGCCTTCCTCCAATCTATTTCAGATTCTACCTTTACACCGCTTCTATTTCTGCTAGACATCCTAGTACCACGAATGACTAAACAAAGCTTGACAACCTGCCATACGGGGGGCGCGACATGGCTAATATTGTTATCTGCTGCGACGGAACGTGGAATACTCCGAGTCAAATGGATAAAGGAGTTCCAGCCCCAACGAATGTTGCCAGAATATTCAATTCCATCAGCGAGCTAGATTCATCCGGAATTGCGCAAGAGAAATACTACCATCCTGGTGTAGGTACTAACGGGTCTTGGTGGGATAAAGTTTTAGGCGGCGGGGCTGGTAGTGGACTAGACAAAAACATCATGAGCGCATACCAAAAACTATGTTATGGCTATTCCTCTAAAGACCACATATACCTTTTTGGTTTTAGCCGAGGAGCATATACCGTCCGCAGTTTATGCGGCTTAATTTCGCGCTGCGGCTTGTTAAAGATTAAGGACTTACCCGATTCTGAAGTATGGATAAGAATTGAACATTTACTTAGAAATGGGTATAGACGCAGAATAGAGACTCGTGTTGACTGGGATTTAATGGGATGGAGCTTCCATAACAATGATGGAGAAGACATAAAAATACGATTTATAGGTGTTTGGGATACAGTAGGAGCGTTAGGTATTCCCGACGATATGGCATTTCTGAACCTATTAGATAACCGGAACGATTATACCTTCCACGACACCTCCCTCAGCAAATCTGTGCAGACTGCGCGTCACGCTGTAGCAATGGACGAATTACGTGCAACTTTCCAACCTACCCTGTGGACTGATTTCGCATCTAAGCAAGACGTAATACAACTCTGGTTTCCAGGTGTGCATTCTGATGTTGGTGGTGGCTACCGCGAAAGTGGTTTGTCCGACGGAGCGCTGAATTGGATGATTATCGAGGCCAGAAGGGAAGGGCTTGATTTCGTTGATACGATGACCGATCAAATCAAACCAAGCCACCATGACACTATGCACGATTCATGTAGCGGTGTATTTTCCATCTTACCCACTCAGCCTCGCAGCATTCCGCTTCTTTCCGAGACAAAACAATTTCATGACTCTGCGATATTGAGGCAAAAAGCACCGCCTATTACTCAATGCCCCTATCGACATGTTCTTGACCTCCACCCTGCTGCGTTCGCCGCTTTGGACGTCTTCGCTCGTCATCAATGGAATGAAACGGGGTTGTGGTTAGAAGCGGGCGTGGCTTACACGTTTAGCGCTTCTGGGGAGTGGATGGACGCCTCGGTTACCTGCGGCCCCAATGGCACACGAGACGGGAATTTTCAACCGGCCGAAGTCGTACACCTTTTGGCAAGTGCTTTGGGAGAAATAGAAAACTGGTTCAAGTCACTATCTGCTAATAAGTCTGCAGATTTTCGATTCACTAAGCGACACGAAGGGTTTGAGTGGTTTAGCTTGATCGGTGCTATTGCTAATACCTGTGGTGTTGATGAGAAAGGACACTTGATATCACCCGAAACATTTCTGATCGGTGAGGGCCGTTCATACACACCTAAGCGCTCAGGATATTTCTACGCGTATGCTAACGATGCTTGGAATTGCTACGGCAACAACAGGGGCCATATTGCATTGAAGATTGAGAGAAAATGAGCAACAACGGAAGAGCCGAAGTGCAACGCCAGACAAACCAGACACTTACTAAAACTTTAAGCAACGCCACCTAACTTGAAAAAAACGTTTTGCTGCGTGAAAACAACAAAACTCACGACCAGAGAGCATAAACGATCGATACATTTACTTATCCAATAAATCGTGAGGAACAGGAGTCGCACATATGGCTTATAAAGAAGACTTTATTAATGTCGATAATTGTTCAGCAGTAGACGTAAGTACACGACTCAATAATGCTTCAGGAAAAGTATTCCTCACACTCATGCGTGAGAAAGGCATTGATATTATTATTCGCTATTATGCAAGCTCGGCCAGACCAAAAACAATTACTCCTGAAGAAGCAAAATTCCTTTCCAAGGAGGGTTTTGGGATCTTGCCGGTCTTCCAAGACAGCAGCCGAAGTATCAAAGACTATTCGCAGCTAAAAGGTTCGGCGAATGCTAAAAGCGCAATGGATTTCGCCAAGCTCGTGGGCCAACCAAAGGGCAAAGGCAGCACGATCCTGTTCGCCGTTGACGCGGACTTTACTTCAGAACAAATTGATGGCCCAATTCTCGATTATTTCCAGGCGATAAAGGACGAGATCGGTAGTGCCTTTTATATAGGGGCCTATGGCAGCGGAGCCGTACTTTCGAAACTTCTGGCAGAGCGTTTAATCACGCTTCCGTGGATATCGATGTCTCGCCTTTTCTTGGGAACTGAGCAGTTCTTCTATTCTAATCGTTGGCATATGCGTCAGGTACCTCCAGAGGCGAAGCATTTAGCCTCCGGTATCGGATATGACCAAAACGTCGTCAGAGTTCCTCGAAAGGAGCTTGGTGCTTTCCTGGTCGATGAGGCGGGACGAGGATTTCTTGCTTGGGACGATGAAATGGACGCGACACTCGGTGGCCATTCTGAATCATCAATCATGGAAAATTACGCTGGCGCTGATCTATTGGTCGCGACCGAAGGATTGCGACTACGAAGCGAACCCTCTGGCAGCATCATTCGTGATTTGACTATAGGGGAGAAGGTAACCGATCTCGGTGCCGCCACTGAAGAGGGTTGGCGCAAGGTAAAAGTCGGATCTAAGGAAGGAGTCGTATTTAGTAAATACCTACGTAAACCGAGTCGCCCGGAAGTTGAGGCTCTTCTGCGTGCGGCTCTCGATGAGTGGGAGCGTTTTGAAAAGGGATATGCCAACGAAAAAACGGATCCTTATTATAGATATGTCCGAGAAATGTGGGCCGCGATTGGAGAACCATATGACGGACGCAGTCGTTACCCTAATGGTTCGGACGTTCCTTGGTCTGCAGCGTTCATTTCATGGATTGTAAAAAAGGCCGGCCCTGCTTACTCTAATTTTCATTTTGCAGCAAGCCATTCGATATTTGTAAACAACGCTATCAAAGCACGTATTACGAGCCGTATGGACAAGCCGTTCTGGGGATATCGCATCACCGAGACGCAACCGGCTATCGGCGACATCATCCACCGCAATCGAGGGTCAGGAGTGTTCACATATTCCTATGCCGAAAATCACTCCAGTTATGATAGTCACTCGGATATTGTAGTGGAAGTTACACCCGACGTCGCTCGAGTAATCGGCGGCAATATAAGTGGCACGGTGACAATGGATGGCGATCTACAAGAATATAAGCTTAATACAAAAGGATTCATTATGGAGGGGCAGCGCGTAATCACTGTTCTCAAAAACCGTGCGGGCCTTGTTTCCTGAGCGATTATCATTTGCCAACGAATGTTGAGAGGTGCCGATCATGCTTGGACTACATCTTGACAAGATTGTAAGCACTCTTACAAAGACCGCCGCAGCCACCTTAGTTTTACTGGTGAGCGGAGAATTGTTCGCTGCAGAACAAAGAGATCCACAAAATATCGATTATGCTATCCCTCAAGTCGACGACGGGGCAACCACATGGAAGCTCACCGAAAGTAACAGTATTAGCAATAAAACTGACGACGACTTAAGTTGGCCTAAGGCAGATAAAGATAAAGATGAAGATGAAAATCTACCTCAATGGAAGCTAATTTTGAATCAGACACCAGGGCAAAAACCAATCCCTATCTATACCGAGCCCGGCATGACACCGATCACTTTCGGGTCACGCCCAGATTTTTCCAAGATGCTTCGGTTACAAAATGAGTTCAAGGTACAAGTTATGAAGAGCAGTAGAGTCAGCCCTTCACCTGAAACCTACAAGTCATTGCAAGAAAAATTCCTGCAAGACAACTACATTCATGGAGAGCAGTACATTCTTCCTGACGATTTGGTTGTTACCAACCTGCAATCTCAAAGCTTCAGTGACCTCGTCAAGCGAAAAAAAGATCAGATGATGACACTTCCATCGTATGAAGATGAGAGATACAAGGACACTTATAAAAATCAACTTAAAGGTGTGAAATTTAAAAATGGCCCGGCAGATTGTAAGCCTGGAATCGATGAAGGAGATGCAGCAAATTGTTTCGCCGGGATAGACAGAGAAACGGTAAACGTTTTTCCGGAAACACTTCCGACTATGACTTATCTTGCAGCCCTCAGCAATGTAACCTCAATCGTCAATGAGGAAAGGAAGCACATATGTGACATATCGGTCTACAAAAAAGGTTGGTGGGTAACGGCTAGTCACTGTATTAGCGAAAATGTTACTGCCAGTTCAGGTGTAATTCAAACAGATACGAAAGGTGTAATTATTGGAAACAGGATAGTCCCTCTTAGAGGAAAAGCATTTGTTGGGTGCGGGATCGCGTGTGATATTGTTATAATCGAGATGGACACACCAGATGATGCGGTTTATCCGTTTCTTATAGGGGCAGATACTCAAGTTGGTGCCGCAGAAAGCATTCTTGTGCCTGGAATGCCAACTGGCGAGTCTCTTGCAGATATATTGAAAGGCCCCACGGATTTCGAAAGGCCTGATCCCAAAGAAGTAAGAGCAAAATACAACCGACTTGTCGGTTGGAGTCCCTATGGCGCGGGCTATTGTAAGGTTCTTAAGCAGTACCCAAATGGCTGCATCATTCATGGATGCAATAGCGTTATAGGCTTTTCTGGCGCTCCAATGTACAGCTATGACGTCAAGTTAGACAAAGTTAAGCTTGTTGGAATTCACTCAGGAACAGACAATTCCTTCAACGGATGCGAGCTTCAAAAGGATAATCAAAACCAAAAACTTGCTACCAACTATGCCAGGCTGATAAGCACAAGTGGAGCGAAGAAATGAAAACTACAGCCATGGTGTCGGTAGCGATTTTAGTGGGCTGTTCGAACACAACCACCGACGACGTGTTCAATACAGGAAAGGTAAACTATAACGAAGTTAATAGTAAAAATTCAGTCACAAGAGCTGAAACCAGGGTGTTCGTAAAGTATGGGTCACAATGTGATTATCGAAGCATAAACCCTGAAGGCAGCGTCGTTGTACTCGCAATTGCATCGTTCGTCGTAAATCAAGCTACTGAGTATTTTTCCCAATACATGACGGACAAAGCTAACTATCTGAAAGGCGATGTTAGTTTATACGGCAAATCCTTGATAATTCTAAGCAAAGACAACTATTGGCCCACCGACAAAAACCTAACACTAGCTCAAAAAGCTCGTACGGCAAGATCAGAAGCGCTTCAAAACTCATACGAAGAGTTTATGTTATCACAGCAGAAGAAACCAGGCGAGAATGAGAGTACCTACCAAGATCGAGCAAAAAAATACGCTACCGAGAAGGCAGATATCATCGGAAAAGCCGCAGAGAAGTCGGCAAATGTTGAATTGAAGAACTCTGCTAACGACTTGTGCATCCTTTTGGTGGCTGGCAAATACAAGCCAGGCGTTGCCAAGGCAGAATCCGACAAGCTGCTAAACGTATTTGCTACGGAAAACGAAGCTTTCGCCTCGAGAATTACTAATTACTCTTCACCATTACCAATGGTCGACGAACAAATTACTCCCAGACCCTTTGACGAGTTGACTGAAGATCCATCGATGGTGCTTGAGATGCACGTCGTCGCTACTGAGAAAGCCGACAACGTTTTGTATACGGTCATTCCCACCAATCTTTTTTACCCCTATCCACTTCACAAGGGAACTGCCAATGGGCTGGAGCGTAAGCTCCTCATCAAGACCAAGCTAGGTGTACACGAGCCTACGATTACGATGGATCACCTGAAGAGTGGCGCCGTATATGGAGCCCACCAGCTTTCCAGAAATTATGTCCAGTTCGAAGAAGAGAAAACAAAACGATTCCAGGAAGTTACACTTACGGTCACGGAGGGCCCTGACAAGATGCCGACCGCCAAAGCCCTCGAAGCAGCAGCTGATAGTAAAGACAAGGTCAACACCTACCTGATCGAGAAGCTGACGGAGAAGATTATGCCGGTAAAGAATGACAGTTCGGGTAGCTAACAACACTCAACGACAAGCCCCTCGAAAAAAACCGCTGGTGTTAAAGCATCCAGGCTATCTCTATTAATTTCCCAATGACGTTTGTGCGCTGTATGGAAACAACTTGGTCAGCCTACGTGTCAGCTACACGGGTGCGCAAGATTCCCTAGGTCTGATTTTGTTAATTGTCATTTATACACGACGAATCCGGAGCCATTTAGTGAAAGATGCCAGCATACATCGCAACTTTAGACTGTACTCCGGAGCCAAGAACTTTCTCACTGGCTTGACCCTTTTGTTGATCGTTGAAGCAAATGCCTCGACCTCGACTGAGCTTTTGTCAATCGACAAAGCCGAACTAATAAAAAAGATAAATTCCAACGAGGAAATCGTAAATCGTAGAATTGATGCGGACGCTCTTAGATCTGCAATATTTGAAATTGCCAGCGCGCCCAACACTATCGAAAGCGTGAATAATGAAAATCTAAAAACCCCTGTAAAAGTTTCCATTAAAGGCTCAGTTATTGAAAGAAATCTATACTTAGCTACCCCAAATTGCTCTGATGAGAAAATCTGTGGAGAAATCAAAGACTTCTATACGCTCTTCCGCCCACTGGAACTATTATTTGACAATGTCATATTTGATGGGACAAACGATGAAACAGCCTTCACAACCCAAAATAAATCGACAGTTTTTGTAGGCAAGGACAAAACCTCCATGACATTAAAAATAAACTCGAGCCAATTTCACGGAAAAGTTGAGCTAGATGACGTTTATTTAAAGCCTGGATCATCATTCAAACACAATACTTTTCATAATGACGTTACATTTTTCAACTCGAAATTTTGCGACAAATGTAATATCTTTGGCGCCGCAAAAACAACCAACGAGCCTCAAGTCACCATAAAAAACAACAACTTCAATAAAGCAGTATTAATAATTAATTCTGAGTTCGATGTCCATACTGACATGTCCAAGAACACATTCAAGAGTGATTTGGTTTTAAGTCATTCATATATTCGCTCAACTCTTTCACTAAATAGCAACACCTTCCAAGGCACAGCTCGTTTCAACATGATAAACCCACCCGCCATCCCTTACCCTTGGTCTTGGGTTAATTACGAAAGAGAATTAAGCACAATACCGATCGGATCAACACTTGAACTTAGATCATCAAGCTTTTCCGAAACCCCAATTTTTCAAAAAGTTTTAATTGACAAAATCATCTTCAAGACACTACCCGTAGAGTCAATCACCAGTCCACATTTAAATGAGTCATTCCAACACCTAATTGCCGGGAAGAAAACTGAATTATCCGACGGGCTAACATTTATACAATCGGCGTGCAATATTTGCGATTTATCCAACATCATTGTAAAAGGTGTGGTTGAGTTTCGCCACTTTGCTGCAGGGAACATCTTAAATCTCACAGCTTCAACTTTCAATGACACGATATATCTACGAGGAATCATAACATCCAAAATCATGATTTCAGATGCAAAATTTAACTCTAGGATTTTTGCTGACTGGCAAGCGATATTTCCAGTAATAATAGATACTTGCTCACGTGACTGTACCGAGCAATACCTCATGCTTATAGACAACTTCAAGCAGTTTGACAATCTTGAGGCCATCAACGAACTTCAGTATGAAATAGCAGCGAAAGATCAGAGCTTATCACCTTTCAGCGGTCTGATTTGGGGGTGGGGTCATAGACCCAGCAGAGCCTTTTTTTTCGGCCTACTACTATTTTTTATATACACCTCATTATATCTACCCCAAGTTCCATCATCGACAAAACGTCGCCCGGTAGAAGATTATGTATATAGAATCTCAATAGCGGCAAAATTTAGCTACAACTGCGCCACCAAAATCTCCTTCGCCTGGCTGAACACCAGCAATTACAAGTTCAGGATCATAGCATGCAGCGAATCAATTGTTCTGAAAATAATTTTTGTACTATTTATCATTTCAATCGCAAAAAGCAACCCACTAATAAGTTCAATTATAGGTAAAATTCTTTAACATCCCTGACGATGTACGACTCTTACTTTAAATTCAACCGCTTGCAACCGATCAATACTACGAAAATAGCATCCTGCCGAAAAACCCGACTAAGCCAACCAACGGAGTTTGCTTTTCTTCTCCCCGCATTGTCTTAACTGCAGCCAACTCTTCGACCAGCAGTTTGTTGAAAATCGGTCAAGTCTACCATCTGTGATGCATGGCCTTTGCCTGAGAACTCGATCAACCTTGTCCCCAGAATCAACTGGACGCTTGCTTGCCAACGACATCGTAATTATTGCGATTATCTGGAACTGCTTGAGCGATACTAAGGGGGCGGCTGACCAGCTTCTGTAGAATGGACGTGAAGGTGGTTATCAGGGATGGATATGGACAACCGATGAGCTCATTTCCGGAGAAGGCTTACTAGGCCTTCCTTAGGACTAAAGTGGTGAGTTTCAAGAGACGATCTCATCGTGTTTCTAATATGTGCCCTAGTGCGATTCTGACTGGATGCGTCTCACTGATGACATTTTTGGTGCGGGCTACCGGCAATACACAGTCCAAAGCTGATCAACGCGCGTCGTGAAGCTTTGGCTCATCATCTCTCTACGCATCCCCCAGTCCGGATCGGTCGGCACACTCGCCAGGCGCATCGTGCCCCTGCCCCACCGCCCATTGATGGCATCGAGAACACCCATCACTTTGTCGGTGGCTACCGGTTGAGAGATCGAAAAGAGATCTTCCGTGTACTCGCCTTTTTGGCATAGGTTGACTAGAAGCACCTCGGCTTTGCTGTATTTGAAACCAGATAGGAAACTCGATACACCCTTCCACGGCAGTTTTTGTCATCAACCGGACATCGTCGGTTGGGTACGGCAATCCGACCAAGACTCATTTGGTCGCTCCTTCGCGTTAGCGGCTTGCCGTGCAAGCTGGAGTGTTCCACTCAGGAAAAATTCTATGAGCCGCTTGAATTGGAGTGTTTGCTTAAGGGCAAGTCTGGGTATCGCGATTGAGGGGGCAAGACCATGCAAACTCAGGAAGGATTCCGCTCAGCAAACGCGAGCCTTTGATGATTATCGAGGGTTTCATCTCCCACGCCATGTCACGCGCCGGATCGGTTCGCGGCAGCGAATATAAGCGGTTTCATCTCCGGCTCCGCTGACCATTCCTCCCAGCAAACGCGGGCCTTTGATGATTTCTGACGGGCATCAGTTCGGAACTCTACACACCGGGGGCATGGCACTCCCCATAACGGAGAGCGCTATGAACTGTTGCTTCTTCAAAATTCCCTGACCTGGCGCAGCAATAGATAATTTGTTTACGCACGATTTGCAGGTTGGCCATGAGTTCGTGAGGGTTGAGCCCTGACCGCTTTTCGCTGTGCCGGTGGTATTACTGCAGTCGCTTCTCCGCGTCAGCGGCTAGGCCGTTTGGGTAGGGCTGACTTCAATCAGAAAGCGGCTTTAGCTCAGTACGTCTATCGAGGCATTGCTCGAGGCAAGGGGCAAAGATGAAGGCTATATCCATGGCCTGGTGGATGCTGGGCATCTGTCGACGAGAGACGTCGACCGAGATTATCTAGTTCTGAGCATTGTCTAACGGCGACGTGAGTTTCTGCAGAAATTGCTGGATCACTACGGATACGGAGCCCAGCCTACTTATTGATGAACGCTGAGGTCTGATGTCCATGGTTCGACAGTATCAGCCTGCAGTGATCTAACAATCGACCCATTGTAACGTTGCTGAATTTACCCCTCAGCAACGCTCACCTGATCGAAGCAAATCGCAAAAGCTACGCCGACCAAAGCCTCGTAGGAAACTGCCAAGGACGTAGTTGCCATTTTGAGTTTCAAGAAGCCAGTAACCTCCCTCTTTCCATGCTCTCTGAATTTTCCCTGTTCGAATGAGGCCGCCATCTGCTGGGCGAAAAGCGTCACCTTGCTCAACGTGATCAAAGGACACGCCATGGCACGCGTCATTTGCGATGAAGGCATCGCTGATGAACGCAGTGACCGGTACCGAATATTTTCGAATGCTCGCTCGCCCGAGTCGACACAGCTGAAAGTCACTCAGCTCCTTACTATACAATTCGACTTCAATGATTTCAGTCATTCAACCAATGCTCCAAACGACTTAAAAATGAATTACCGCTTACCCGGCCGACATCGAAAAAGCAGCCTCCAAAGTCGCCTCTTTTCGCTGGCCTGGGCCCCAGAGGAGGTAGACGGTATTCTTGGTTTCAAACATACAGCCGTAGATGAATGACAGTCCGAAATTACTGCGCACCCACATTTTGGGTTGAAAGCGACACCTGCTATCCAAGACGACTTCGTGAGCGTACAAGGTCGCTGGTAACAGTCCGAGTATCGTCAATTTTTCCTTTTCCTCGGGTGTCACAGTGAGGTCGATCAAGATCCACTGCCGCACCACACAAAACGCTTTGCTAGGAAACAACTTCCCAGCCAGGGAAATCAAGTCTTCTTGGGTGCCATTCCAACCCGAAGCCTCCCCGTCGGTTCCGTAGAGTAGCTGAGCGATTTCATCCAGGGTCACCATAGTGGTATCTCAGGTTGTTTTAGGTTGTGGAACGCTTGTATAGGTCTCCCCCGCCATGGTAACGAATTCGTAGATTGGTGGTTCTTGGTCAGAACTTTGCAATCTGATTTCGGAAAGCGGTTCCATTAGACGTTCATTTTGCCCATTCATCCACGTTGGGGAAATTAGATATACTTTGGTTACAGCAAGAAATTCGGAATCTCCCGAACTGCAAATAGTTTGAACTGATGCCGCGTCACAAACGAGGCGCACGTTTGGCCCCAATGTCCCGTCGAAGAACCCTACCCCCTCTATTAAGAACGAATATTGGCTGTGACTAAGGTCAACTGACTTCCACAGCAGGAGACTCTCATCAGGCATTTTAAATCTGCCTTGCAGTTGACTTTCGCTTGTTCTAAACACTACACACTCCTGGATAACAGACTTTGTTGGCGCACCGTTGACCTTTAAATCGTCAGCACTAGATCCGATACAAATCCTGTGTCTTCAAACGGGTAGCCACGCGGATTGGATGCATGTGGAATGCCGTTAATGGATTTGTGATAGCCGACATGCGTGTGACCGTGAACCCATAGGTCTATATCGAATTCTGCAAATTCTTTCCAATCATTGACGTAAGCTGCAGCTAGATGCCCCATTTCATATTTAATCCCGGGGGCACACTCAGGTGATGGCGCATGATGCGTTACGACTACTGTCTTCCCTTGATACTTTGTGGACAATTGCGATAGCAACCATTGTTTCGCAAAATGCGACTTCTGCTGGAGGTCTATTGGCCTTATCCGGTGATATTGATTTCCTGTTCTAATTTGTTTGTAGTCATTCATGGAAAGCTGAGCGGCAAGCATCGCACTGGTGGCGTTGTCTGTTGAGTAAAAATCAGTCCAACCCGTAGTGCCAAGAAACCGTACTCCATTGATGACGACTTGCTCGTTTTCTAGAACATGTACGTGAGGAAGCGCCTTCTCACGCATTTTTTGGAGTGTGCGATCAAGATGGCCTTTGTAGTATTCGTGGTTTCCGCCGACGTAGATTACGGGGCAGTGGAAGGTTTTGTTGGCCCATTCCACACCGCGAGTTCCTGTATCAATGTCACCGGCTAAAATCACCACATCAACGTCTAAGCACGGTGGATTGAATAGAGAAAATTCGTTATGAATATCTGATAGAGCTTGAATCCTCATTTCTTCCCTTCAGACGGATATGTCTGTCAATTTATAGACATTGTTAGTACGTTGCCTCACCTGCAGCCCACTGCACATCGCGCTCTCAGTGAGTGTGAATGTCGTGAACCGCAAATTAGCTACGTACAATATATAGGGTGGCAGCTAATCAATCAACATGGCCTGATCCTCATTTTTGAGGGTCTTCAATGTCGCTGAGTCAGGCATTCGCGAAAGCGCTACGGGCTGCGCGTAGGGCCAAGGAGCTTCGCCAGGATGATCTCGCTAATGTAACCAGCCGAAGTTACTTAGCCTTGCTGGAGAGCGGTCGCTCTGGTGTGACGCTGGAGAAGCTTGACCAGATTGCTACAGCCTTGAGAGTTGATCCTTTAGCGATATTCGCTATGGCAATTTGCAGCCGGAACGACGAGCCAATGGATGTAACGCTCTCGCGCCTGATCTCCGAAATTCAGTACCTTACCGAAGTCGGCGCTATCGATGAGCTACGAGAGGAAACGGCCACCCCAAGGCTGTCTCCTACAGAGAAAGGCCTAATAATGACCGCCAAAGTCCACTCATTACGCGAGGAAGGACTTACCCAGAAAGAGATCGCTGATGAATTAGGTATCTCTACGGCTACCGTTCATAAGCACTGGCACAGAAGAATCGAGTGATTTTTATCAGCTTTCCTTAGCAGCTCAGGTACCTTCCGTCTCGTTGGACGTGACAGCACGACAGAGAGCCCATGGCGCTCTCAAGCTGAGCACAATTACCTCCACGAACAAAACTCGCGCTGTTGGCCCCGTGGAAGATCTCTGGACTGCCAGAGGGCACTGAGCAATCCTCGCATTCGGTTTGTGGGGAAAGAATTGAAGAAGCGGCCTCCGGGGGAAACCTCGCAATGAATGCCGAGACAGTAAGAGAGTTGAAGGCTTCAGGATTGAGTCAGGCGGAGGTCGCACAGAGGCTTGGGCTGGCTAGTTCAACGGTGCATCGGTACTGGCAGCAAACTACGTAACGCATTTGCAGGAGCAAGGCTTGGGTAGCTTCTGAAAGCCCTCTATAGCACGTTGGAGATCATGCAACGTGAACGGTCAGCGCACCTGCTAGTGTATTGCTTGATCGGAAATGGTCGAGAAGATTTTAACCAGCGCAACTGCCGTCATACCAACCAAAGCGCCAATTACACAGTGAACTCCCCAAGTCACAGCTAGCTCCCAATCTCTCGCACTCTCTACGAGACCATCCACAAAATGCGTGAGAGGCTCGATGCCGTCTGTTACGAACGCACCGCCGACCAAGAACATCGCAATAGTCCCGATCCAGGACAATGACTTCATCAGTATGGGGGCAGCGGAAAGAAGCACTCCGCCTAACCTTCTGACAATTGTTCCCCATGCTCCTTGCGCGTTTGATTTTTCAAGAGCAAGCCCTGCATCATCCATCCTGACAATACCCGCGACTAAGCCATACACACCAATCGTCATCACGATAGCGATGATGATCAATGTCAGGATCTGCTGCAGTAGAGATGCATCGGCGACGATATTCAGCGTTATGACAATGATTTCAGCACTGAGGATGAAATCAGTACGAATTGCCCCACTGACCTTTCTCTTCTCAAACGCAGCTATCTCTTCAGGGGTTTTCGGCTTCGTGGGCTTTTTTGTTCCTCTCCCATCCTTACGATCACGAGTGAGCTTCTCTTTTATAGCCTCGAATCCTTCGTAGCAAAGGTACGCGCCACCGGCCATCAGCAACCAATGAACAGCTCCTGGCAGCACAGCATTCAGAATCAGAGCACAAGGAACAAGGATGGCTTTGTTCCTCATCGACCCTTTGAAAACAGCCCATACCACCGGTAGCTCGCGATCAGCCTTCATCCCAATGACCTGCTCAGCATTCACCGCTAAGTCATCACTAAGAACACTCGCTGACTTTTTCGCAGCGACCTTACTCATAAGGGAGATGTCATCGAGCAGAGTGGCGATGTCGTCCAATAGTGCGAACAGGCTGCTGCCGGCCATCAAGTCCTCCTTCTGTTTCCAAACTCCTTCCCCAGGCTGTCGTTTTGGGAAAGGCACTTTTGTGTAATGAACGACCATGGAGATGTGACAGGGTACGTTACTAGACAATCAAGGCAACAAGCTGTTCACGGATAGTCAGACGTGTCTTTGTCTAGACCTACCCGGTTTTGACACCACCTTTTGACACCTTCTCTCGCTAGAATGAAACACGAATCCTCACCTACTTCATGCAATATTTTCAGAAGCATTTGGCGCTGCTAGCCCCTAATTCATTAGGCATATCGAGAAAATAACGCCATGCAATCCGCATGAGCCGACCTACCTTTTGACACCACGATGGCGACTGTCTACAAAATCACCGCCGAATAAATCGTATCGCGCACCAGGGTCGGCGACGCTTCATTGCTCATCATGATCGCCAGGATCACCACTTCCACCAGTACTGCGGCCAGGGTCAGGATCATCGTGCCGTAGGGATCACCGACTTTTTCGGCAAGCAGCTCGGCGTGATGGGCGACGCGCATGGAGGCGATGACAATGAAAGCGACCAGCACCAGTCCGGCGGTCAGCGCAATGGGCTGGCCGCTGTGCAACATCCAGTGCTCCAGCGGATAGGCGACGAAGGCGGCGATCAGGGCCAGCAGCAGAAACTTTTCTTGCTTGAGGAGTGTGAGCATTGCGGGCCTTTTTGCCGGGTGAGGCGAAATCAGTGGGGTGAGCTACTGACTGCGGGGCGACGCTAACGTTTCGTTACACCTTAGCGCACCCGTGACAGGCAACCGCGCCGGGCCCTGCACTTTTGTTGGCCTTTCGGGCCTCTTCGCGGGCATGCCCGCTCCCACAGGGACTGCGCTATTGTTGTGGGTGGGAGCCTGTCTGCGATGGCTATCACGCTGCGCCTACCGACGGGCACAGCCGGCGGTGCAATGAACCGCCCGGTCAGGTTTTGCCAATTGTTTCCACGAGCATCTGTAGAATGCTCGCCATCTGCACCTGATGAGAAAAGACTATGTACGACTGGCTGAACGCCCTGCCCAAGGCAGAACTGCACCTGCACCTGGAAGGCTCGCTGGAGCCTGAGCTGCTGTTCGCCCTGGCAGAACGCAACAAGATCGCCCTGCCGTGGAGCGATGTCGAAACCCTGCGCAAGGCGTACGCCTTCAACAATCTGCAAGAGTTTCTCGACCTGTATTACCAGGGCGCCGATGTGTTGCGCACCTCCCAGGATTTCTACGACCTGACCTGGGCCTATCTGTTGCGGTGCAAGGCGCAGAACGTGATTCACACCGAACCGTTCTTCGACCCACAGACCCACACCGACCGTGGCGTACCGTTCGAGGTAGTGCTCAACGGCATCGCCAGCGCGCTCAAGGACGGCGAGCAGCAACTGGGCATCACCAGCGGTTTGATCCTGAGCTTCCTGCGCCACTTGAGCGAAGAGCAAGCAGAGAAAACCCTCGACCAGGCGCTGCCGTTCCGTGATGCGTTTGTTGCCGTTGGCCTGGACAGCTCGGAAATGGGTCACCCACCGAGCAAGTTCCAGCGCGTGTTCGATCGCGCCCGCCACGAAGGTTTCCTGACCGTCGCCCACGCCGGTGAAGAAGGTCCGCCGGAGTACATCTGGGAGGCCCTGGACCTGCTGAAGATTCAGCGCATCGACCACGGTGTGCGCGCCATCGAAGACGAACGATTGATGCAGCGGATCATCGACGAACAGATTCCGTTGACCGTGTGTCCGTTGTCGAACACCAAACTGTGCGTGTTCGACCACATGTCCCAACACAACATTCTCGACATGTTGGAACGCGGAGTGAAAGTGACAGTGAACTCGGATGACCCGGCGTACTTTGGCGGGTATGTGACCGAGAACTTCCATGCGCTGTATACCGATCTGGGCATGACCCAGGATCAGGCCAGACGGTTGGCGCAGAACAGCCTGGATGCGCGCCTGGTCAAACCATAAGCATCACCGCAACCCCCTGTGCGGCGATCCGACTTGCCAGTGAAGAGGCCATCACAGTCGACTTTGATGTCGCCTGACACGCCGCCTTCGCCAGCAAGCCGGCTCCTACAGCCCCCCCGCCGCTCGCGCCTACGGCACCACTTGCAACTCGGTCTCCTTGGCAAAACGATGTATTTCCCGCTGCCCAGCGGCGGTGATCTGCACGGCTGGCGAATCATTGGACACACTCATCCAGCCAGACTGCATGAACAGTTGCAGCAACGCCGCGCCCAGTGAACCGCCCATGTGCGGACGTCTTTCGCTCCAGTCGGGACAAGCACAGGCGGCTCTGCTGGTGCTGTTCGCCAGCGCCTGGACGAACACTCCGCGATTCGCCAGTTGCGTGGCGCCCTTGTGAGTGATCGACACCCGCTGATCGAACTGCTCGATCCAGCCCGCATCCAGCAGACGCTGGTAGAGGTCGGCGGCCAGAGTGCCGCCCAGATGATCGTTGCACAACCTGGCGCGCAACAAGGGTGAAGGCACTGCCTGAGTCCTGGAGGGAAGTGTATGGCGTTTGAAAATATCCGGGATGTCCCGTGGTGTGCTGGCAATCGTCGCACTGGCCAATGCTTCTATCGCAGCAGCGACTTCGGGTGCGGCAAGCCGGAAGAACCGCTTGCGGCCGCGGATTTCGACTTTCAACAGACCACCGGCGGACAGACGCCCCAGGTGTGCACTGGCCGAAGACGGTGACACGCCGGCCAGCAACGCCAGGTCTTCGGATTGTCGCGCCGTGCCATCCATCAAAGCCCACATCATTGCGCTGCGCTTAGGGTCAGCCAGCAACGTGGCGATCTGGCTGATGCAAGGTGCATGTTCCATGTATTCACTCCCTGTTGAATCGTTTCGTCTACTGCTCAATGGCATAGTATAAGCGTGTTGACCGCTGGATCCTGCCCGGCATAACCCAACGGTGGTGATAGTTCCTGAGGGAAATTTCGCTATTTTCCTGCGACTAATGACCTTCGCCCGACAACGTCGGAAACGGACTGCACGACTTGGCGCAACGGCTGACGGGCATTTCCCGCAATAGGTTCATCGGCTTGCTCAATTACACGCACAATCATCCCCTCTTCCGGAGTCAAAAATGTCCCAGCCGTTCACCGCCATTGCCACCCTGATCGCTAAAGCCGGCCAGCAGGACGTCCTCGAACAGCACTTGCGCGCGCTGCTGGAGCCCACCCGTGCCGAGGCCGGTTGCGGGCAATACGACCTGCATCAGGACCTCGCCAATCCGCTGGCCTTCTACATGATCGAGAAGTGGAGCAGTGATGAAGCGCTGCAAGCACATGATGCCAGCGCGCATATCCAGAGTTTCCGTGCCAGGGCGAGCGATTTCCTCGAACACTTTGAACTCAAGCGCCTGCGTAATCTGGCCTGACCTTTATTACTGTCCCGGAGTCCCCATGAAAGCCATTGCCTACTACGCCTCACTGCCGATCAGCGACGAGCAATCCCTGCAAGAAATCGAACTGCCGGAACCGGTTGCCGGACCACGTGACCTGTTGGTGGAAGTCAAAGCCATCTCGGTCAACCCGGTCGACACCAAAGTACGCCAGAACGTCCAGCCTGAAAGTGGCACGGCGAAAGTGCTGGGCTGGGACGTGGCGGGTGTGGTCAAGGCCGTCGGCAGTGAAGTGACCTTGTTCAAGGCTGGCGACAAGGTGTTCTATGCCGGATCCATCGCTCGCGCTGGCGGCAACAGTGAGCTGCATGTGGTGGATGAGCGGATCGTCGGCCACATGCCCGCTTCCCTGGGTTTCGCCGAAGCCGCCGCCCTGCCGTTGACTGCCATTACTGCCTGGGAACTGCTGTTCGAGCGCTTGCAAGTGCACGAAGGCCAAACCGATGAAGGCCAGAGCCTGTTGATTGTCGGAGCGGCCGGTGGAGTGGGTTCGATCCTGACTCAACTGGCGAGCCAACTCACCGGGCTGAAAGTCATCGGCACCGCCTCCCGCCCGCAAACCCGAAGCTGGGTCAGCGAACTGGGGGCCGACCTGGTAATTGACCACAGTCAGCCGTTGAGCGAAGAACTCAAACGTGCCGGCATCGGGCATGTCACCCATGTGGCCAGCCTGACCCAGACGGATCATCACCTGGATCAACTGGTCGAGGCGCTGGCGCCACAAGGCAAACTGGCGCTGATCGATGATCCGAAGGCCCTCGACGTGACCAAGCTCAAGCGCAAGAGCCTGTCGCTGCACTGGGAGTTCATGTACACACGTTCATTGTTCGAGACCCCGGACATGATCAAGCAACATGAATTGCTCAATCGCGTCGCGCAGCTGATCGACGCCGGCACGCTGAAAACCACGGTCGGCGAGCATTTCGGCACCATCAACGCGGCCAATCTGCGTCGTGCCCACGAATTGCTGGAGAGCGGTAAATCCAGGGGCAAGATTGTGCTTGAGGGGTTCTAGACATTTAACAACCTGAGAGGCGAAAGATCGCCGGCTGTACCCGCGTCTACAGGATGGGTGTGCTACCGAAATATTCGGATACACATCGATCGATGCAGGAGCGGCCGCAAGCCGCGATCTATCGCGCTCAAACCGCCAGTCAGAGAGTTGACCGCTGTCACAATTGCAACCGCATTCGGGTCTACAATCGTGGCCACTGCACAGCAATCTTTTACATTAAGGAGGTCAGCAATGAAGATCCTGATAAAAGAATTGGCAAAATCCCAGTGGCAGGTCCGCCTGGACCAGCATACCGTGACCTTCCGCAGCGAAGCCGAAGCTCGCGCCTTCACCCGAACCCTTGAAGCGCGCCTGCACGCCCCTCATCAGTTTCCCGACCAGCAGCGCGCGGCTGGTTGAGCCATCCTCAGACCTGGGCTTGAACCAGTGCCCGGGCATTTTGCAGACGTCGGGTGAGCATCGCCACGCTCACCACCAGAATTCCGCACAGGCTGATGACCAAGGCCATCGGCACGGCGCTGCCATCGTGTAAAACAGCCACCAGCGCCGCAGCGCCGGCGGCGACGCTGAATTGCAGGCAACCAAGCATCGCCGACGCACTGCCGGCCCGGGCGCCCTGCCCGTTCATGGCACAGGCCGAGGCGTTGGGCAGGATGCAACCCAGGCTGGAGATGCAGATAAACAGTGGGATCAGCAGTGGCCACAACTGCTCGGTGTGCATCGAAGTGACGGCCAGCAGCGCCAGGCCGGCACCGACGTAGATCCAGACTGTGCGGGTCAGCAGAAACGCCGGGCCACGCTTGGCCAGCATGCGCGCATTGACCTGCGCCACCAGGATGAATCCCGCCGCATTGGCACCGAACAGCCAGCCGAAATGCTCGGGCGGCACGCCGTAGAGCTTGATAAACACAAAGGGGGAACCGGCAATGTAGGCAAACATCCCGGCGATAGCGATGCCGCCTGTCAGGGCGTGGCCGAGAAACACCGGGTCCGCCAACAGCCGACCGTACTGACGCAGCGCCCCGGACAACGGTTGGCGTGGCACATGGGCGGGCATGCTTTCCGGTAGGCCGAGGGCGACCGCCAGTCCCACCAGTGCACTGAAAAAGGTCAGCACGAGAAAAATCGACTGCCAGCCTGTGGTGTTGACCAACAACCCACCCAGCATGGGCGCCAGAATGGGGGCCAGCCCCATCACCAGCATCAATTGCGAAAAGACCTTCGCCGAACCTACCGCATCGCATTTATCGCTGACCACTGCGCGGGCGATCACCATCCCCGCGCAACCACCCAGGGCCTGGATGAAACGCGCACCGATCAGCCATTCCAGGTTCGGCGCAAACGCGCAGGCCAGGGAGGCTGCGGTGAACAAGCCGACCCCGGTCAGCAAGGGAATGCGTCGCCCGAAGCGATCAGCCACCGGGCCATAGGCCAGTTGACCGATAGACAAGCCGAGAAAATAAGCCGCCAGTGTCATTTGAACGTGCTGTTCATCGGTGCCGAACGCGAGCGCCATCGCCGGGAAGGCCGGCAAATAGAAATCGATCGCCAGCGGGCCGAAGGCACTGAGGGCGCCAAGTATCAAAATGCTACGAAAGTTCATCAGGCATCCAGTGGGACAGGTCGGCAGCCCGACAGTCTAGCCGTGCATGGACCCGTTGAACATTCTGTTAGGTCGCTAACTATTAAATATCACTCGATGAATGCCATTACCCCTGTTGCGCTTGATCTCAGGCGACTTTCGCTTCGTAGCCTTCTGCGCTAATCAGTACGATTACCTGATCCGCCGTCAACGCACTCTCCACCCCAACCTCTTTCGCCGCCAGATCGATCCGTACGCTAGCCGCCGGATCCTTCGATTGCAGTGCTTGAGTGATGGCTTTGACACAGTGACCGCAGGACATGCCTTGAACGTTGAACACTTGCATGGGAGAACTCCTTGAGTGGATGGCGAGCAGTCTGGAGCTTGCCACCATGGCAAGGTCAAGTACCGCAGCAAACTGCCGGACTGGCAATCGGCGCCGCGCTCGGCCAAGCTGCGTCCACCAGTGATTCGACTTCAGGAGATTCAGCCATGCGCTGGTCAGCTCTCAGCCTGTTTGGCTTCATCAGCCTGTTCGCCGCGACACCTTCGGTACACGCCGCCGGGGAGGACTATGGTGTGCTGATCATTTCCCGCGAGCGCCTGGAAGTCGCGACCTCTTGCGAGATCGGCGTGTACATCCACGATCAATTGTCAGCGCGGCTGTTCCAGGAACAGAGCACCTCGTTCAATCTGCCGCCGGGCACTGTGTCCCTGCGCCTGAAACTGCTGCCGGGACAGGCCCCGGGTTGCAATCCCGGGATGCTGGCGCCGGGCTCGCAGAACGTCACGCTCAAGGCTGGGGATGTGTTGAAGTTCCGGATTGCGATGACGCAGGAAGGGATGTACCTCAAGCCTGCGGCCCTCGATTATTGAGTCGACTGCAAAAAGATCGTCCGAACGCTCTTTTGATCTGAATCATGGCGCTTGACCTTGCCCGCATGGCAAGGTTGATCCTGTAGGCATCTTCTACAGGGAGCGCAACCGATGTCCGAAACCACTACGTTCGACCTGCCGATTGCCGGCATGACCTGCGCCAGTTGCGCCGGGCGCGTCGAGCGCGCCTTGAGCAAAGTCATCGGCGCCAGTGCCGTCAGCGTCAACCTCGCCACCGAACAGGCCCGGGTCCAGGCGCCCAGCGACAGCCTGCCGGCGTTGATGGACGCCGTGCAGCAAGCCGGCTACAGCGTGCCGCAGCAAACCCTGGAGTTGAGCATCGACGGCATGACCTGCGCCTCCTGTATCGGCCGGGTCGAACGTGCGCTGGCGAAGGTGCCGGGGGTCAAGAGTGTCAGCGTCAACCTGGCCAACGAACGCGCCCACCTCGAGTTGCTCGGCCAGGTCGATCCGCAGACCTTGATCGCCGCTGTGACCAAGGCGGGTTACGGCGCCAGCATCCGGGAAGTCGAACACCCGCTTGCCGACCATCAGCAACAGCGCCTGCACCGCGAGCGTTGGGCCTTGATCATGGCGATCGTCCTCGCCTTGCCGCTGGTGTTGCCAATGGTGCTGCAACCCTTCGGCGTGCACTGGATGCTCCCGGCCTGGGTGCAATTCGCGCTGGCGACGCCCGTGCAATTCGTCTTCGGTGCGCGTTTTTATATCGCCGCGTGGAAAGCCGTGCGTGCCGGTGCCGGCAACATGGATCTGCTGGTGGCCTTGGGCACCAGTGCCGGTTATGGCTTGAGTCTCTACGAATGGGCCACCGCTGCCGGGCGAATGCCGCACCTGTACTTCGAAGCCTCCGCAGTAGTCATTGCGCTGGTGTTGCTGGGCAAATACCTGGAAAGTCGCGCAAAACGCCAGACCGCCAGCGCCATCCGCGCCCTCGAAGCCTTGCGCCCGGAACGAGCGATTCAAGTGATCGATGGCCGTGAGCAGGACGTTGCCATCAGCGCCCTGCGTCTCAATGACCTGGTGATGGTCAAACCCGGCGAGCGTTTCCCGGTGGACGGTGAAGTCGTCGAAGGCCAGAGCCACGCCGACGAAGCGCTGATCAGCGGCGAAAGCCTGCCGGTGCCGAAACAACCCGGCGACAAGGTCACCGGCGGCGCAATCAATGGCGAAGGCCGGTTACTGGTTCGCACCCAGGCCTTGGGCGCGGAAACCGTACTGGCGCGGATCATCCGCCTGGTGGAAGACGCGCAAGCGGCCAAGGCGCCGATCCAGAAACTGGTGGATAAAGTCAGCCAGGTGTTCGTCCCGACGGTGCTGCTGATCGCGTTGGCCACCCTGATCGGTTGGTGGCTGTACGGAGCGCCGATGGAAACGGCGCTGATCAACGCCGTTGCGGTGTTGGTGATTGCCTGCCCTTGCGCACTCGGGCTGGCCACGCCGACGGCAATCATGGCCGGTACCGGAGTGGCGGCGCGCTACGGGATTCTGATCAAGGACGCCGAAGCGCTGGAGCGGGCCCATGAAGTCAGCGCCGTGGTGTTCGACAAGACCGGCACCCTGACCTCCGGCACACCGCGCATCGCCCATTTGAGTGCGATCGACGCTGACGAAGCCGCTCTGCTGCAAAGGGCCGGCGCCCTGCAGCGCGGCAGTGAACATCCGCTGGCCAAGGCCGTGCTGGACGCTTGCGCCGAACGTGGTTTGAATGTGGCCGATGTCAGTGACAGCCAGTCCCTGACCGGGCGCGGCATTGCCGGCACGCTCGAAGGTCGGCGGCTGGCGCTGGGTAATCGGCGCCTGCTGGAAGAGAGCGGTTTGAGCGCCGGTACATTGGCGGATAGCGCAACCGCATGGGAAACCGAAGGCCGGACCCTGTCCTGGCTGATCGAGCAAAGCCCCGAGCCGAAAGTGCTGGGCCTATTCGCTTTCGGTGACACCCTCAAGGCCGGCGCGCTACAAGCGGTGCAACAACTCGCCGCAAGCAACATCAGCAGCCACCTGTTGACCGGCGACAATCGCGGCAGTGCCAAAGTGGTCGCCGAGGCGCTCGGCATTCAAGATGTCCACGCCGAAGTGCTGCCGGCCGACAAAGCCGCCACCGTCGCCACACTCAAGAAAACCGGGGTCGTGGCAATGGTCGGCGACGGCATCAACGATGCCCCGGCCCTGGCCGCTGCCGACATCGGCATCGCCATGGGCGGTGGCACCGACGTGGCCATGCACGCCGCCGGAATCACCTTGATGCGCGGTGACCCACGGCTGGTGCCGGCGGCGCTGGACATCAGCCGCAAGACCTACGCGAAGATCCGGCAGAACCTGTTCTGGGCCTTCGTCTATAACCTGATCGGTATTCCGCTGGCAGCAGCAGGTTTGCTCAACCCGGTGCTCGCCGGCGCGGCCATGGCGTTGTCGAGCGTCAGCGTGGTGAGCAATGCGCTACTGTTGAAAACCTGGAAACCCAAGGATCTGGAGGACACCCCATGAACATTGGCCAAGCGGCCCGCCAGAGCGGCCTGAGCGCGAAGATGATCCGTTATTACGAGTCCATCGGCCTGCTCAAGGCCGCCCATCGTACCGACAGTGGCTATCGGGTTTACGGCGACGACGACCTGCACACCCTGGCGTTCATCAAGCGTTCTCGCGACCTGGGATTTTCACTGGAAGAGGTCGGCAAATTGCTGACCCTCTGGCAGGACCGCCAACGCGCCAGCGCCGACGTCAAGGCGCTGGCCCGTCAGCATATCGAGGAATTGGACCGCAAGATCCTCGAGCTGGGCCAATTGCGCGACACGCTGCAGGACCTGGTCGAGCACTGCCAGGGTGATCACCGTCCCGATTGCCCGATTCTCAAAAATCTTGAGTCGGGTTGTTGTGCCGTGTCCGCTCGCGTCTGAATGCCAGGTCATTGATCATCGCGGTTCCAAAAAAGGGCACCTATGAAAAACCCGGCCGAAGCCGGGTTTTTTATTGACCTGTCACTGCATCCAGGGCGGAGGCGGCTCTTCGGTCTTGCCAGGTGGCGCGTCGTCTGCGGCGCGTACCGCCTGCTTGCGTTCTTCATCGAGGCGTGCGGCCTCGATTTCGCGCATGATGCCGCCAACGTCGGCCAACTCTTCCGGCTCGTCGAACTCACCGGTCAAAACGCTGGCCGGGTGCAAGGTGCCGGCTTCGTACAGCGCCCACATTTCCTTGGCGTACCGGGTCTTCTTCAACTCCGGCGCATATCGTCCGAAGTACGACGCCATGTTGCCCACGTCCCGTTCCAGCATGCTGAACGCGTGGTTGTTACCCGCCGCATCCACCGCCTGCGGCAAGTCGATGATCACCGGACCGGTCGGGGTCAGCAACACGTTGAATTCCGACAAGTCACCGTGCACCAGACCGGTACACAACATCAGCACGATCTGCGAAATCAGGAACGCGTGGTATTCACGCGCCTGGTCCGGCTCCAGCACAACGTCGTTCAGACGCGGCGCCGCATCGCCATATTCGTCGGCTACCAGTTCCATCAGCAGCACGCCTTCCAGGAAGTCGTAAGGCTTGGGCACCCGGACGCCCGCGCCGGCCAGACGGAACAACGCCGCCACTTCGGCATTCTGCCAGGCGTCTTCGGTTTCTTTCTTGCCGAACTTGGAGCCCTTGGCCATCGCCCGGGCCTGACGGCTGTTGCGTACCTTGCGACCTTCCTGATACTCGGCCGCCTGACGAAAACTGCGTTTGTTCGCCTCCTTGTAGACCTTCGCGCAACGTAACTCGTTACCGCAGCGCACCACGTAAACAGCTGCTTCTTTACCACTCATGAGTGGGCGCAGCACCTCGTCGACCAGACCGTCCTCGATCAGGGGTTCAATGCGTTTTGGAGTCTTCATCAGCTTTTATTGTGGGTCCTTTATTACCAAACACGCGAAAGTCATTCGTTATACGGCAATCCACCCATTCCGGGGAGGGGTTGCCGACCTATGAACACTGCGAACGCACACAATGTGCCGAAAAAACCGGCAAACCCGACCGCCGTTTATCGCCCGCTCAGGATCATAACCCGCTGATCCATTTGCCCTATAGACAACACCACAACTTCGGCAGATTATTTTCCCCGCAAAAACCCTCATTCAAGAGATCTGTTCATGAGCAAAAAGCCATCGAAAAATGGCCCGAACAAGGCCAAATCCATTATTGCCCAGCCACTGTTCCGCAGCCGTCGGGAACGAGCCGGCAAAGGCAAAGGCAGCTACCGCCGCGAAGCCTTCCAGTCTGACAACTGGGAGGCTTCTTACTTTCTGGCGGCCTGAAAGGCAAGCAATCGCTCAACATGTTAAGGTCTGCACCTGATTCGTACTCCCTGGACCTGTGCATGCCCCTTTGTCTTTCCCGTCGTTGGCACTTTCGCCATCTGATAGCTGCCTCCAGCCTCATTTTGCTAGTCGCCTGTGCGGAAAAACCGACCGCCGCCGACGCCCAACCGCTTCAGACCCTCCCCGTCGCGACAGCCCCTGCGGTGATCCCGCCCGTGGTGCCGACCGGTGACAACCTCGACATCCAGCCGACCCAGACCTTCGCCGAATGGCAGGCGGGTTTTCGCCGGGATGCGCTGGCTGCCGGCATCCGCGCCGACCTGTTCGACCGCGCCTTTGCCAATGTGAGCCTGGACAGCAGCGTGATCCGCGCCGACCGCAGCCAACCGGAATTTTCCCGCCCGGTGTGGGAATACCTCGATGGCGCCCTTTCGCCACTGCGGGTACGCAAAGGCCAGGCGCTGGTCAGCCAATATGCCGACATCCTGCAAAGCATCGAGCAGCGCTACGGCGTCGATCGCCAGGCACTGGTTTCGGTGTGGGGCATGGAGAGTAACTTCGGTCAGTTCCAGGGCAGCAAGTCGGTGATCAACTCCCTGGCGACCCTGGCCTATGAAGGCCGGCGCCCCGGATTTGCCCACGCGCAATTGATTGCTGCACTGCAGATTCTGCAACAGGGTGATATCGAACCGGAGGCGATGCTCGGTTCCTGGGCCGGGGCCATGGGCCAGACCCAGTTCATCCCCACCACCTACAACACCCACGCCGTCGACTTCGACGGTGACGGCCGGCGCGACATCTGGGGCAGTTCTGCCGATGCCCTGGCCTCGACGGCGCACTACCTGCAGAGTTCGGGCTGGCAGAAAGGCCAGCCGTGGGGCTTCGAAGTACAACTGCCCGGTAGCTTCAACTACGTGCTGGCCGACGGCACGATTCGCAAGAGCGTGGCCGAATGGCAGCAACTGGGGGTCACGCTACCCAATGGCGCCCAGGTTCCGCCAGGCTCCGAACAACTGTCTGCGGCCCTGCTGCTGCCGGCCGGTTATCGCGGCCCGGCGTTCCTGGTCCTGGACAACTTCCGTGCGATCCTCAAGTACAACAACTCGTCGTCCTACGCGTTGGCCGTCAGCCTGTTGTCCGAACGTTTCAACGGCGCTGGCCTGATCAACGGCGCCTGGCCGAAAGATGATATGCCGCTCAGCCGTACCGAGCGCATTGAACTGCAAAGCCTGCTGAGTGCGCAGAATTACGATGCAGGCACCGCCGACGGGATAATCGGTGCGAACACGCGCAAGGCGATCCGCAGTGCACAGCAGTCGTTTGGCTGGCCGGCGGATGGGTATCCGACGCACAAGTTGCTCGAAGGGCTGCGTAACCGATAGACAACCGTATGGCGAATGCCGCCTTCGTCGGAACGCCGCCCGGAGCAAGCCCGCTCCGGGCGGCGTTCCGACGAAGGCGGACTATCAGGCGACTAACATCTACCGCTTGACCACCACATCCTGCTCCAACAACAGTTCTTTCTCCCCTGCATCCAGCCGCACCAACGCCCCCATCGGCAACGTCAGGTTCGGATTGCAATGCCCGCTGCGCCACCCGGACAACACCGGTATCCGCAACGGCGCGAAGGTCTGCTTGAGCAAGCGCTCCAGCGCCGGGCCATCAACTCCCGCGATATCCCCCACCAGAACCCCGCGCAGCTTGTGCAGCGTGCCGGCCAGACGCAGATGGGTCAGTAGCCGGTCTATGCGATACAGCGGCTCGTTGATGTCCTCGATGAACAGGATGACGCCCTCGGCATCCATTTCATAAGGGGTGCCCATAGTCGCGGCGATGATCGACAGGTTGCCTCCCAGCAAACGCCCATGGGCGATGCCAGGCTCAATAGTGGTCAACGGATAAGCCACTGGATGCGTCAGCACACTACCCGCCTTCATCTGCCCCTTGAGCATATTGAAAAACGACGACTCGGTTGGCTTTTGCTTTTCGCTCAACAGATCCGCGTTGAGCATCGGCCCATGAAAGGTCACGAAGCCTGCATAACGGCTGATCGCCAGGTGCAGCGCGGTGATGTCGCTGTAGCCGATGAACGGTTTGGCGTTGCAGCGCAACAGGTCGAAGTCGATGCGATCAAGCAATCGTGGCGTTCCGTAACCGCCACGAAGACAGATGATCGCATCGACCTCGCTGTCGGCGAATGCGGCGTGCAGGTCAGTGAGCCGCACTTCGTCGCTACCGGCCAGGTAGCCGTCCCGCTCGTACACGCCGGGATACACCCGCAACGAATAACCGCGAGCGCGCATCCAGGCGATGGCTTTTTCGGTGTCCAGCGTTGCGGGTCCGGCGGGTGCGATGACACCGATCAACCCCTGCGACGGCAAGGCCGGAACAGGCGCGTGAGGACAAAGCGTGTGGGTGGGTCTAACAGTCATCCATGAATCTCCCTGTGTGAAAGCGATAGGCACACAGTAGTCAGGAACGGGGACAAACAGAAGAGGGCCTGTTGCCCCGCAGGTTGCAGGAAAAAACTGTAATTGCTGTAGTCCGGGCAAAAAAACGCCCGCAAGATGGAAAATCCTTGCGGGCTCTTTTTCACATCCGGATCAGGACGACATCAGCTCGGCCTTGACCAGCTTCGCCTGCTCATCGGCGTGGTACGAGGAACGTACCAGCGGGCCGGAGGCGACGTTCTTGAAGCCCATCTTGTAACCTTCCTCGGCGAACCAGGCGAAGGTGTCCGGGTGTACGAAACGCTGGACCGGCAAGTGGCTGCGGGACGGCTGCAGGTACTGGCCCAGGGTCAGCATGTCGATGTCGTGCTCGCGCATGCGTTTCATGACTTCGATGACTTCTTCGTCGGTTTCACCCAGGCCCAGCATCAGGCCGGACTTGGTCGGAATGTGCGGCATCATCTGCTTGAAGCGTTGCAGCAGGGTCAGCGACCACTGGTAATCCGATCCCGGACGCGCGGCCTTGTACAGGCGCGGCACGGTCTCCAGGTTGTGGTTGAACACATCCGGCGGCTCGGCGGCGGTGATTTCCAGTGCGACGTCCATGCGGCCACGGTAATCCGGGACCAGGGTTTCGAGCTGTACGTTTGGCGACAGCTTGCGGATCTCGCGGATGCAGTCGGCAAAGTGCTGGGCGCCGCCGTCACGCAGGTCGTCGCGGTCTACCGAAGTGATCACCACGTACTTGAGTTTCAGGTCGGCAATGGCAATGGCCAGGCTTTCCGGCTCGTTGACGTCCAGTGGTTTCGGACGACCATGGCCAACGTCGCAGAACGGGCAGCGACGGGTGCAGATGTCACCCATGATCATGAAGGTCGCGGTGCCGCCGGAGAAGCACTCGCCCAGGTTCGGGCAGGACGCTTCTTCGCATACGCTGTGCAGCTTGTGCTTGCGCAGCAGCGCCTTGATGCGATCGACTTCCGGCGAAACCGGGATGCGCACGCGAATCCAGTCGGGTTTCTTCGGCAATTCGGTGGTCGGAATGATCTTCACCGGGATACGTGCAACCTTCTCGGCGCCGCGCAGCTTGACGCCGGCTTCTACCTTGGCACGCGGGGCCGGACGCTCGGTAACATCCAGCGTCGGGATCATGGTTTGCACTGCATCAGTAGTCATATCAGTCGATTCCGCCCGTTAGGGTCGTCTGCTCAGCATAGTCGAGGTGTTTGACGAGCTGCGCGCGCAGCCGGGCACTTACCTCGGCAAATTCAATCGATCCTGCGTGATCGCTCAGCTGGGTCATCGCCAGCCCGGCGTAGCCGCAGGGATTAATCCGTCGAAACGGTTCCAGGTTCATATCCACGTTCAGGGCCAGGCCATGAAAGGAGCAACCATGGCGGATCCGCAGACCCAGAGAAGCGATTTTCGCCCCGTCGACGTACACGCCCGGGGCATCCGGCTTGGCCGCGGCCGTGACGCCGTAGCTGGCCAGCAACTCGATCAGGCACTGCTCCATGCGGCTGACCAGGTCTCGCACGCCGAAACCCAGCTTGCGCACATCGAGCAACAGGTAAGCCACCAATTGGCCGGGGCCATGGTAAGTCACCTGACCACCGCGATCGACCTGCACCACCGGGATATCCCCCGGCACTAACAAGTGCTCGGCCTTGCCGGCCTGGCCCTGGGTGAACACCGGCAGGTGCTCGACCAGCCAGATCTCGTCGGCGGCGTCACTGCCGCGTTCGTTGGTAAAGCGTTGCATGGCATGCCAGACCGGCTCGTAAGCCATCTGGCCAAGCTCGCGAAAGCCCAGCGTGCCAGACATCACAGCACCATGTGCACGAAACCGGTGGCCCGCAACTCGCTGTTGATGTCGTACAGCTGTTCCTGACCGGTGGCGATGATGTGCAGCTGGATGGTCGTGTACTTACCGTTGGTGCTCTGGCGTTCGGCCAGGGTCTCGTGATCAACGGTGGCGTGCTTCTCAAGGATCGCAATGATCTTGTCCTTGAACCCCACACCAGTGTCGCCGATCACCTTGATCGGGTAATCCGCGCAGGGGAATTCAATCTTTGGCGCCTTTACTTCGGTGTCTGTCATGGCGTAACGGCCTCGTAAGCCGTGGCAACGGACATGGCCCCGCTCCGGATCGGGGCGGGGCCATGCAAGTCCACACTAATTCAGTTGAACAAGCCGTAGAAGAATAGACGGATGCTATCCCACATGCGGCGGAAGATACCACCCTCGTCAACCGCGTCGAGGGCGATCAGGTCGGCGCTGTGCACCACCTTCTCGTCCAGCTTCACTTCGACTTTACCGATCACGTCGCCCTTGGCGATTGGCGCCATCAGTTGCGGGTTCATGGTCATGCTGGCGGCGAGCTTTTTCAGCTGGCCCTTCGGCAGGGTCAGGGTCAGGTCCTGGGCCAGGCCGGCCTTGACTTGATTGGTGGTGCCTTTCCAGACAGGTGCCTGAGCCAGCTCGGCGCCTTTCTGGTAGAAGGTCTGGGTTTCGAAGAAGCGGAAACCGTAGGTCAGCAGCTTCTGGGTTTCGGAGGCACGCGCCACGTCGCTGTTGGTGCCGAACACCACGGCGATCAGGCGCATGCCATCACGGACGGCCGAGGACACCATGCAATAGCCGGCTTCGTCGGTGTGGCCGGTTTTCAGGCCGTCGACGGTCTTGTCGCGCCACAGCAGCAGGTTGCGGTTAGGTTGCTTGATCCCGTTCCAGAAGAACTCTTTCTGCGAGTAGATCGCATAGTGAGCCGGATCTTCGTGGATGATCGCGCGAGCCAGCACGGCCATGTCATGAGCCGACGAGTAATGCTCCGGGTTCGGCAGACCGGTCGGGTTCATGAAGTGGGAGTTGGTCAGGCCAAGATCGGCACCGGTTTTGTTCATCATGTCGGCGAACGCGTCTTCGCTGCCGGCGATGTGCTCGGCGAGCGCAACACTGGCGTCGTTACCCGACTGGATGATGATGCCGTGCAGCAGGTCGCTGACGGTGACTTGCGAGCCAACCTTGATGAACATCCGCGAACCGCCGGTACGCCAGGCGTTTTCGCTGACGGTTACCGGATCGTTTTCGCCAATCTGGCCACGACGGATTTCCAGGGTCGCCAGGTACGCGGTCATCAGCTTGGTCAGGCTGGCCGGAGGCAGACGCTGGTCACCGTTGTTCTCCACCAGCACGTTGCCGCTGCTGGCATCCATGAGCACGTAGGATTTGGCGGCCAGTTGTGGTGGCGACGGCATCATCTCGACCGCGAACGCGGCAGGCGAGAGGAGCAGCGGTACTAGCAGGCACAGTCGTTTGGCAAAGGTGGTGATGTTCATCCGTCTCTCGAAATCGCTAATGGAAACTGCCCAAGGGCAAAACTAATCAGATGACCTTCTAACGGGCCATCGCGTGTTCAGTTGTTCACTCAGAACCCTTGCCGGGCTTTTGTTCTAAAACGAGCCAACAACCAGGTTCACCCCCCAAGACCGCAAGCGAACCCTCAATCAAGTACTACGTATTACTCGGCGGTGACCAGGCTCGGCGAACCGAGATTGGCCAGGCGCACGCTGTTCTGCACTTGCTGGATTTCACCCGGCGAGCCGATCGGCCCCAGGCGAACCCGATGCAGCGTCTGTTGATTGCGCACGATCGAGCTGATGAACACCGGAGCGCTCACCATCCCGCTGAGCTTCGATCTCAGGAGTTCTGCAGCGTCCGGGTTGGCGAACGCGCCCACCTGCAGATACTGGCCAGAGGCTTGTGCAGAAGCGTTTTTTTTTGCATCGATCGGCACAGGAACGACCGCCGCGGCGTGTTGCTGCGGCGGTGGCGTCCATTGTTCAACGGTGCCGGCCGAAGCCGTGATCACCGGGGCGTTATTTTGCGCGATTTTCGGCTCGTTAAGCATCAACGGTGCCGGACGCCCTTTGGCGGCCCACCATTGCTGCGGATCGATGCCTTCGACCTTGACCCGCGCCGTACCGGATTCGGCATAACCGAGCTTCTTGGCGGCGGCATATGACAAGTCGATGATCCGGTCAGAGTAGAACGGCCCACGGTCGTTGACCCGCAAGACGACGGTCTTGTTGTTGTCCAGGTTGGTCACCCGAACGTAACTGGGCAGCGGCAAGGTCTTGTGCGCGGCACTCATGCCGTACAGGTCATAGACCTCGCCATTGGCGGTGTTCTGGCCGTGAAATTTGGTGCCGTACCAGGACGCCGTGCCCGACGCGACGTAGGACCTGGATTCTTGCTGCGGGAAATAAGTCTTGCCCAGCACGGTATACGGGTTGGCTTTATAAGGACCCGTGTGCAGGGTCGGTGTCGCATCAGGGATGCGCGATACGTCGACGTCCCACCAAGGCGCACCGTCTTTGTGCGCGCGGTTGATGTCCAGGCCTGGCGTTGCACGCACGACGGCCGGAGAAGACTTTGTTGGCGTCGGCGAGCGGCTGGTCGAACAACTGGCGACCAGCACCGTCAACGCGGCGAATGCCATCAGCTTCAGGGGTTTATTCATAGGCAATGCCCGCATTACTTGACGCCCCGTGCTTGGACCAGCTGTTCAGACAGTTGATGTACGGCCATGGCGTACATCACGCTGCGGTTATAACGCGTGATCGCGTAAAAATTCGTCAGGCCCATCCAGTATTCAGGACCCTTGTCACCTTCCAGGCGGAATGCCGTGACCGGCATATCATCGCGCAGCGCATCATGACTTGACCACCCCAGCGCTCGCAACTCCCCCACGGTTTTAGTCGGTTCGATACCGGTGGTCAAACCCAGATCCACCTGATCGCCACGCACATCGGCGCGGCTGACCACGGGTTCACCGCCTACCCAGCCATGACGTTTGAAGTAACTGGCGACGCTGCCGATGGCATCGTCCGGGTTGTTCCAGATATTGATGTGGCCATCACCGTCGAAGTCCACCGCATAGGCGCGAAAGCTGCTCGGCATGAACTGCGGCAGCCCCATCGCCCCGGCGTAGGAACCCTTGAGGGTCAATGGATCGACCTGCTCTTCACGGGCCAGCAGCAGGAACTCGCGCAATTCCTTGCGGAAAAATTCGGCTCGGGGAGGATAGTCGAAACCCAGGGTCGACAAGGCATCGACGACCCGGAAATTTCCGGTATTGCGTCCGAAAAAGGTTTCAACGCCAATGATTGACACAATCACTTGCGCCGGCACGCCGTATTCCTGTTCCGCGCGAGCCAATATCGCCTCGTGCTGACGCCAGAAGTCCACACCACGGGCGATGCGCGCATCGGTGATGAACATCGGGCGGTACTCGCTCCACTGCTTGACCCGCTCGGCGGGTTTCGAGATCGCGTCGAGGATCGACTGCTTGCGCTCGGCTTCGCGGAACACGCCCATCAGCTGTTCACCGGCAAAACCGTAGTCGCGGGTCATTTCACCGACGAATTCGGCCACTTGGGGTGAGCCTTCGTAATCGCCGGCCAACGCGTCCTGCGCTGTGCCAAGGATGCTTACCAGGCCGACCCATGGCGCGTATCGAGTCGCCCAGCCACGCATTACTTGCATTGAAATCTTCACCTTATTCAAACTTGTGCGATCCACTTACGATGGGTATGGATCGACATCAAAACCCCAAACGCTGACAGCAGCGTCACCAGCGAAGTTCCTCCGTAGCTAATGAACGGCAACGGCACCCCCACGACCGGCAACAGGCCACTGACCATACCGATGTTGACGAAAACGTAAACAAAAAACGTCATGGTCAGGCTGCCCGCGAGCAATTTGCCGAACAATGTCTGGGCCTGGGCGGTAATGACCAGCCCGCGACCGATCAACAACAGGTAGATCAGCAGCAGTGCGCAGATGCCCACCAGGCCGAACTCTTCACCCATGACGGCAATAATGAAGTCGGTGTGGCTTTCCGGCAGGAAATCCAGGTGCGACTGGGTGCCTAGCAGCCAGCCCTTGCCGAACACGCCGCCGGAACCGATGGCGGCCTTGGACTGGATGATGTTCCAGCCGGTGCCCAGGGGATCGCTCTCCGGGTCGAGAAACGTCAGCACTCGCTGCTTCTGGTAATCGTGCATGACGAAGTACCACATGGCGATCGACACCGGCACGGCGGCGGCGAGCACGCTGAGGATCCAGCGCCAGCGCAGGCCGCCCATGAACAACACGAAAGCACCACCCGCCAGGATCAGCAACGAAGTGCCGAGGTCGGGCTGACGCACGATCAGGATGAAGGGCAAGCCGATCAGAAACAAACTGACGCCCACGTGTTTGAGCTGGGGCGGCAAGGTGCGCTTGGACAGGTACCAGGCGATGGTCGCCGGCATCAGGATCTTCATGAACTCCGAAGGCTGGAAGCGGATCACCCCGGGAATATTGATCCAGCGCGTGGCGCCCATGGCGTTGTGGCCCATCACGTCCACCACCACCAGCAACAGCACGCCGATCACATAACCGACCGGCACCCAACGGGCCATGAAGCGCGGCTCGAACTGGGCAATGACGACCATCGACACCAGGCCGATACCAAACGAAGTGGCTTGCTTGGCCAGCAGGTCCCAGCTCTTGCCGCTGGCCGAATACAGCACGAACAGGCTGCCGGCGGCGAGGGTCAGCAACAGGATCAGCAGCGGGCCGTCGATGTGCATGCGTTGCAACAGCGTCGCTCGACGACGCATCACATCCTCGCTGGAGAGAATGCGATCGAAATTACTGTTCACGGGCCGTAGCCTCCGCGCTGATTGGGCTGGCGTATTCGGCTTTCAACCGACCGTTCTGGTCCAGGAGCCAGGCGTCCATGATTTGACGCACCACGGGTGCAGCAACGCCGGAACCGGACTCGCCGTTCTCGACCATCACCGACACCACGATCTTCGGGTTGTCGGCCGGTGCGAAACCAACGAACAAGGCGTGGTCACGATGGCGTTCCTGGACCTTGGAACGGTCGTATTTTTCGCCCTGCTTGATCGCGACCACCTGGGCCGTACCACTTTTACCCGCGATGCGGTATTGCGCACCGATCGCCGCTTTGCGCGCGGTACCCCGGGCGCCGTGCATGACCTGCTGCATGCCATGATTGACCTTGGCCCAGTCGGACGGATCGCGCAGGATGATGTCCGGCATCGGGTTCTCGTCCTTGGGCCGCTCGCCCTCGACGGTCTTGGCCAGATGCGGCCGGTTCCAGACACCCTTGTTGGCCACCAGCGCAGTGGCCTGGGCGAGTTGCAGCGGGGTCGACTGCATGTAGCCCTGGCCGATCCCCAAAATCAGGGTTTCACCCGGGAACCAGGCCTGACGGCGGGTCGCGCGCTTCCATTCCCGAGTCGGCATCAGCCCCGCCGACTCTTCGAACATGTCCAGCGAGACCTTCTGGCCAATGCCGAACTTGCCCATGTACGCCGACAGCCGATCGATCCCCAGTTTGTGGGCCAGGTCGTAGAAGTAGGTGTCGTTGGAACGCATGATTGCCGTGTCCAGATCGACGAAGCCATCACCGGAACGGTTCCAGTTACGGTATTTGTGATCGTAGTTGGGCAACTGGTAAAAGCCGGGGTCATACACCCGACTCGAGGCGGTCACGACGCCGGCATCCAGGCCGGCAATCGCCACAGCAGGCTTGATGGTCGAACCCGGCGGGTACAAGCCACGCAGGACCCGGTTGAACAGCGGCCGGTCGATGGAATCACGCAGCTCGGCATAAGCCTTGAAGCTGATGCCGGTGACGAACAGGTTCGGGTCGAAACTCGGCGCACTGACCATCGCCAGGACTTCACCGGTTTTCGGGTCCAGCGCCACCACCGCGCCGCGACGACCGCCCAGTGCTGCTTCGGCCGCTTCCTGCAATTTGATGTCCAGGCTCAGCACGATGTCCTTGCCGGGAATCGGATCGGTGCGCTTGAGCACGCGTAATACGCGCCCCCGGGCGTTGGTCTCGACCTCTTCGTAACCCACCTGACCGTGCAATTCAGGCTCATAGAACCGCTCGATGCCGGTCTTGCCGATGTGGTGGGTGCCGCTGTAGTTGACCGGATCGAGGGATTTCAACTCCTTCTCGTTGATCCGCCCCATGTAACCCACGGAATGCGCAAAATGCGGGCCCTGCGGGTAGTGGCGAACCAACTGCGCGACCACTTCCACCCCGGGCAGGCGGAACTGATTGACCGCTATGCGGGCGATCTGTTCTTCGGTCAGCTCGAACAGGATCGGCACCGGCTCGAACGGCCGGCGCCCCTGTCGCATGCGTTTCTCGAAGATCACCCGGTCCTCGGGCGTCAGCCCCAGCACCTCGACGATCACATCGAGCACTTGCTGCCAGTCGCCGGAGCGCTCGCGGGTCATGCTCAGGCTGAAGCTTGGCCGGTTATCGGCCACCACCACGCCGTTACGGTCGAAGATCAGCCCACGAGTCGGCGGAATCGGCTGCACATGGACGCGGTTGTTTTCCGACAGGGTCGAGTGGTACTCGTACTGGATCACCTGGAGGAAATACAGCCGCGCGATCAACACACAGATCAGCGCCACCACCGCAATTGCCCCGAACACGACGCGGCCACGCACCAGACGGGCGTCTTTTTCGTGGTCCTTGAGGCGGATCGGCTGGGGCATGAGGGCAGAACTACTTGTGGTAAGGGTGGCCGGACAAGACTGTCCAGGCACGATACAGCTGTTCGCCGATCAGAATGCGCACCAGCGGGTGCGGCAACGTCAACGGCGAGAGCGACCAGCGCTGATCGGCCCGGGCACAGACTTCCGGCGCCAGCCCTTCGGGGCCGCCGACCATGAAATTCACCGTGCGCGAGTCCAGCCGCCAGCGATCGAGTTCGACCGCCAGTTGCTCGGTGCTCCAGGGCTTGCCGTGGACTTCGAGGGTGACAATCCGCTCGTTCGGCCCGACCTTGGCCAGCATGGCTTCGCCTTCCTGACGGATGAAGCGCGCCACGTCGGCGTTCTTGCCACGGGTGTTGAGCGGTATTTCCACCAGTTCCAGCGCCAGCTCGGACGGAAGACGCTTGGCATATTCATGCCAGCCTTCTTCCACCCACTTGGGCATGCGTGAACCGACGGCGATCAGTCGCAGTCGCACAGCGGTCCCTTATTGCTGGTCTTTGTTGAGCTTGACGAAGTGCTCATGGGTGTTTTCCGGGCTGTGGTGAGCCGCGTTCAGAGCACGGCTCTGTTCTGCACCGGACCACAGACGCTCAAGGTCGTAAAACTGACGCGCCGAGGCGGTCATCATGTGGACGATGACATCATCCATGTCCAGCAGCACCCAGTCGCTGTCGCCCTTGCCTTCTTCACCTAGCGGCTTGACGCCCAAGGCTTTGACGGCTTCGCGTACTTTGTCCAGCATCGCGCCGATCTGGCGGTTGGAGGTACCGGTGGCGATGATCATGAAGTCCGTGATGCTTTGCTTTTCACGAACGTCGATGACCTGGATGTCCTGGCCCTTCACATCTTCCAGGGCTGCTACGGCCACCTTGACCAGTTCTTCGCCACGCAGCTCCGGCCCGGTTGGAGCCTCTACTGGCAGCGGAGCGCTCTTGAACGTGCCTTTGCGCTTTACTTTGGTTTGGGCTTTGTCAGTCATATAAAACTCGTTTTGCTCGTATGTTCAGGCGCTTCAATACACGTTGTTGCTACGTGCCTTGAGGCACTCCTATTCAGTTCGACGCACGGTAAAGTCCGTGCGCATCGATGTAGGCCAGGACCGCGTCGGGCACCAGGAAACGTACCGACTTACCGCTGGCCAGCAGTTGACGGATCTGGGTGGCGGATACCGCAAGCGGTGTCTGCCAGACGAATGCAATCTGTCCGCTCGGCCCTTTGAGGGCCAGCGGGTCGCTCACCGAGCGCGCTGCCAGCAGGTTGCGCAAGGCATCCGGCGGTTCGCTGTCGGCATCCGGGCGTTGCAGCACCAGGATGTGGCAATACTGGAGCAACTCTTCCCAGCGGTGCCAAGTGGGCAGGCCGCAAAATGCGTCCCAGCCCAAAAGTAGAAAAACCTGGTCATGCGCGGCCAGTTCGCCACGCATCAGCTCCAGGGTATCAATGGTGTAGGACGGTTTGTCCCGCTGCAATTCGCGGGCATCCACCACCAACGGCGCCACACCGGCCACCGCGCACTCGACCATCGCCAGACGGTCTATCGCCGACACCTGCGGCGTACCGCGATGAGGCGGCCTGGCACTGGGTGTCAGGCGCAGCTCATCGAGCGCCAGCGATTCGGCGACTTCCAGCGCACCGCGCAAATGGCCGATGTGCACTGGGTCGAAGGTCCCGCCCAGCATGCCGATGCGCCGAGGCGCAGGGTCGCGGGTGGTCACCGGGGCCGACGGATTGAGGTCGCCCAAGTCAGACCGACGCCTGGCCGCGCAACTGACCATCCCCGACCACGATGTACTTCTCGCAGGTCAGTCCTTCGAGACCCACCGGGCCACGGGCGTGCAGCTTATCAGTAGAAATGCCGATCTCGGCACCCAATCCGTATTCGAAGCCATCGGCGAAGCACGTCGGGGTGTTGATCATCACCGACGACGAATCGACTTCAGCGACGAAACGCCGGGTGTCTGCCAGGTTTTCGCTGACAATCGAATCGGTGTGATGCGAGCCGTGCTTGTTAATGTGCTCAATGGCTTGACCCAGTCCCTCGACCACGCGGATCGAGAGGATCGGTGCCAGGTATTCGGTACTCCAGTCTTCTTCCGTTGCAGCAACCGCCTCGATGATCGCCCGGGTTCGTTCGCAGCCACGCAGCTCGACGCCTTTTTCGCGGAACTGTGCAGCCATGGCCGGCAGAAAATCCTTGGCTACCGTTTGATCCACCAACAGCGTTTCCATCGCGCCGCAGATGCCATAACGGTACGTCTTGGCGTTGAAGGCGATGCGCTGGGCTTTCGCCAGGTCCGCATGGGCGCTGACATAGACGTGGCAGATGCCGTCCAGGTGCTTGATCACCGGCACGCGCGCATCGCGGCTGATCCGTTCGATCAGACCACGGCCGCCACGGGGAACGATGACGTCGACGTATTCAGGCAGGGTGATCAGCGCGCCAACGGCGGCGCGATCGGTGGTTTCGACCACTTGCACCACCGCCGCCGGCAGCTCGGCCTCGGCCAGGCCGCGCTGGATGCAGGCGGCAATGGCACGGTTGGAGTTAATCGCCTCGGAGCCACCGCGCAGGATGGTCGCGTTACCGGACTTCAGGCACAGGCTGGCGGCATCGATGGTCACGTTCGGCCGCGACTCGTAGATGATCCCGATCACACCCAGGGGCACACGCATCTTGCCCACCTGAATCCCGGAGGGGCGATAACTCATGTCGCGGATCGCCCCGACCGGATCCGGCAGCGCGGCAACCTGACGCAAACCGACGATCATGCCGTCAATGCGTTCCGGGGTCAGCGCCAGCCGCTCCAGCAGGGCCGGTTCAAGACCGTTGGCGCGGCCAGCCGCCAAATCCAGCTCGTTGGCAGCTATCAGCTCGGCGCGAGCAGCGTCCAACGCCTGGGCAGCAGCCTCCAATGCGCGGTTTTTTTGCGCAGTGCTGGCACGGCCGATGACGCGGGAAGCTTCGCGGGCAGCGCGACCCAAACGGGTCATGTAGTCAAGAACGGACTCAGTCATGGTCTGGAGTGGTCTTTGATAAGGTCTTGGTAAAGAGTAAAGCGGCAGATTATAGCTGTCGCGTCCCGGGACTAACAGCGGTGACAGGCGGATGGTCGAAATCGAGGGCAATTTGCCGACGTTCAGCCGTGATTAAGCTGCAAATTGTTATCATCACGACTCAATCAGCCCTGATAAACACCGTTCATCATGACCAATCTGACTGTTCGTGCTTCCGAAACGAGCCTGCCCACGGCACTCCCGGACGCATTTTTCGACCGGGACGCCCAAACGCTGGCCAGGGAATTACTGGGCAAAGTGATCCGGCATCGGGTCGGTGAACTATGGCTGAGCGCTCGAATCATCGAGACCGAAGCCTATTACTTCGAAGAAAAAGGCAGTCATGCCTCCCTTGGCTACACAGAAAAGCGTAAGGCTTTGTTTCTGGATGGCGGTCACATCTACATGTATTACGCCCGTGGCGGCGATTCACTGAACTTCAGTGCCCAAGGTCCCGGCAATGCGGTATTGATCAAATCCGGCTATCCCTGGGTCGATGAATTGAGCGGACCGGCGAGCCTGGCGCAAATGCTGCTGAACAATCCGGACGCCCAGGGCCGCCCTCGCCCCTCGCAAAAGCTCTGTGCCGGGCAGACATTGCTCTGCAAGGCGCTGGGCCTGAAGGTGCCGACCTGGGACGCCAAGCGCTTCGACCATGAAGTGCTGCTGGTGGAAGATATCGGGGCTGCACCCGCCCACATCATTCAAACCACGCGCCTGGGCATCCCCCATGGACGTGACGAACACCTGATGTATCGCTTCGTCGATGCCGCGTATGCCGCTTATTGCACGCGCAATCCGCTGCGACGAGGGCAACTCGAAGGCCGCGATTACTTTTTGCTGTAAACACAATCGATAAGTTGGGAGTTGTCTTTATGGGCCCATGGCTCGATAGCGTAACCGGATGGTTGACGGCCAACCCGCAATGGCTGGCCGCTGCGGTTTTCATCGTGGCCTTCGTGGAATGCCTGGCAATTGCCGGGTTGATCGTGCCTGGCACGGTATTGCTGTTTGCCGTGGCGGTGCTGGCCGGCAGCGGCGCGCTGTCGCTGAGTGAAACATTGTTGCTGGGGTTCGTCGCCGGCGTGCTGGGTGACATTGTTTCCTACTTCGTGGGGCGACATTTCCACCAGAACATCCGGCGCCTGCCCGGGTTGCGCCATCACCCGGAATGGATCGCCGGGGCGGAGGCTTACTTCCAGCGCTACGGCATCGCCAGTCTGCTGGTCGGACGCTTTATTGGTCCGTTGCGGCCCATGCTGCCGATGGTCGCCGGGATGTTCGACATGCCGTTTCCGCGCTTCGCTGCCGTCAGCCTGCTGGCCGCCGCAGGCTGGAGCGTCGCCTACCTGCTACCGGGATGGGCGACCGGCGCGGCGATCCGCCTGCCGTTACCGGAAGGTTTCTGGCTGCAGGCGGGTATTGTCGCCGGCAGTGTGGCAGTGATGGTCGGCTTGAGTGCGACCAGCAGCCTGCGCCGCCATCGCCGGGCGACGACCTGGATCAGTGGCATGAGCCTGCTGATCCTGATCGGCCTGTTCATCGGCTATCCGCACTTGACCGCCCTGGATCAGGGCGTGATGACCTTGGTGCAGGAGCACCGCAGTGCGACGCTGGATGAAGTTGCCGTGACCTTCACACTGATCGGAGAGTTCCGTTACATGCTGATTTTCAGCACGCTGCTGACGGGATTGCTGCTTCTGGCTCGACAATGGCGACAGGCGCTTTTCGCCGGTGCCACACTGCTGATCACCGCGATGGCCAACACCGGAATCAAGCACTTTTTAGCTCGTCTGCGCCCGGAAGTACTCACCGACCCGCTGACCAGCTACAGCATGCCCAGCGGCCATGCCTCCGGCTCATTCGCGCTGTTCCTGACCATCGCCATCCTGGCCGGTCGCGAACAACCACCGCGCATGCGCCTTACCTGGCTACTACTGGGCTGCCTGCCGGCACTGACCATTTCCTTGTCGCGGGTGTACCTGGGGGCTCATTGGCCCAGCGACATTCTCGCCGGGGCGATGCTGGCGAGCTGTGTCTGCGCAGCCGTCCTGTGGCTGAGCCAGCGAGAGACGCCGCTGCCTGCCATGCAGTGGAAAATCTGGTGGCTGATTTTACCTGCAATGGTGGCGGCCTTCAGCTTCTTCGCGTTGCGGCATTTCTCCCATGCCATGTTACGGTACGCCTACTGATCGCTCTAATTGAAATGAAGAAGCCTGAGATGTTGCCGGACTTCTTCACTTCTCCGCCCCTATAAACATATTCAGTCTAACTTATATGTCCTGCCAAAACAGTTGGAACAACAGTCTCTATCAACACACTAAAAAACACTCACAATAAAACTCAACAAGACAATACAGTAATATCCCGACAATAAAACCACCCATCCGCCGCTTGATATTTCTACTGAAGCCTTCGATCCTAAAACCGCATAGACCAAGCTGCTTAATTGCGCACCGATTGCTCAACACCCTATCTGCCTTGGGCCTGATAGACCCCAACATTAACCCAAGGTATTAAACGGTATGCATTGGAAATACGTGCCAAATCAAAAACGACACACAACTTGTAAACCTTTCACAACTATTCCTTCAGGGTCAGCAGGATGCCGAACCCTTAGACAACGTCACATCAAATGGAATTGAAAATGTCTGAACCTAAAACAAACATCCCATATAGCTTTTCCAAGAGCGGTGTTCAAGTAATGAATATCGATGCCTCGACCAATAGTCATTCTCCGACCCCCTCACTGCCGTCGCGCCCCATCAAAGCCGTTCCCGACTCACCCAATCTTACGCTCAACGGCCTCGACCTACACTTGGGAGCATTGCGAATCGGCCAGTTCGATATCAGTCGAGAAGAATTACGCGCCTTGGGTGCCACGGTAGATGGAGCACCCATCAGCCCGGACAACTCAAATATACAATCGCCCGACCAGCGCTTTTTAGACGCACTCAGTTTTGATCCAGCCGAAGTCGAGGCCCGGATACGGTTGGTGAAAAACGCGGACAGCTCCATTGTAGCCGGCATGCTTTTCGATCTTGCCAGTATACGTACTGTCGGCGCCCCGCCTGTTCTCAACAACGCTGATATCTTGCCCCCCCACAGCGCCATGTACCAATACGACAAACTGCTGGTGTCAGCGCAAAAAATTGATATTCACCGTGTTCAATCCGACTTACGTATGCCCAAATGGCTCGACAATCTCAAAGGCCAGGGCGTGGGCGTCGCAGGTACGGGTTTACAAGCGTACGGCCTCTACAGCGGGCTAGTAGGTATTACAGAAGCCATCAAGACAGGCGACGGGACCGGAGTAGCAATAAATATCGGAGGTATCGCCACTGAACTGACGTCGCTGGCGATTGAGGTTAAATTGACGAAGGTGGGTCAGAACATGCTCCTGAATGGCTCGAAGGTCTTCAGGCAGTTCTCCGGAACTACCGTAGGCATCCACCTGGGCCGAAGCGCAGGGCTATTGGCCAGCATTTTTACGCTCCCGTTCGATATCTTAAGTGCAGTTCAATCCTTCAATGCGGCCGCCAGTGCCAAGGGCAAAGAGGCGCAGGACCATTACGTAATGGGCGGTGTCGCAGTAACAAGCGCAGGCCTCTCCCTAGCACTAGGCCTGGCAGCGGCGGCCGGTTACGGAGCCGCTGCCGGGCCCATCGGAATCGCGGCGGCGGCTGTACTCATAATGGGCGCCCAAATTTACCAGGCCGTGCGCCTGGTCGACAACATAGATGATTACATTGAGCTGAGTGCTGGTGAAAGCTTACTAACAGGCTTTCTCGCGTTTACCGGAAATGACGCTCCCAGCGGCGTCATGGATCGTTTCAACAGTGCGATAGCGGTAGATAGACATGTCAAACAAACTGGGACTTATAATAAATCGCTTTTGGAGGGACCGTACAAACATAATTTCGAACTTATCGTGGAAGGAAATTTCAAGGTTGAGCTGCGACCTGGCAAACCAAAGCGCAGACTACCGACCCTTCTTCAAGCCATGAATAGCAAATCATTGTTGTTTTTTTTATTTCCGCAATATGATGTCGCCAATGAAGCGACCATTATAGATGACAGAGACGTTTACGACATAAGGGAAGGAGTGCCCGATGTGCCGGGGGTGACAAGAGGTGAAAAAGGCCCAGGCAAAGGTAACCTGTTAAAATTGGGCAATGGCGACGATATCGCTTTAGGGGAGAGGGGGAAACCTAACTATTTTACTTATGGGGAGGGTACAAAATACCTGACCGGGGGGGAGGAGCGCGACCATTTCCAGTTCAATGCTGCCGCTACCACGCTTGATAAGGTAAGCATCCATTCTATCAGTTCGCTGGACGGCGGCAGCGGCAACGACTCGCTGATCTTCCAGGGACGGCATCCCCACCGCGATACCCGGCATGCCGGCTACAACATTGATCTCAATGCCGGCCAGATTGATCTCAGAAGCCAAAAGCCAGACGTGGCGCCAGTGCCGTTCGCACAGGTGACATCCATCGAGAATGTGAGCACCCTGTCGGGCGGCACAAGCCATGTGACAGGAACCGAAACGGCAAATATTATCGCGGCCAATGGGAATGACACCATCCACGCCGGTGCCGGCGATGACTCAATTACGGTGGCAGGCACTATATCCCGGATAGATGGAGGCACGGGTGTCGACCATTACAAAATCCTGGAAAGTGTCCACCAGGTCTCGATTATTGAAGATGGGCAAGATAACTCCATAATAGAATTGGATTGGACGCTCGAATGCATTCAGAGCTGGCGAATCGTAGACTGTTCCTTGATCATAGATTCTCAGAGCGGTGTGGATGGAGAGTTACACCCTCGCACTATCATCGTGCAGAACGTTTACCAACAAGTCGGAGCGAATCGACAGTTACAAAACTCTAAACTACTCGCAACGACCAAGGATGGGTTTCAAATAAGTCCTGTGCTACCAACGCTATTAACCATCGGAGGGGCTGTCTATATTAAAGCGCAAACGATCGTTCCCGGCACCGTGCCCTCCCCCGCTATTGTCAATGCCGGCAAGGTATATGAAGCGAGTTTAAATTCACATCACGTCTATATATCAAAAGGTGAGCTGCCAATTACCTTAGTCAAAGACATCGGTTCCGCTTTACCGCCCTGCACTGTATACCTGGACTATGAAAGCACTGAAATCCAGGAAGTCACCGGGCATTATCACGCCGTGGAGGGCACAGACCCTAAGCGTTCCCCATACGTGTATCTTACCGATTTTGCGATCACGATAAAACTACCGGACAAAAGCATCACATTCGCGGAAATCGCCAGCGCGCGCGGTCGATATGACACCAAACAAATCAGCACTATCAAACCAGTTTGGCTTAGTAGCAGAAACGTATTCATTATCACAAACGACCAAAAATCCTTTCGATTATCGGCTACTGCCTTCAACGACAACACTTATGAACATAAAATCGGGATCAACACATTCAAAAGTAACGATTACCTTGTACCTCGATCAGGTCTGTATATATTTAACAGTCCTGGCATCCCGGTAGAAATACCACTGCGACCTATCCCGCAGCGTATCAATATCCCCTCTGGGCCTCATACACGCATCTACCAGTTGCTCGGCCAAGCATCGAAATACGAAACTCATCTAACAGACAATGCCCGCCTCCACCTATCCACACCTGATGCACTCACCAAAAAATCAGACGCATCTACATGGACATTGTATACCTCACAGATGGAAACCCCTGTTACTTATGATGATATCCTCCTGAAAGGCAACATATTGCACGTCGGCAACGTAATTGTCGAATTACCGCCTGACAACGATACCACAGTACCGATGGACTCAATTGGCGTTGCGACAACACGCGGAACCATTTACGAAGTCAATCGGATTTTTGACCAAATGGTACTTTTTCTAATTGATGCATCGTACTATTTCGATCTCAATGCGATATTGGAGGTGATCCGTAAACACAAAGACAGTGGAGAGCTGGCGCATGAGATCAAATTTGAAAACCTTCGCCACATGCAAATAGCTGGTAATGTATATTACAATTCGACGAATGATTTTTGGGGCATCGAAACGAATCGGGCTTACCGCTTCAAGCCTGAAGACCTTGTTATCGAGAAATTTTAGACTACGGTAAATATTGCATACAACCCACTCTTCGACGAGTGGGTTGTAGACGGTGTATTACCCACAATAAAATACCGCTTAACATATATAGCCTGACGCGGACGGCTTCCGTCTCATCGTTGGGACCGAATGATTCTGATACCTTATTTGCGCGCATGCTGCATAGCTGCGGCGCGACCGCATCTACGCAGAATATCTGCGCTACCAATAATCGAAGTTACATATTTCCCCACCACTTTCAAAGCCGCACCTTTCACGACCTTGAAAATCAATTACATTAAAACCTCTTGACTACGAACCACGCGCAGTCAACATACCATCAATGTCACATTTAACACATCGCTTCATCCTAATTACCGACAACACCATTAGACACGCCAACATATTTATCAACTTTAATTTATATGCGAGTTACCATGAGCCCCAAAACACCCAGCAAACCACCGGTGACAAAACCGCCCAAACCGGGTTCAACGAACGAGCCATCCATAAGGCCCGAGTCGGACACCTCAATACTCGCCCCTCATAGAGTATGGCCTGCCGACGCCATAGTTCCATTGACCTCCGACATGGGTCCTGCTGTACGCCCGGACGTTGATCTGCCCATCCATCCTTCCATTGAAATTACCGACTTGCCGACCCGAACGATTACCAGTTCTTTGCAGAGCGATACATCATTGAGCAAATACTGGTTCTCGGCGAAATTTCTGCGTGGCATGCAAGCACCAAATGATGACGGCTTTCGCTACATCGTCGGACGCAAATTTGTCGATGTAGACGATGGAGGCGTTGTGCGTACCGCTCATGTCGACTTTGATGAAACGCTCGGTGTCTATCGAATGAAGTTACTGACGGAGCAACTTCCGAGCGGCCCGGCCGTGTATAAAAACGAAGCAAGTCTCACTTGGCGCCTGCCCCCGCAGATCAGTGAAAAAGCAGTTGCCCGCCATGACCTCCAGACAGGCAGTGACTCCACGACAAAGCGGCCCGCACCGTCATCGAGCGAGCCGCCCGAAACAACGGTTGTACCTAAACGACCGCGCTCTTCCGACACGCCAACTTACGTCAATCAAAGTCTTTACACCGCGTCGATGCGCTCACCGGATGCCCAGGGTTATCACGAACTCACGCCAAGGTGGGGGTCTAATCAATCCGACATAAGATTTGCGTTCCAGGATCGTCACGGAAACTGGATTCAGGTCGACCCCCCTACAGGAGGATTCGGCTCGCAACCCACTCACCTGACACACTGGACCGACCAGGAGATCTGGGAGCTCTACGGGATTCAGGGTCGGGAAATCGAGCGTTTCCGTAGCGAAGCACAGGCCTTGGGCAAGCCGCCGCACTGGGTCGAGCCCAATGTAACGGACGACCCGGTCGTCAACCTGGTGGGAGATTCACTGCACTGGTTGCACCCGACCCTGACCTCGAACGAACGCCAGGCGCTCCTGCAGTCCTACAACCTGCTGCCGAGCCAACTGTCTCGCCTGCAACAACACTTGCAGACTGAACTGACATTGCCGCCATGGGTACAAGCGCACAAACGCATGACTGAAGACGTTGGCAATCCCCTCTACCTCGATCAATTTAGCCGAGACGCCATCAATGAGCTGAATCTCAAGCGTGATGCCCGGCATGAAGGGTATGACCCCGAGACCAGCCTGACACCCCAACTGCGCGAAGCGCTGCTGGTTAAGCTGGGTTATCGGCGCAACAAGAACAACTGCCTGTATCGAACGGACATACCGGCCCTGTTCAGGGGCGACGAGCGCACCCCGTTCGAACTGGCGAACGACAACACCATGCTACCCCGCTACGCCCACAGTCCCGGCGCCACCACCGATAAGCCGATCAGCGCCACCTTCAGCCTCAAGGAAGGCCTGATGTATGCCTCGGCCCCAGATCCCGAGTACCTGCGATTCAACTCACAACTCAATAAATACCCTGGAAAAAACACAAACGATTCGGACAGCGACGCCAGTGATGCAAGCGACTCGGACAGCAGCGAATCTTCCGAGTGGTCGGATACAGGAAGCCCGGTCCCCTGGGACCATGAACGCCATTACCAACCCACCAGAACGCGGCAGACGGAAATGTTTCTGTATGCGCTGGATACCCGCACACTGGAAGTGGTCCCGCATGAAGAAAACCATAATTTCAACTCGGCGGCCCGCGACACGCCGCCCACCTGGTTTCCCGACGATGACTACGAAGGATTGATTTCGGTGACCAAAAAAGGACTGGAAGCAGGCCGGGTCTGGCTGTTGAACTCAGCCCTGACAAAGGGCGCGAATGTAAAAGACATCGCTCAGCAAGCAGGAAGTCGCGGCGACAAAATCGAAGCCTCTACGCACGCGGGTCACGCCAACAAACATGAATACGACCAATTGATCGATGACGTGGAGGCCGCGGGTAAACCGATGCTCAGGCTGTCTGGCAACAAAAACGAATTTGCGTATGACGTCATATGGCCTTGAAATACCAACCCCCGCGCCGGTAGGAAAATCGGTGCTCATAACGCTCATTATTTAAAGGATTAAACAATGGCCAAACTAATTGAACCCGCCATGGAAGTTTCAACCCACCGTCCGTTACAAGTAACGGCGATCAGTCAATCGGCTAACAGTCATGCGCCGGCCGCCGGCCAGATTGATACGTCTCCCGGTGCGCCACCCTTGACACCTGTACCAACGGAAGTGTTGGAGCCTGCGCACCCAAGCCAGGTTTCCCGTCGCCCACTCGCATTCCTCGATGAACATTTCGGACCATTGCGCTTTGGCAATTCCAGCATCACTCGCGTAGAACTGAAGGCCATGGGCGCGAGGGTGCATGGTGGCGCCATCAGCACGGCAAACACGAACATGAGGGCCCCCGACCAGACGTTTATCGATGGGCTGAGTTTCGACCCTGCGATGGTGGGGAACCGTGTCAAATCCGCAACAAAAACGCCACACAGTGGCAACGTGGCCACTCTGTTCTTTGAAATATCTATCAGCCGCTCGGTCGACGCCCCCCCGCTATTCGCCGCCTCCGCCCCGCTTACGCTCGACAGCCCGATAGATCGCCTCAACAAGCTGGGCCAGTCGGCGCAAAAACTGGATATTCATGCCATACAGTCCGATAGCCTGCTCAAGGCCAAGGCCAAAAGCTATGCGCACCGCGGCGTAGCCACGGTAGGCGTTGGAATGCAGGCCTTCGGAATCTATAGTGGCTTCAAAGGGGCCTTTGAAGCCCTCGACGCTGGCGACACGGGCGAAGCAGTGTTTAACGGCGTTTCGATCGGCGCTGAATTCGGTTCACTGATCATTGAACGAGGCTTGACCAAGGGTGGCGTCGCGATGCTCGAGAGCGGCTCGGTGATACTCAAACGGTTTTCCGCCACGTCAGTCGGTACCGTATTCAGTCGGGGTGGCGGGTTATTTGCCAGCGCGATCACCTTGCCCTTTGACATTGTCAGTGCCGTCAATGCCTTTAATGCGGCCGCCGCCTCGCAAGGCAAGGTAGCCCAGGATCATTATGTAAGTGGCGGCGTGAGCGTGGCGAGTGCAGGCATTAGCCTTGCGCTGGGCGTGGCGGCGCTGGCCGGTTTCGGCACCGTCGCCGGCCCTGTTGGTCTCGCTGCAGCTGCCATCCTCATCCTCGGAGCGGAAATCTACCGGGCCGCCCGGGTCGTGGACGACATTGACGATTATGTTGAATTGAATTTCGACGAACGGTTGCACGCCGGATGGCTCGCTTTTGTAGGCAAGGAACAGGACAAGGAGATACTGGATCGTTTCAAGATTAACAAGACGTTCAGCGATCACACCTTACAGTTAGAACTTTCGGCAAAACACTTGCTTGAAGGTACTCATAAGGAAGAGCTGGAATACATCGTGAACGGCAGTTTCGACGTCACGTTGAAGACCATCCAAATCTGGTACCACCAATGGGATGAAAAGGCCGGGGAACAACCGTATAAACTCGATACAGAGCCGACTATCGTTGAGACCGACGACATTATCCTTGCTCGTGACGGGCTTGCGTCAGACCTCAAAGGCAGCGTCAAAGGCACCCCAGGCGAAAACAAGAGCATTTATTGGCGGCTCGGTGACGGCGATGATCAGGTCTATGCCCCCAAGGACAAGCCCAATATTTTCATCTATCGGGAGGGTACAAAGAAACTGGTGGGTGGTGACAAGAATGACAGTTTTTACTTCGAAACAACCGAAGCGGAACTGAACCGGCCACAGCAGCCGATACGAACCAGTGTTCTTGACGGATTTGAGGGGTCCGACACGCTGGCCTTCGAGGGATCCCGTCCCCGCGCTGATACACGTCATGTCGGTTACGACGTCAATCTGCAGACCGGCAAGGTTGCCTTGCGTCATGAGGACCGTGCAAAAGACGACATCCTGGTCGCGGAGTTCACCTCCATCGAAAACGTCTCGACCTTGCGAAAGGGTACAAATCGAGTCACCGGGGACGACAATGCCAATCAGATCTCGGCCAACGGTTACGACCACATCGATGCCGGGCCAGGTGATGACACGATCGCGATCCGCGGGTGGCACTCTCGGGTTGATGGCGGCCCAGGAACGGATCGCTACTACATTGCGGACACCACGGCTCAAGTGACCATTGTCGAAGATGGCGAACAAGCAAGCCTGATCGAATTCGGCTGGCCACTTGAGCGCATTCAACGGTTGCAGATCGTCGGTACTTCGCTGGTGATCACTTCGTTGCGCAACGAGAATGGCGAACTCCCCGACCACGTGTTGACCATCGAGCATGTCTACGAACATGTCGAAGGTATGCGTCAGGTGAAAAACAATAGGCTGCAGCTCAAAACTCAGGACAATTACTGGCTGGAGCTCACCTTGCTCCCTCTCCCCTCTGACTCACTCGCTTACGATGTAGATTACGTCGAGACTGGCGGACAGCCCGCGCCGGCTCCCTACATCACCAACAGCGGAGTCGTGGTACTCGCGGAGCGGGAGCCGAGGCATACCTTTGTTTCGCGCGCTGGCGGCAGCGTCGATTTGGTCGCCAACCCCTACGCATCTGAAATTCCCGCGGTGGTTTATCTGGATTACAAAACCGAAGAAATAGTTTCAATTCAAGCAAGTTATACCGTCGAAGTGATCATGGGTCCCTCGGGATATACCAACCTGAATTACTCGCAATTCAATATATGGATTCGGCTGCCGTCCTCGAAACTCGTTAACATCTCAAACTTCTTTCACGAAAAACGAGGGAGAAGAACAGGAACCTCTTTTAATAACAACATTCGGATCAATGGCTTTTACCAAGCGAATGTTGTACTGGTCATGCAGGATGGCGAATCCTATCAAATACACCCCCCGCGCCTGAACTTTAAAAACGACGCAGCCTCCCCAGGCCGCAAACTGTGTAGCGCTCGGGAATGTTTGCATCCTCGGCGCGGGCGCTATAGGTTTAGACAACCGCAATATATCAAGCCCTTTACGCTCTCCACCACCCCCCAGCAGGTTACATTCCCGGCACCTCCCCATACCGGCATCTATGTAATGAAAGGCCAGGCCTCGAGCTACGACGTGTATCCCGTCAGTAATACACTGCTCAGCCTGTACACACCGGGTGCGATCGAGCAAACCTCTAACGCATCGACCTGGACCCTCTTCAGTACAGAACTGACAGAAACAGTTACCCGCAATGAAATACGGCTGACTTCCGACAACCTGCAAGTCGGTAGCGCGGTGATCCAGTTGCCGAGTCTGGACCACCCGGGACCGGTGGAATCCATCAGCGTGGCGACGTCATCCGGAAATATCTATTCCGTCGAACTTTTATTTGAAGTGCTGCAACTCTACCTGATCAACGCACATGGCTACGCCAGCGTCGATGCCTTGCTGGCTGACCTTCGAGCGCACCAGCAACGAGAGGAATTGGCCACGAAAATTGCTGTTAAAAACATTGGCTTCTCGCCACGAATTGACGGGACGGTGTATTACAACTCAACCAATGATTATTGGGGCGTCGATACGGATCCTGACTACCGCATTGCCCCCCAGACGCTCTTTATAGAACCGATCGAGACTGTTTAATCAATCTGAACATTGCAAACCCGACGTGACGTTCATCGTCACGCCGGCGCTAGCCTCATTCAGCCGAAGGAATGGCTGACTCATTAAAGATGGAGTGACCCCTTATGCGTCAAAAACCCGGACCCCGCCCCACAACGCCATCGATCGATGCACCGGGAACCTCAACGCCCCGACCGAGAACCCCGGACGGATCGTTCGACGATTCAGTTTTCGTTCCGGGCAATCGATTCTGGCCCGCGGGTTCAAGTGAATCATCCTCTACTGCGAAGCTGGCCCAAGACACTGCGCTCGATAACACAGCTCCCAAGATGCCGACTGCGGTGGATACCGTCCTCCCATCTCCCGCCCCGCCCGGTCGTGATAAGACGCCGCCGCTGGCGCCCTATGTGCAACAGGCCTCCAGCCGGTTGCCTGCGCCCGATGAGAACGGACTGCGGATTTTCAAGAATAGACACTTTGTCGACGTCGAGGTTGAGGGGGGCAACGGTCTACAGACGGTGATGGTCGAATTCGATACAAGACTTGATACCTACCGCGCGAAGTCACCTCACGAGCAAGGCGCATTCGGGCCACCGCTTTATCGAAGCGCCGCAGGTGGTGTCTGGAGCTTGAGCAAACCCTCCACCTACTTCGACAGCAACCGATACACCGTCGCCCATCTACCGGATGCCCAAGGATATTATGGCGTCAGCCTCCGCAGCTCGCCTTTTAACACCCCAGAGAGCGGTTTCGCCTTCAGGGATGAACAGCACCGATGGGTTCGCGTAGATCCCGCCCAAGCCAGGGGCGATACGTCTGGACCGCTGAACCTGACGCAATGGACCGATGGCGATATCTGGAAACTGTACCGGATTCACGGCCCGGAAATTCTGGTTTTCCGGGCGGAAGTGCAAAAAACCGGCAAAGTGCCGCTATGGGTCAAGCGATTCGAAGAACCTGCCGACCACCTCTATGTAACCGATTCACTGAAATGGGTCTATCCGCAGCATTCCTTCGCCGAGCGCGCGAAACTCCTGCGCAGCTACAACCTGAGCGAGAACCAACAGACACGGTTGCGCCAGGATCTGGAAAGCGGGCAAATGCCTGAGTGGGCGGAACAACACAAGCTTTTGACCCAAAACAAAGGCGACGATCAAAGATTTAAACTGATCGCTGAAGAGTTGGAACCGTTCATCCTCAGGTTGCGAAATGAAGGCGATTATTATGACAACCGCCTCAACCCACGGGAAAGATATACCGAAGAATTCTTTGACGAGTACCTGCAATACGCTGGCTATCAGCGCAATCTGCACGGTGCTTTATACCGAACGGATATTCCATCGATGTTCAGGGGGGACCATCGTACACCTCTAGAGTTGGCCCGAGACAGGCGCATGATCCACCTTAAAGGCAACGCAACCGGTTCGACCACAAGACGAGGATTCAGCGTAACGTTCAGCCTGGGTAACGCCATCGGGTACAAAGAACATTTGGGCGGTTATGAACACCCACTGGAGTACAACTCTCAAGCCAACCTCTACCCCGCCAGGGGTTCGGATTCCGATAGCACCGTTACAGAAGGAAATCGTGATGGCTCCGAGTCGGACTCCGACAGTTCCTTTGTGTTTGACGACGCAAAAGACTATCCGGCCCTTCGGCGAAACCAACGACAGGGTTTCATCTATGCCATTGACACTCGCGGCATCGAGGTCGTACCCGGCTGGGAAAACGTCCGACTTAATCGAACTGGAATACAGTTTGACCCGGATGACCTGGAAGGCCGCATATCAATGCCCACCCGAGGCATCAGCGCAGAGAGGCTCTGGCTGGTGAATTCTGAATTGAGTCGGGCCGCCAGGGTCGACGATATATACGGACAAGCCGGTGCCGACGCTGACGCTATCGAGAGAGCAACCTGGGCAGGAGACAACATGGTCGTATCCTATCGCAAAGAGGTGATTCCGGGCGAGGGCGATGGGATTTTCCATATACCGATAACTCGCTATGATCAGCTGATCGATGAGGTCGCCGCCTCGGGCAAACCGGTACTGGAACTTCCCAAAGACGTTGAGGTATTTGCCAACGACATCGTCTGGCCAGTTCCCGAGCATTACAGAACCTGATAACAAAAAACCGATCCCCTCCTCCCTCGTGCTGCCCATAAAAAATGACGCCAGGGATCTGTCCCGGTGTCATTGTGGGTCATCGATGGGCGGCGGGTACTTCACTGTTCACGGGACGAACATACTGCCAGACCATCGAAATCGATAAGCAACAAAAAGCGCCAGCGCCTCAGGCAAACAACTCCCCTTGCAACTCATCCAGCAGCGCCTGAATCGCATCCAGCCGCTGCTGTGGATCATCGAGTTGCAGCAGATCTATCTTGTCCAACTCGGCGAACGGCAGCAGATACGCCAACTGATTGGCCAGCGATTGTTGCCCGGTCGCTTCGTTGCCCATGTTCAGTGCTTCGACCATCGGGTGTTCCGCCAGGGCCTTGAGCAGTGCGACCAGGTCGGCGTCCTCGTCCTGAAGCGGTTGCTCGGGCTCGTCTTCCAGCCATTCGACCTCGGCGACAATCAACTGATCACGCTGCACTTCAGTGCGCACAACGTGAAAACGCCGCCCGCCATGCACCCGAATGCCCAGCAGGCCATTGTCCTGCTGCTTGAAGTCGGTGATCAGCGCCTCGCACCCGACCAGCGCATAGCCCGCCGGAGCGATGCCGACTTCTTCGCCCTCGAGGATGCAAACCACGCCGAAGCCGCCGCCCTGTTTCATGCAGCGACCAATCATGTCCAGGTAACGCGCCTCGAAAATCTGCAAGTCGAGGATGCAGCCCGGAAACAACACCGTGTTCAGCGGAAAAAGCGGCAAGCTCATAGACATTTCCTTACACCACCATCGACACCGCCAACGGCAGGAATACCGCCGTGGCCACGCCCATCAGACTCATCGCCAGCGCCGCGAAGGCGCCGCACTCTTCACTTTCCTGCATCGCCACCGCCGTACCGACCGCATGGGCGGTCATGCCCAGGGCCATGCCGCGGGCTTCAGGACTGTGGACACCGAACCGGGTCAAAAGACTCGGTCCGAAGATCGCCCCGATCACCCCGGTGATCAACACGAACACTGCGGCCAGCGCCGCGACGCCACCGATCTGTTCGGCGACCAGCATGGCAATCGGCGACGTCACCGACTTCGGCGCCATGGTCATCAGGATCATGTGTTCGGCACCAAACCACCAGCCCAGCAATACGCCCATGCCCGTGGCAACCACGCCGCCTATCACCAGCGTAGTAAATATCGGCCAGAACAACTGACGAATCCGCCGCAGATTGAGGTACAGCGGCACCGCCAACGCGACCGTCGCGGGGCCGAGCAAGATGCTGAGAATCTCGGTGCTCTTGCGGTACTCAGCGTAGGTCAGGCCGCACCCTACCAGCACGCCGATCACCAGCAGCATGGAAACCAGCACCGGCTGCAGAAAGATCCAGCGGGTTTTCTCGAACGCCGCCAGCACCAGTTGATAGGCGCCCAGGGTGATGCCAATGCCGAACAACGGATGATGAATTACCGACGCCCAGGCCCCGTGCCAGTCGAAGATCATTGGTCGTCCTCGTGAGACGCGTGACGCTTGATCATGCGCTGCATCAAGACACCGGCAAACGCCAGGGACAACACCAGCGACAACACCAGCGCGCCGACGATGGCCCAGAAATCCGCCGCGATGTCGGCGGCGTACACCATCACGCCCACGGCCGGCGGCACCAGCAGCAACGGCAGGTAACGCAGCAGGCTGCTGGCCGCCAGATTCAGCGGCTCACCCACCTGGCCCCGGCTGATCAAAAACACCAGCAACAGCAGCAGGCCGATGATCGGCCCCGGTAGCACCGGCAGAAACAAATGGTTGATGGCGGTGCCGAGCAATTGGAACAGCACCAGCCAGGTCAAACCTCGTAACAACATCCTTCATCTCCCGCAAAACCCGTCACCCGCAGTGACGGGTCGAACATTATAAGCATGCCGACGCTATGGATCGGCATTCGCAAATAGCATGGACAGTTGACCGGAGCCATTTGCCATGTTGATCTAAAGTGGTAATCCGGGAGGTCAAATCCCCCCACCTCAAAACTATAAAACCGATGAACCCAAGGAGAGTCTCAATGCCCTATGTTCCCGTTGCAGAGCTCAAAGATTATGTCGGCAAGGAACTTGGACGTTCCGAATGGCTCACCATCGATCAGGCGCGTATCAACCTGTTCGCCGAAGCCACAGGGGACTATCAGTTCATCCATGTCGACCCGGTCAAAGCCGCGCAAACGCCATTTGGCAGCACCATTGCACACGGTTTCCTGTCACTGTCGTTGATCCCCAAACTGATGGAAGACATCCTCGTCATGCCTGAAGGCTTGAAGATGGTGGTCAACTACGGCCTCGACAGCGTGCGTTTCATTCAGCCGGTCAAGGTCGATTCGAAAGTGCGACTCAAGGTCGAACTGACTGAAGTCATTGAGAAGAAACCTGGCCAATGGCTGCTCAAGGCCACCGCCACTCTGGAAATCGAAGGCTCGGATAAACCGGCGTATATCGCTGAACCCTTGTCCCTCTGCTTCGTGTAAACCATCCCGGAAGCGAAGCAGCTCAGGCTGTTTCGCGCCCTCTGCTTTCTCCTGGCTATATAAGGGCACAGAGCTGCGGCATACTCGGTCGCCTAATTGCCCGGATCCCGCTATGCGCCCACTAGCACTCCTTGCCTTGACCCTGTTGCTCACCGCTTGCGGCGATGGCGAATCACTGTTGCCTCCCGACGCCCGCCTGCCGGACGGTGGCCGCTATCGCGGCGATCTGGTCAATGGCTTGCTGCAAGGCCAGGGCCGAGTCGACTATCCGAACGGCAGCTGGTATGCCGGCGGGTTCGACCAGGGCCAATGGCATGGCTTGGGCGAATGGCACGGCAGTAACGGCGAAGTCTATCGCGGGTCCTTCAATCAAGGGCTGTTCGACGGCAAGGGACAACTGACTACCAGTGGCAGCAGTTATACCGGCGGCTTCAAGGCCGGGCGCCGGGATGGCGAAGGCACCCTCAAAGAAAACGGCATGACCTATCGCGGGGAATTCAAAGCCGATCAATACTCGGGGCTCGGGCGTCTGGAGCTAGAGGACGGCAGCTCGTATCAGGGCCAGTTCGCCCATGGCAAACCCAATGGCGAAGGCCAGCGTGGCGACGCCAGCGGCAATCAGTTCACCGGCCACTTCGTCGACGGTCAGCTGGAAGGCAACGGGACATTCAACAGCGCCGATGGCGACATCTACGTCGGCGGTTTCAAGAACAATCAACTGCACGGCAAGGGCCGCTACGAGAACGCCGACGGCGATGTCTGGCTCGGCCTGTTCAAGGAAGGCTCGCTCAACGGCAAGGGCGAGATGATCGGCGCCGATGGCAGCCATTATATCGGCCAGTTCAACGATTGGCGCTTTACCGGCCAAGGCCGATTAAACCTGCCCGATGGCAGCTTCTATATCGGTCAGTTCGACGTCGACAATTACAACGGTCACGGCACGCTGGTGCTGACCGATGGCACGGTGCAGAACGGTACATGGATTAACGGCCAGCGCGTGCGCGATGCCGACGGCAAGTTACTGCCCGACCCGCTCGAGCTCGGCTTGCTGGCCCAGGGCCGCCTGCTCGCCGACGCACTGGCCAACGTACCGGCCTCGACCCCGGCGATCGAGCTGTACACCCTGACCCTGGGTGGCGACGGCAAGCAAAGCGTGTTCCTGCGCGAGTCCGATTACGTCAGTAACATGCTTACCAGCCGTTTCGGCGCCTTTGGCCAGATCCGCCTGGTCAACCATCGCGACCACCTTGCCGACCGACCGATGGCCACCCGGGAAAACCTGCGCCGCGCCGCCCTCACGCTGGCCGAGCGCAGCGGCCCGGAAGATTTGATTTTCCTTTACCTGACCAGCCACGGCACCAGTGAACATGAACTGGTGCTCGACCAGCCGCGTATGGAACTGTCCGATCTGCCGGCCGACGAACTCGCTGCTGTCCTGGCACCGCTGAAGAATCGCGACAAGATCATCGTGATTTCATCCTGCTACTCCGGCGGCTTCATCCCGGCCCTGAAAGACGAACGCACCCTGGTCATGACGGCCTCGCGGGCCGACCGGGTGTCCTTCGGCTGCTCTGAACAAGCCAACTTCACTTATTTTGGCGATGCCTTGTTCGCTCAGGCGCTGAACCAGACCGACGACCTGGAACACGCCTTCAAGCTGGCCAGTGCCACCGTGGCCGAGCGCGAACTGGCAGACAGCTTCGAAGCCTCCGAGCCACAGATCTGGGCGCCAAAAACCGTGCTATCCCACTGGCAACTGCTGCGCAAACAGCAAGCACGAAAGGCATTGCAAAGTGCCTCTATCCCCGGCAAGGATGCAAAGAGCAACTAAGCTGAATAGTATCAAGGGGGAAACACTATGTACTTGACGCCTCAGCACGTATTGCTTGCCGGAGCTACCGGTTTGACCGGTGAACATCTTCTCGACCGTTTGCTCAATGAGCCCACGATTACGCGAGTATTGGCGCCATCACGCCGGCCATTGGCCGAGCACCCTCATCTGGAAAATCCGGTCGGCGATCCCGCGGCGTTTCTGCCGCAATTGAACGGCCGCGTCGACATCGCCTACTGCTGCCTCGGCACCACGATCAAGCAGGCCGGCTCGGAACAGGCGTTTCGTGCGGTGGATCTGGACATGGTGGTGGCGTTCGCCAAGCGTGCACGGGAGATGGGGGCGCGGCACCTGATCGTCATCAGTGCCTTGGGGGCCGATCGCAGATCCCCGATTTTCTACAACCGGGTCAAAGGCGAGATGGAATACGCATTGCGCGCGCAGGACTGGCCGCAGCTGACCATTTGCCGACCATCGTTGCTACTGGGCGAACGCATCGAACCGCGTATGGCCGAGCAGTTCGTTGGGCCCTTGTCCCGCTTGATCCCCGGCAAATATCGCGGCATCGAAGCCTGTCAACTGGCTCGCGCCATGTGGCGACTGGCGCTGGAAGAGCAGGATGGATTGCGGATTGTCGAGTCGGATGAGTTGCGCAAGCTAGGCAAGTAGTCATGTGGCGTCTGAAATGACGCCTTCGCTTGTAGGAGCGAGGCTTGCCCGCGAAGGGCGCGACGCCGATCCAAAGCCGAACGCTACAACCCGCCAGTCGCCTGAAAACTGACTCCTATCACTGTCAACAGCGACAACGGCAACAACAATGTATCAAGCAAGGCGCTGGCCGGCAGGTCGATGCCTGGGTAGGCCGGCGCTTCTGCGCCAAAACGGTCCATGGCGCAGCAACCGCCATTCATGGCATACAAATCCAGTCGAGTCCCCGAATACACCACCGGCGCCCCCGGTTTGGCGGCATCCAGCGTGCGCACCGTGGCGCAGCCCGCCAGTTGCAACGCCAGCACCATCACCAGCAGCTTATTCATCGCTGCTCAGATGGTGCTCGCCCCAACGCGGCAGCATGTCCTGGGGAATGTTCAACAGGTTGAGAATCCGCGCCACGACGAAGTCGATCAGGTCATCGATCGTTTGCGGCTGATGATAGAAGCCCGGCGATGCCGGCAGAATCGTCACGCCCATGTTCGACAACTTGAGCATGTGCTCCAGATGAATGCTCGAATACGGCGCCTCGCGCGGCACCAGGATCAACTGGCGACGCTCCTTCAACGTGACGTCGGCGGCACGCTCGATCAGGTTGTTGCAGGCCCCCGTCGCAATGGCCGACAAGGTCCCGGTGGAACACGGCACCACCACCATCGCCGCCGGCGCGCCGGAGCCCGAGGCCACCGGCGACATCCAGTCTTCCTTGCCGTACACCCGAATCTGCCCGGCGGCCGCGCCGGTGTATTCGGTGAGGAAGGCCTGCATCATTTGCGTCTTGGGAGGCAACGTAACGTCGGTCTCGGTGGCCATCACCAGTTGCGCCGCCTTGGAGATCAGGAAGTGCACCTCGCGGTCTTCGCGAATCAGACAGTCCAGCAGGCGTAAACCATACTGGGCGCCCGAAGCGCCGGTCATCGCCAGCGTGATGCGTTCCGGGCCATTGTTCATTGCAGCGCCTCGGCGAGTTTGCCGTGCAGGCCGCCGAAGCCGCCGTTGCTCATGATCACCACGTGGGTGCCGGGCTGGGCCTGGCTCTTCACGCGCTCGATGATACCTTCCAGCGAATCGCTGACGATCGACGGCACGGTGCACAACGCGGCGGTTGCGCCCAGGTCCCAGCCAAGGTTGGCCGGCGCGTACCAAATCACCTGGTCGGCATCGACCACGCTTTCCGGCAAACCATCGCGGTGAGCGCCGAGCTTCATCGAGTTGGAGCGCGGCTCGATGATCGCGATCAGTGGCGCGTCGCCGATGCGCTTGCGCAGGCCGTCGAGGGTGGTGGCGATGGCGGTCGGGTGATGAGCGAAGTCATCGTAAATGGTGATGCCACGCACCTGCGCGACGATCTCCATCCGGCGTTTCACGCTTTTGAAGGCACTCAATGCGGCGATGGCCATGGACGGTACAACGCCGACGTGACGCGCCGCAGCCAAAGTAGCAAGGGCGTTGGCAACGTTGTGCTGGCCGGTCATGTCCCACTCGACCACGCCTTGGGCGACGCCCTCGAACATCACTTCGAATGCAGAACCATCTTCGCTGAGCAACTTGACCTGCCACTGCCCACCAGCTCCGGTGGTTTGTACCGGAGTCCAGCAGCCCATTTCAATGACGCGCTGCAAGGCAGGCTCGGTGGTTGGATGAATCACCAGGCCTTCGCTCGGGATGGTCCGCACCAAATGGTGGAACTGCCGCTCGATGGCCGGGAGATCGGGGAAGATGTCGGCGTGATCGTATTCCAGGTTGTTCAGGATCGCGGTACGCGGGCGGTAGTGGACGAACTTGGAACGCTTGTCGAAGAAGGCGCTATCGTATTCGTCGGCTTCGATGACGAAGAAGGGCGTGTCACCCAGACGCGCCGACACCGAGAAGTTCTGCGGCACGCCGCCAATCAGGAAGCCCGGGCTCATGCCCGCATGTTCCAGCACCCAGGCGAGCATGCTGCTGGTGGTGGTCTTGCCGTGAGTACCGGCAACGGCCAGCACCCAGCGGCCTTGCAGGACGTGATCCGCCAGCCATTGCGGGCCGGAGACGTAGGGCAGGCCTTTGTTCAGCACGTATTCGACGGCAGGGTTGCCCCGGGACATGGCGTTGCCGACCACCACCAGGTCCGGTGCCGGATCGAGCTGCGCCGGGTCGTAGCCTTGGGTCAACTCAATGCCCTGCGCCTCGAGCTGAGTGCTCATCGGCGGATAGACGTTGGCATCGGAGCCCGTCACGTGGTGGCCCAGCTCTTTGGCCAGAACCGCCATCGAACCCATGAAAGTACCGCAGATACCAAGAATATGAATGTGCATAGTCGACCTCGTAAAACATGGCCGCAGGTTAGCCCAGGATAGGTAAATTCGCACCTTGTGTTTCAGACTGGACCGCCACAGCCCTGTAGGAGCGTGGCTTGCCCGCGAAGCTTTTGGCGGCATCGAGGCCCCCTTCGCGGGCAAGCCACGCTCCTACAGGGGGTCGGCGCATTTACCGGGCGATGCCGTGTTTACGCAGCTTTCTATAGAGGGTATTGCGGCTCACACCCAGCTGTTCAGCCGTGTGGGTCATATGCCACCGTGTCTGCTCCAGCGCATTGAGCAGCGCCAGCCGCTCGGCATCATCCAGCGGAAACTCGGATGGCGCTTCGACGGCCGTCACCTGCGCCGGCCGAGCCTGACGAATCATTGCTGGCAAATCCTCCAAGCCGATTCGCCCGCCGTCACACAACGCCGCCAACGTACGCAGTACATTGCGCAACTGCCGCACATTCCCCGGCCAGGCAAAATCCAGCAACGCCTGCCGTGCCGGCGCGTCGATGATCACCGTCTCACCGCCCCCCTCTTCGGCCAGCAAAAAATCGAGCAATTGGGACTTGTCGCTGCGCTCGCGCAACGCCGGCAGTGCCACTTCCAGCCCGTTCAGCCGGTAATACAGATCTTCGCGGAAGCTGCCGTCCTGCACCCGTTCCAACAGATTGCGGTGAGTGGCACTGATGATTCGGACATTGACCGACTCCGGTTCGCCGCCAATCGGTACCACTTGACGATCTTCCAGCACCCTTAACAGCCGGGTCTGCAACGCCAACGGCATGTCGCCGATTTCATCGAGAAACAGGGTACCGCCATCGGCCTGCTGCAACTTGCCGCGCATGCCCTCCTTGCGCGCCCCGGTGAAACTGCCGCCGCGGTAGCCAAACAGCTCGCTCTCGATCAGGCTTTCGGGAATGGCCGCGCAGTTGAGCGCGACGAAGGCTTTATCGGCCCGTTGACTGGCGTGGTGCACGGCCTTGGCGAAGGCCTCCTTGCCCGACCCGGTTTCGCCATTGATCAGCAATGGCACGTCACGCTCGAAGACTCGCAGGGACTTGCGAAAATCGTCCTGCAGCGCCGTGTCGCCCAGACAGATCCCGGACAGCCGGGGACGCTCGGCCACCGTCGGACTGCGCACCAGCGGCACCGGAATGCTGCGCGGCTGCCCTCGGAGCAAGGCAAACAGACTCCGCCCGTCACGGGTGCGCAGCGGCCAACTGGCGCTGGCGTTGACGCTCGCACGGCCGAGCAGTTCGTCCAGGGAGCAATCGAAAAACGCCTCGACCGGTTTGCCCAGTAATCCACCGCGGATATGCCCCAACAGGTTCAGCGCGCTCTGGTTGACAGCGCTGATGCGCCCTTCCCCGTCGAACGCCAGCAGTCCTTCGCTGAACAAGCCGACCGATTCGGCCTGAAGATGAAAACGCAGCAACCATTGATTGTCGAAATACCGCAGGAAATAGCAGCTCTCGATCATCTTCGCCGACAGGTTGACCAGGGCCATGGTGTGGAACTGGCTCTGCCGCGAGACTTCGTGGCGCGCCGAGGACACGTCGAGCACCGCCAGCAGTTCGCCATGAGGGTCGAATACCGGACTTGCCGAGCAGGTCAGGCCCGTATGGCGACCGCGAAAGTGTTCGTCCTGGTGGATGGTCAGCGACTGACGTTCCACCAGGCACGTGCCGATACCATTGGTGCCTTCACAGGCTTCGCTCCAGTCGGCGCCCAGCCAAAGCCCGGCGCGTTCGAAAATCTTCCGCTCGGCGGGCGCGGTGATGCAATTGAGAATGACCCCGCGGGCGTCGGTGAGCAGCACTGCGTGTCCAGCGCCGGAGAGCTGCTGATGCAGGCTGGACATTTCGTTGCCGGCAATATGCAACACCTGCTGCAAGCGTTCGCGACTTTCCAGGAGACGCCCATGTTCCAGCACCGTCGGGGCCATGGTCAGGGCCGGGTCGAGGTGGTAGTCCTCAAGACAGCGCAGCCAGGAGCGGGCAATGGAGGGATCGCTGCCGGGCCCCTGCAGGTGGGATTTCCCCTGAGTAACGGTCAAGACCTGCTGGGCATGACGACTCAAATGGTTGTCGTGCATCTCTTATTGTTCTCCCCGAGCGGTTTACAGCGCAACCGAGCATCCTCCAGCCGAGCTTGCATTGCAATGCTGGCAAGACCATACGGTCACAAGCTGTGCCATAAACGGCACAAAGTGTCACAAGGACTGTACCGGAAGCATCACAGGCTGCGCCCGCCTGTCCGACAAAAATCGCGCAAGGCCTTGATTTACCTGAGCTGCAGCGCAGTGGCCCGACCTTTGCTCTACGCTTATAACAGGCGCACATGCGCGCTCCCTTATAAGTACAAAAGCCAAGGAGAACTATCATGCGTTACGCTCACCCCGGTACTGAAGGCGCTATCGTTTCGTTCAAGAGCAAATACGGTAACTACATCGGCGGCGAGTTCGTCGCGCCTGTCAAAGGTCAGTACTTCACCAATACCTCGCCAGTGAATGGCCAACCCATTGCCGAATTCCCGCGCTCCAGCGCCGAAGACATCGAAAAAGCCCTGGACGCTGCCCACGCCGCTGCCGATGCCTGGGGCGCCACGTCCGTCCAGGCGCGCTCGCTGGTGCTGCTGAAAATCGCCGACCGCATCGAACAGAACCTGGAACTCCTGGCAATCACCGAGTCCTGGGACAACGGCAAAGCCGTGCGCGAAACCCTTAACGCCGACATCCCGCTGGCCGCCGACCACTTCCGCTACTACGCCGGTTGCATCCGTGCGCAGGAAGGCAGCGCCGCCGAGATCGATGGCAACACCGTGGCCTATCACATCCATGAACCGCTGGGCGTGGTCGGGCAGATCATTCCGTGGAACTTCCCGATCCTGATGGCCGCCTGGAAACTCGCCCCGGCCCTGGCCGCCGGCAACTGCGTGGTGCTCAAGCCTGCCGAGCAAACCCCGCTGGGCATTACCGTGCTGATGGAACTGATCGGCGACCTGCTGCCGCCTGGCGTGTTCAACGTGGTGCAAGGCTTCGGCAAAGAAGCCGGTGAAGCCCTGGCCACCAGCAAGCGCATCGCCAAGATCGCCTTCACCGGCTCGACCCCGGTTGGCTCGCACATCATGAAATGCGCGGCTGAAAACATCATTCCGTCCACCGTGGAGCTGGGTGGCAAATCGCCGAACATCTTCTTCGAAGACATCATGCAGGCCGAACCGTCCTTCATCGAAAAAGCCGCCGAAGGCCTGGTGCTGGCGTTCTTCAACCAGGGCGAAGTCTGCACCTGCCCTTCCCGCGCCCTGGTGCAGGAGTCGATCTACGACGAGTTCATGAAAGTGGTCATGAACAAAGTCCTGCAAATCAAACGCGGCGACCCGCTGGACACCGACACCATGGTCGGCGCCCAGGCGTCCGAGCAGCAATTCGACAAGATCCTGTCGTACCTGGAAATCGCCAAGGGCGAAGGCGCCGAGCTGTTGACCGGCGGCAAGGTGGAAAAACTCGAGGGCAATCTGGCGACCGGGTACTACATCCAGCCGACCCTGCTCAAGGGCACCAACAAAATGCGCGTGTTCCAGGAAGAGATCTTTGGCCCGGTGGTGAGCATCACCACCTTCAAGGACGAAGCCGAAGCCCTGGCCATCGCCAACGACACCGAGTTCGGCCTCGGTGCCGGCCTGTGGACCCGCGACATCAACCGCGCCTACCGTATGGGCCGCGCGATCAAGGCCGGTCGTGTGTGGACCAACTGCTACCACCTGTACCCGGCGCATGCCGCGTTCGGTGGCTACAAGAAGTCCGGCGTCGGCCGTGAAACCCACAAGATGATGCTCGACCATTATCAGCAGACCAAAAACCTGCTGGTGAGCTACGACATCAACCCGCTGGGCTTCTTCTAACCGGCAGGAACACCGCAAAACCCTTGTAGGAGCGAGCTTGCTCCGGGCGGCGTTCCGACGATGGACGTGAACGAAGACGGGGGCCGCCTGGATGTACGCGGCGCCCTCTCGTCCTTCGCGAGCAGGTTCGCTCCTACACGGGTCTATCAGGCCTTCGCGCCAACCCGGCCATCGCGCCGGTCAAAAGAATAAGAACAGGTGAACCCTATGCCTAGCGATCAAGCCAGCGTGCAGCCGGCTACCTCCTCTGTCGACTTTGAAAAAGTCGGCTCCGATTATTTCCAGCAACGCGAACTGAAAAAAGGTGCAGCAGGCTGGGTCCTGCTGGTCGGCCTCGGCGTGGCCTACGTCATCTCCGGCGACTACGCCGGGTGGAACTTCGGCCTGGCCCAGGGTGGCTGGGGCGGCATGTTTCTCGCCACGCTGCTGATGGCGACCATGTACCTGTGCATGTGCTTTTCCCTGGCTGAACTGTCTTCCATGATCCCGACCGCAGGCGGAGGCTACGGGTTTGCCCGCAGTGCGTTCGGCCCTTGGGGCGGGTTCTTGACCGGCACCGCGATCCTGATCGAATACGCCATCGCACCAGCGGCGATCGCGGTGTTTATCGGCGCCTATTGCGAATCCCTGTTCGGCATCGGCGGCTGGATGATCTACCTGGCGTTCTACATCATCTTTATTGCCATCCATATTTTCGGCGTCGGTGAAGCCCTGAAACTGATGTTCGGCATCACCGCCGTCGCAGCCCTGGCATTGGGGGTGTTTCTGGTGAGCATGGTGCCGCACTTCAGCGTCGCCAACCTGCTGGACATCCCGGTCACCGATGCCAAGGGCGCCAGCAGTTTCCTGCCTTTCGGCTATGTCGGCGTCTGGGCAGCCATTCCCTATGCCATCTGGTTCTTCCTGGCAGTCGAAGGCGTGCCACTGGCGGCAGAAGAAACCAAAAACCCGAAGCGCGACCTGCCCCGCGGGCTGATTGGCGCCATGCTGGTACTGGTTAGCTTCGCCCTGCTGATTCTGGTGATCGGCCCAGGCGGTGCAGGTGCCCAGGCCCTGGTGACCTCGGGCAACCCATTGGTCGAAGCACTGAGCAAAGCCTATGGCGGCTCGACCTGGATGGGCCATTTCGTCAATCTGGTGGGCCTGGCCGGGCTGATCGCCAGTTTCTTCTCCATTATCTACGCCTACTCGCGGCAGATTTTCGCGCTGTCCCGCGCCGGCTACCTGCCGCGCAAACTGTCGCAAACCAACAAGAGCAAGGCCCCCGTACTGGCGTTGATCATTCCTGGCATCATCGGGTTCGGGCTGTCGCTGACCGGTCAGGGTGACCTGCTAATCCTGGTGGCGGTGTTCGGTGCGACCATTTCCTACGTCTTGATGATGGCGGCGCACATCACGCTGCGCATTCGGCGCCCCAAAATGGATCGTCCATACCGCACGCCAGGCGGTATCTTCACCTCGGGCGTCGCGCTGGTGCTGGCTTGCATCGCCGTGGTGGCGGGCTTCCTGGTGGATCCGCGCGTGGTGATTGGCGCTGCGATCATCTATGGAGTGTTAATTGCTTACTTCGCGTTCTACAGCCGGCATCATTTGGTAGCAGGCACGCCCGAAGAAGAATTCGCGGCCATTCAGAACGCCGAAAAAGCGCTGCACTAACGGCCGCAAATTACGGCGCAGCCACCCATCTGCGCCGTCATGGAGAATCTTTATGGCTAGTTTTGCTCACACTGTCGGTGGCCACACCTACCGCTTCGACGGCCTCAAGGAAGTCATGGCCAAGGCCAGTCCGGCGCGCTCCGGGGACTTTCTGGCGGGTGTCGCGGCACTCAACGATGGTGAACGGGTGGCCGCGCAAATGGCGCTGGCGAATATCCCGCTCTCCCACTTCCTGCAGGAAGTACTGGTTCCCTACGAATCCGATGAAGTCACCCGGCTGATCATCGACACCCACGACAAACAGGCGTTCGCGGTAGTCAGCCACCTCACCGTCGGCGGTTTTCGCGACTGGCTGCTCAGCGATGCCGCCGACGAACACAGCCTGCGCGCCCTTGCCCCCGGCCTGACTCCGGAAATGGCCGCCGCCGTGTCGAAAATCATGCGCGTGCAGGATCTGGTGCTGGTGGCGCAGAAAATCCGCGTGGTCACCCGATTCCGCGGCACGCTGGGCCTGCGAGGCCGGTTATCCACACGCCTGCAACCGAACCACCCTACCGACGAACCCGCCGGCATCGCCGCGAGCATTCTCGACGGCCTGCTGTACGGCAATGGCGATGCGATGATCGGCATCAACCCGGCCACTGACAGCATCACCTCCATCTGCGCCATGCTGGAAATGCTCGATGCCATCATCCAACGCTATGAGATACCCACTCAAGCCTGCGTGCTGACCCACGTCACCACCTCGATCGAAGCCATCAATCGCGGTGTGCCGCTGGACCTGGTCTTCCAGTCGATCGCCGGAACCGAGGCGGCCAACGCCAGCTTCGGCATCAACCTCAACGTCTTGCAGGAAGGCTACGACGCCGGGCTGAGCCTGAACCGCGGCACCCTGGGCCAGAACCTGATGTATTTCGAGACCGGCCAGGGCAGCGCCCTGTCGGCCAATGCCCACCACGGCATCGATCAGCAGACCTGTGAGACGCGCGCCTACGCCGTCGCACGCCATTTCAAACCGTTCCTGGTGAACACCGTCGTCGGCTTCATCGGCCCGGAATACCTCTACAACGGTAAACAAATCATCCGCGCCGGCCTCGAAGACCACTTCTGCGGCAAGCTCCTGGGCGTACCGATGGGCTGCGACATCTGCTACACCAACCACGCCGAAGCCGATCAGGATGACATGGACACCCTGCTGACCCTGTTGGGTGTGGCCGGGATCAATTTCATCATGGGCATCCCCGGTTCCGACGACATCATGCTCAACTACCAGACCACGTCGTTCCACGATGCACTCTACGCTCGCCAGACCCTGGGGCTGAAACCGGCGCCGGAGTTCGAAAAATGGCTGGCAAACATGGGTATCTTCACCCAGGCGGACGGCAAGATTCTCTTCGGCGACAACCTGCCGCCGGCCTTCCGCCAGGCCATGGCGCAACTGGGATGAGTGTCGTAATGGATAAACCACCTGTTGATCAGCAAAACCCGTTACTGGAGCTACGCCGCCTGACGCCCGCGCGGATTGCCTTGGGTCGCACCGGCACCAGCATGCCAACCACAGCACAGCTGGATTTCCAATACGCCCACGCCCAGGCCCGGGATGCGGTGCACTTGCCGTTCGACCATGCCGCGCTCGGTACGCAACTGGCGGCACGCGGACGTGAAAGCCTGTTGCTGCACAGCGCGGCAACGGACCGAAACAGTTACTTGCAGCGCCCCGACCTGGGGCGAAAATTGAGTGATGCGTCGGCGCAGAGCCTGCGCGAATACGCTGCGGCCAAACCCGGCGGCGTCGATCTGGTCATCGTCGTCGCCGATGGCTTGTCGGCCCTGGCCGTTCATCGCCACACCGTGCCATTTCTGACACGGATGGAAGAACAGATCGAAGCTGAGGGCTGGTCGGTGTCACCCGTGGTGCTGGTCGAGCAAGGCCGGGTGGCCGTGGCCGACGAGATCGGTGAGTTGTTGGGGGCCAAGATGGTCGTCATCCTGATCGGCGAACGCCCTGGCCTGAGTTCGCCCGACAGCCTCGGATTGTATTTCACCTACAATCCAAAGATCGGCCTGACGGATGCTTATCGCAATTGCATCTCCAACGTGCGACTTGAGGGCCTGAGTTACGGCATGGCGGCACATCGATTGTTTTATTTGATGCGCGAAGCCTGCCGGCGCCAGTTGTCGGGGGTCAATCTCAAGGACGAGGCCCAGGTTCATACGTTGGAGTCAGAAGCAGGAACGGACATGAAAGGTAATTTCCTACTGAGTCCGCCGGATGCCTGAACCGTTTCTGCATTGCATTTCCATTCCGGTTTGAGGCAGGATCGAAGCACGGCCGCCAGGGGTTTCCCATCGCCGTCATCGCGTAAGACAGCCACTTGAAGACGAGACCTACCATGCGGATTATTCAAGCGACCCTCGAACACCTGGACCTGTTGACCCCCTTATTCGTCAAATATCGCGAGTTTTATGGCTCGCTGGCGTATCCGGACTCGTCCCGGGCGTTCCTCGAAAAACGCCTGCGTCGCAAGGAATCGGTGATCTATCTGGCCCTGGCCGATGACGATAGCAACCGACTGCTGGGTTTCTGTCAGTTGTACCCAAGCTTTTCGTCGCTGTCGCTCAAGCGCGTGTGGATTCTCAACGACATCTACGTCACCGAAGATGCCCGCCGTCAGCTGGTAGCCGACAATCTGATTCGTACGGCGAAGAAAATGGCCAAGGAAACCAATGCCGTGCGCATGCGTGTGTCCACCAGCAGCAACAACGAAGTGGCGCAGAAAACCTACGAATCCATAGGGTTCAAGGAAGACACCGAGTTCAAGAACTACGTGTTGCCGATCAGCGACGAACTCTGATCCACACCAGATGACCGTGTAGGTGCTGGCTTGTCGGATCGCCGCACCGCAGCGAAGACGCCCTGACAGCCAACCTGTTTCTGCGGATGTACCTCGATCCCCTGCAGGAGCAGCCGGTCGACGCTCGCGATGTTCGTCAACGATAACGCTGCAAGCCTGATACTCCGCAGCGTTCTCGGATGCATCGTCGGAACGCCGCCCGGAGCAAGCTTGCTCCCGCAAAAAAAATACCGCATCCCCCGCCCGTCTTTCGCGAAATCCCCCGCTACAAACTCGACGCGCTTTTCACCCCTCTGCCCGTATAATGCTGACCTTTCCGGCTTGTAAGAAAAACTACTCCCGTTTGTAGGCTTTCGCGAAGTCATCCGCACAGGCCTGCCGAGTCGGGCCGATACCACAGGTGCCCTCCATGGATTTCAACCCGCTCGACCTTATCCTGCATCTCGACGTTTACCTCGACTTGCTGGTGAATAACTACGGGCCATGGATCTACGCCATCCTGTTTCTGGTGATCTTCTGCGAGACCGGCCTGGTGGTGATGCCATTCCTGCCGGGCGACTCCCTGCTGTTCATCGCTGGCGCGGTCGCGGCCGGGGGCGGCATGGATCCGGTGCTGCTGGGCGGCTTGCTGATGTTGGCGGCGATCCTCGGCGACAGTACCAACTACGTGATCGGACGAACGGCGGGAGAAAAGCTGTTCAGTAACCCGAACTCGAAGATCTTCCGTCGCGATTACCTGCAACAAACCCATGACTTCTATGACAAGCACGGCGGCAAAACCGTGACTCTGGCGCGCTTCCTGCCAATCATCCGCACCTTTGCGCCGTTCGTCGCCGGTGTGGCGAAAATGCCTTACCCGCGTTTCTTTGGCTTCAGCGTCCTCGGCACCATCCTGTGGGTCGGTGGCCTGGTCACCCTCGGTTACTTCTTCGGCAACGTACCCTTCATCAAGCAAAACCTGTCGCTGCTGGTGGTCGGCATCATCCTGCTGTCGCTGGTACCGATGATCATCGGCGTCGTCCGCAGCCGCTTCGGCAACGCCGCGTCCAAAGCCCACCCGCGCTGACCCGGCATGTGGTCACTGAGCGCCTGGCGTCGCCGGCGCATACTGGGCAAGCACCCGATTGCCGATGACATGTGGCAGCGGGTGCGCCATCACCTGAGTTTTCTCGATGGCATCAGCGCCGCCGAAGACCAATGGCTGCGCGAAGCCTGCGTGCTGTTTCTCGACGACAAACACCTCACCGCCCTGCCCGGCGTCGAACTTCACCAGGAGCAACACCTGCTGCTTGCCGCCCAGGCGCAACTGCCGTTGATGCATCTGGGCGACCTGAACTGGTATCAAGGCTTCCACGAAATCGTCCTGTACCCCGACGACTTCCTCAGCCCCCAACGCCATCGTGACGCCAGCGGCGTCGAACACGAGTGGGACGGCGAACACAGCGGCGAGGCCTGGCAACAAGGCCCGGTCATCCTCGCCTGGCCTGGCGTCATGGCCAGCGGCGGCTGGGAAGGCTACAACCTGGTGATCCACGAACTCGCGCACAAACTCGACATGCTCAACGGCGACGCCAACGGCCTGCCGCCGCTGCACGCCGACATGCGCGTCAGCGACTGGGCCAGGGTCATGCAAGCGGCCTACGACGACCTCGACGGCCAACTGGAGCGCAACCCCGACGCCGAAACCGCCATCGACCCGTACGCAGCGGAAAACGCCGCCGAATTTTTCGCGGTCACCAGCGAATACTTCTTCAGCGCCCCGGACTTGCTGCACGAGGCGTATCCTGAGGTTTATGAACAGCTGAAGCTGTTTTACCGGCAGGACCCGCTCGCCCGGTTGCGGCAACTTCTGGCCGAGAACCCGGTCTATCAGGCACACGACTAAGGTCTCTACGACCTCTAGTACATAGCAACGGTGGCGGAATATGCCTATAATCGCCGCCACTTTTTGGTCAATCCGGCCAAGTGTTTTTGGTCAACTAACGGGGGCACCGCCCAATGAGCTACAGCAAGATTCCGGCTGGCAAAGACCTGCCGAACGACATCTACGTCGCGATCGAGATCCCGGCCAACCACGCGCCGATCAAGTACGAAATCGACAAAGACAGCGATTGCCTGTTCGTTGACCGTTTCATGGCCACCCCGATGTTCTACCCGGCCAACTACGGTTTCATCCCGAACACCCTGGCCGACGACGGCGACCCCCTCGACGTGCTGGTCGTGACCCCTTACCCGGTTGCTCCAGGCTCGGTGATCCGCGCCCGTCCGGTCGGCATCCTGCACATGACCGACGACGGCGGCGGCGATGCCAAAGTCATCGCAGTCCCACACGACAAGCTGTCCCAGCTGTACGTCGACGTGAAGGAATACACCGATCTGCCTCCTCTGCTGCTGGAACAGATCAAGCACTTCTTCGAGAACTACAAAGACCTCGAAAAAGGCAAATGGGTGAAGATCGAAGGCTGGGGCGACGCAGAAGCCGCTCGCACCGAGATCATGAAGTCGGTTGCGGCCTACAAAGGCTAAAGCCAGCTGGCAGCGTTTAGCTGCAAGCTGCAAAAAAACCCCGGTTGATCCGGGGTTTTTTGTGGGCGCCTGAAAAACCCTGTTTAAACGTACCGTATAAAAATCCGCAAGCATGGGTTTTATTGTTTAATTTTCCCCAAACACGTCTTACATCCAGTCTAAATTTCCCGCGCAATTTGAACAGTTCGTTTATTCAAAGCCCCACCCGGCGCCAGTAGACTCGCGTTTATGAAAAAGAACACTAGCGGTCCACGGTTTAAAGCGCTCCTCGAAGCGGCGAACATTACGACGACAGGATTCGCCGAATTCCTGGACACGGCGCCGCAAAACGTCCACAACTGGTACGCCCGAGGTGTACCCGCCCACTGCATGGAAGAAGTCGCCAGAAAACTGTCCGTGAACAGTCAGTGGCTGAAAACCGGCGAAGGCCCGAAAGACCCCAAGGAACTGCGTCTGCTCGACGAGTCCGGCAATACCTTCGACGCCCAGGCTATCCGCGGCACCTACAGAGTCATCGAGCCGACCGATGTCGAACTGCCCTTCTATAAAGAAATAGCCATCACGCCCGGCCCCCACAAAACCCAAATCATAAAAGACCACAGCCAATCCATTCGCCTGCCTCGCAGCGATCTCGACTCCCTGGAAATCAACCACGCCGACGCCATCTGCGCGCGCATGATCGGCAACAGCATGGCCGAAAAGATTGAAGACGGCTCCCTCCTCGCCATCGACCGCGGGCTCACGCAAATCATCGATGGCGAGATTTACGCCATCGAGCATGACGGCATGTTGCGGATCAAATACCTGCATCGGATTCCCGGCAACGCGCTACGCATGCGCAGCCACAACAGCGCCGAATACCCGGATGAGATCTTCAGGGCCGCGCAAATCGAAGAGCAGAACATCAGGGTATTGGGCTGGGTATTCTGGTGGTCAACCCTGAACAAACGCAGGCCGCCGGTGCCGTTCCTGTAATGCCGCGGCCCTCCCTGCGCCATCACACAGGCCCTGGAGCTGGCTTGTCGGACCGCCGCTCCGCAGCGAAAGCGGCGGAACATTCACCCTCGAAATCCACGTCTACCCCATGGCCCAAGACATACCCGACAGCTCTACCCCACACACCAAGCTGGGAATTCCCCAAAAAAATCAGTATGCTACGCCCCACATTTGCGCATCGACCCTTCCCAAGGCCCAGATCGCAACGACCCGGCAGATCACTTTCTCGCCGAGTCCCACAGCCGGACGCAAGATCCGGGTGTACGTTTTGAAGGCTGTTGCGGTTTACCAAAAATAAACCAAGCCAGTCCCCGAGAAGCCGGCCACAAGCCGGCTTTTTAATTGTCCGAAATAATCCTACCCCATCCGAGAATCCACCTGATAGCCTTGCTATTCCGTGCGTTTCAGGCATTCCCCTGTCCGATGGCGTTCAACGCCATTTGACCTCATCCGACGATCAAGTGGGGGGACAGGTGGGGGGACAAATGGGGCGACAGGGGAAATCCAATGGGTAAGCTGAATCCGAAACAAGTCGAAAACCTGACCGAACCAGGCACCTATGAAGATGGCGACGGGCTACGGTTGGTCGTCAAACCCACCGGGCGTAAATCCTGGCTACTTCGCTTCCAACTGGCAGGCCGGCGCAGGGAGATGGGTTTGGGCTCATTCCCTGAAGTGAGCCTCAAGAAAGCCAGGCTTGAAGCCAGCGCCAAGCGCAGTCAATTAAGCAATGGTGTAGATCCTCTAGCCGCTCGTGATATCGAACGTGCTGCTCAACGCGAAGCCCAACGCACCAGCGAGGCAAAACAGCTGAAGTTCGAGACGCTCGCGGAAGAATACTGCGAGGCCCACGGAGGCGCCTGGTCGGAGAAGTGGCGCAAAGGCTGGCTGCGGAAGCTGGAGCTGTATGCGTTTGCCCAAATTGGCAAACTGTCCGCCGAGGAAATCAGCACGCCTCAGGTGCTCAAGGTGCTGCAACCCATATGGGCCACCAAGACCAGAACTGCCGACGAGGTACGTGGGCAGATTGAGCAGGTTCTGGACGCCGCCAAGGCACGCAACCTGCGAGAGGGCGAGAACCCTGCTCGCTGGCGTGGTCACTTAGACAATCTGTTGAGTCGTGCTGAAAAGAAGAAGGCTAGGAAGCGCGAGCACTTTGAAGCTTTGCGGTGGCAAGACGTGCCATCGTTGATAGCCAAACTCAAAGCGGACAACACACAAGCATCCTTTGCCGCTCAACTGCTGATCATGACCAGCGCACGTGCCCACATGGTGAGGTTTGCACGCTGGGATGAGTTCGATCTTGAGGCTGGCACTTGGTGCCTGCCTGATGAGCGAATGAAGATGCGGGTTGCATTCGTAATCCCGCTCGCTGACGAAGTCGTAAAGCTGGTGCAGAGCATTCCGCGAGCTGGGGGAACCTCTTATCTATTCCCAGGCCAGGGCAAGACAGGGGTCATGCACGCAAACGCCATACGGACACTTCTACACGGGATGGAGTACGACCATGTCACACGACACGGCTTTCGATCCTCATTTCGAGACTGGGCAGGAGAATGCACTCACTACCCGCGTGAGGTTTGCGAAATGGCGCTGGCCCATGATGAGCGTGACCAGACTGAAGGGGCTTACTCTCGCTCCGATTTTTTAGAGAAACGTCGATCACTGATGATTGATTGGGCTAGGTTTGTTTGCTCGGCGACGGCCCCTGCGAACTGATCTTAGGGACACTCCAAACAACTTGCACTGAGCTCACTTCACGCTCAGACGTCAGCCGCTTCCAGCTTTTTCCGGGAAAAAAAGGTCGGTGAACCCGATCAGATCAACTTTCCAGCCGATTTCATTTACTCGAAGTCGGAAAAGCTTATCCGGCTCATGTGGTACTCAGGCCAGGTGGCGAACGTGCATTTCAGCAACGTTAAGGATTTGTTCACAGTTTCCATAGCGTACTCTTCGTTTCAATGCTGAACGGCAAGATAAACAAAAACGATGAAGGATGCTAAATTGCCACTATCAGGATATTCAAAATTTTCCAACGGCAACAGGCAAAGGAGTAGCTTGCCCGCATGTCACTAGTATTTGCTGACCGCTTAAACCAGCCAGGAACTCATGCGTTTGTGGTCGGCGTGAGCGCCTATGAACACTTACCAAAAGGCTCTGAATCTGCCTCGTCTGATTTCGGCATGGGCCAGCTCAACGCTGCCGCACGGTCGGCCTCTGAGTTCGCCGCTTGGTTACTTAATGAATATCACAATCCTGCAGCGCCGCTTCGTAGCCTACGCACATTGCTTTCACCTTCGTTGCCCAACGAGCACATTCATCCGGATATTCAGTCGCTACTAGGGGGGAACAGTGCCGCTACCTTGCAAAACTTTAAGGACCAGTTCAAAGAATTCCACAATGACCTGATAGGTAACGAGTCTAATATTGCGATCGTTTATGTCTCCGGTCATGGAGTGCAGCTAACCTCGGAGGGAGCAATTCTCTTACTCAACGACTTTGGAGGAGATGTCGACTCTGGCCTCGAAGGCTCAGTTGACATTTTCAATCTAAGGCAAGCATTACGTTTCGACACTTCAGCACACACACAATTTTGGTTCGTCGACACTTGCAGACAACGCCCGGAGATTGCAGAGTTTTATGAGAAAATGGAAGGCGCATACAAGAAAAGCATCCGCCGCTCCAGTATAAGAAAAAACTCCTCACTGTTCCTTTCTTGTTCTACCGGCACGCAAGCATATGCCAATAAATCTGGCCTTACCTTCTTTTGTGATGCGCTTCTACATGGATTAAGATCAGCACAAGCTGCAGACTCTGACGGAGAGCACGGATCACTTTGGCGCGTCTCTGCTCCTAGCCTATCAAGCTACTTAGATAAGGCAGTTCCAGAGTTTGCCCTTGAAAAGGGTCGCCATCAATACGTCGAGTGCCAAGGATGCTCGTCTCCAGCAGTTTTACATGTTTACAAGACAACGCCTAACGTCCAATTACATATTGATGTCGGACCCGAAGCAGATCGTCCTAACCATACGGAATTCAACCTTAAACAATCAGGTAAACACTGGGTTGAGAATTATTCCAACTGGCCACTAGACACTGAAATTCCGGCAGGCCTTTATTCTGCTAACTGGAAATGCTGTCACTCCGTCGATGCTTACGCCAGCGAATATAACTTTAAACCACCGATGCGCCGTGTGGAACTGAAAAAATGAAGCCTTTTGATCACTCACCGCAGCCCACGGGCAGTTTAACTGTAACCATAGCCTCGAGATTAAACCGAGGTGGTAGAAAGACAGAAATCAGCATTCGCGACCATAGTCTCGCGCTTTTATCTTGCAATACTCTTCGTGAATTTGACCTTAAGCCTGGCATCTATGAAGTCAGTGCATTAAACGATGCTGGTGAAAAGTCAGAGCACATCGTCAGAATTCACCCCAACAAAACAACCTCGCTCAAACTAAATTTCAAGTTAGCTGAAAGCATAGACAGTCATCTGAAAGACGAAGACTTTCGGACACTTCAGAATAACGAAATTATTTCTTTAAAAAGTACACAATTTTCTCTACACGGCGCTAGTGCTGGATTAGAGATAAATGAACTTGAAAATCAGATGATAGTGCGCCATACAGGAGAGATGCTCGAGGTTTCAACTATCACCGTGCTTTGTAATGACGAGTTTCATAGATTCAGTCTGCCGTTAAGTAATGGGACACACCATCGCTCAGTCTTCTGCCACCTACTTGCCGACACCCTGAAAGACTTTGGCATACCTCGCGTGCGACTTTCTCAAGGGCGCACCGTAGCATCAGCCATGGAGCGTCTATATGAAAGCAACCGATTACGCAACGCAGCTGAAATTGCTAAAGACTCGCTAAAGTACCTCACATCGCAAGTCGAGGATCCGACAGGGATATTAATTGGAGCACTAGCTTTATTTAAGGCCGATCGCCTGAAAGATGATGTTGAATGGCTAGAATCATTTAATGATAAGTATCCATGGCTACCTGATGGGAAGATTTTGTTAGCCTGCCTGATGAGCGACGAATACCCTGATAGCTCGATGAAACTAGCGCTTGCGGCTAGCGAACAGACTATACTTTACAGGGACACATTCTCCATGCTAATTAATTTTCTACGACAATGGCCAGACAAAGAATCGTTACAACGCAATACTGCGCTTGAATACCTAGGACGGATTTCACCATATATAAATTGGCGATCTACCTACTTATGTCTTTCACTACCACAAAAAAGTTCAGGAAATAATGCTGATGTTTGAAATACGGATGCTTCCTGCCAGCGAAGGTGACGCATTGTGGATTGTCTGGGGCGACGAAAAAAAGCCTTACCAAATGCTTGTGGATATGGGGACAATTCAAACCGGAAACCTACTTTACAAAGAAATAAAAGCACTCAAACCGGAAAATAGAAATTTCGAGCTCGCAGTCGTAACACATATTGATAGTGACCATATCGGAGGCATGCTGAGTTGCTTCGTGCGACGACCTCCCTTGGCAGGTTTGGAAATTAAGGATGTGTGGTTCAATGGCTTTGACCATCTAGAGCTCACAACCCAAGTCCTCGATACTGAATCATTGGGGGCCAACCAGGGAGACGAACTGACTCAATGGCTACGCGATAGCGGACACTGGAATGTAGCTTTCAAAAAAGGAGCGGTTGTAGCGCCAAAGTGTAGCCCGTTCCCTATTTTCGAGTTATCGGGCGGCATGAAAGTCACCGTACTCGGTCCATCACGGGAGCGACTTGACCAACTCAAACCAGAATGGAAAAAACAACTAGCTAGGGCTCTGTTAAGAACTCGTCCAGCTGCACCAGACGACGGAGTCGAAGCTATGGGTAGCCACAACGCTCCCCGAACGCGGCACCGCCTTAGAGATCTTGCTAACATGCCGGAACGTCCGGACCCAAGTATTCCTAACGCTAGCAGCATCGTGTTGATGTTGGAATACTCTGGCCGCAGAGTTATCTTGACAGGAGATGCGTGGGCTGATGACCTGGAACGAGCAATTCGCAAATTGAGTCCAGAGGGCTGCCTAGAGGTAGATGCTTTCAAAGTTCCCCACCATGCTAGCAGATTCAACATAACTGAAAGCCTGATTAAATCATTACGATGCAAGACTTGGCTAATATCAACTAATGGCTCAGGACATCATCACCCTGACGATCAAGCCATTGCAAAAATAATTTATCATAGTTCAATTCAACCGGCAGAGTTAAATTTCAATGTCCGCAGCCCCTGGAATGAAGACTGGCTTTCAACTGATCGCCAACAAAGCCTCAACTACATCGCGAAACATGGCGACAAAGCACTAGGCCTATCCCTCCCACTGCCAGCCAATGTCAGTTTCAAATTATGCTAATTCGAGGTAATTATGTGACCAGGGCTGAAAGTTCTTCTACTCCAACTCGGACCACCCTGAAATTAAGTTCTGCCTTTACCAGAAAACACAAACCAAACAAATATCATCTATGCTTGGACATTTTTAAAAGATAGGTATCCCTAGGAACGCCTTTGGCCCTTAGTGCAAACTTAATAAAATTCTCAGCATTCGGTACAACTTTTCCAAACCGATTAGAAACAATGAAGCCATCAAGCTTTTCACAGAGCTTTTCAGCTGTATCCACCTGAGTCTTCCACCCTTCGCTTGGAGAGTCGCTGAGCAAACCAACCAAATACTCGCTCACCATTTCTCTAATGCGCTTGTTGGCTCGTCCACCGCTAGATGGCCCTTTTATAGTAATTTCAGCGTGCCTAGTGAAATCTTGATATCCATCAACAAACCCTAGATGATAAGATGCATAGGTAAGCAAAGTTAACGCTTTATTTTCATCCTCTAATTTTAGCGCCTTCAGTGAAGATAGATAATAAAGACTAGCAAAGAAAAATCCAACCATAAAGGTATCAGCATGCTCAACAGCTTCACCGGCATTCCAGTAGCATGATGCTATTTCATCCGACCCAATGTCCTGGGCATCAATAATTTTCTCTACACGCTTTCTGAATCCAGAATAAAGCTCATCCGGCCAGAACTCTTTAAACACCCCACGTAAAACCCTGCCCACCTTTATCGAAATACGCTCTGCATCTAGAGTGGAAATCTCTTGCGGAAGCAATGGTAGGAAAAGCATCTTCACGTAACATCCTGATAGTTAAATCTTGGTATATTTCACTTCCAATCTTACCACACAATTGCTGCTTCACACCAAGTAGCTTAGAAATGCTAAGGACAACTGCCAATTCTCAAAACTACCAAGAACGAGCGCGCGGGCCGTTTAATTCAATATGCCGAGCCCTTCCACTTCTAGAAAAATCAATTTTACCCTGATTACGCAGTACGGACAACGCTCTATCTAAACGCTCCTTTTCTCTGAGCTTGTTTGGACCGCGCTGTAAAACTTCATTCTTAAAAACATAATCAAAGCCCTTACTTCGATAACGATCAAGCCAGATATTTAATTGCACGGCATCAATTTCTTCCTGCATTGGTATCGCAAAGATACGTTTAAACTCATCTGAACACCAAAGACATAGTTCAACTGCAAACTCCAACGTCTGTAATGACACGTCCCCATCAAAACCCTCAAATAGATGAAATAGCGCAGCCACCCTGGAAATATTGTCGACTAATTTTGAGGCGTGATCACCAAATCCTTCGAACCTCCCATCCTTATTGATACCTGATTCAATAGCGTTAAAAATATCCAACCAGCGCTCACTTGCCTCAGGAGAGAACTGGACTGTCTGACGCTTCGGGCTATCGATGCTATCTAGCAAAGTCGCATTCTGCCTGATAATTATTTTGAGGCGCTCGGAAAAGACAGTGCAATGCTCCCAGGACGTTGTTCCATTCTTAATAAGCCTTGAACCTTGGGTTGACAATGGATAGCAGACTAAAAAACGAGCCCAAAGCCCAGACCCTCGAGTTTTTTCACCTAGACGTTTTATATAATCTTTAAACGCACTTTCTTGCGCCATTATGGAAACCGTTAGGCGCGCCTCATTAAGTTCGTAGCTTTCTGTAGTTCTACGATCAACAGTAATTGAATCGCCGCTCCAGATAGAATTTTGCTTTGGCAGGTCATTCAGCGCGCGCCCATTTAACACCCCACCACCTTCACTAGAAATCAAACCGGCCGTCGGTAGATTTTGATGAAGCCCCAGAAACAAAGCCTCAGGCGTAGAGTCATCATACAAAATCTTAAACTGCTTAGGCTTAGCTGGCCTGCTATTACCATGCTCATACAAAATACGCTCACTTTCTTGCGTGCATCTTCCATTGAGCACAAGTTTCCCTATTAATCTAAGAATAGCTTTGTTTTTCGCCTCCCATATCTTGCATTTAGTTACCCACTCATTAATCATCGTCTGATACACCACCCCATACTCTTCTTGCACCTCTCTTACTGGAGCTAAAAAGATGCTTTCAGCCGTTGATTTGCGCTCTCCAGAGTTTGCAATAGTCAAAAGCATTAACGAAACTGGAACGCATTGACCATTTGGCTTTCGCACATCAAAGAGCCCTTGGAGTGATACAGAAATAGCCGTCAGCGCACTGAAGAAGATCAGAGGTAATGGAGCCTGAATATTATTTTGAGCCTCATTAATTGCAGCGCCAAGGAGTGGCAAAGGTGCACATCTCGGGAAAGGACTACCGCACGGTGGCAAGTCTCTTTTGAGGCCGTAGTAGGACGTCATTAGCAATCCGCCCCGATAGCCACTAATGCTGCACCGACGCCTCTTTGACAGACGCTACTTTTAATTTCGGTGCGCATGCGCCCTCCCCAGCCAGCAGCAATCCTAGAATCAAGCCAGCTGCAGAGGTCAGATTCGATCCAGCCGACAGCCCCACACCTGCCGCCCCCACTCGAGAGCTTGATCGGATGTGGAAAAGAAGGATCATGCCTCGGTGAATTCAGATTCATCCAATCGTAGACAGTTGAGCGACTTACCCCCACCCGCTCTAAAACCAGTTTCAAACGCAGCACTCTGATAGCTGGTTTCCCACTTTGCTCCAAGCCGAATACGTTACCGGCTTTATTGTCAGTGATGCACATCTCTCCGCCCTCCAGCTAATTCATCGAAAGATTGCGATGCTAGGGACTTTGAGCAGCGGTGGCGCGCCGCCTGCTTACAGCCGAAAAATATTGCAAGCACTCGACTTGACAAAATAGAAACAAGTAGTTTTTTTTGCGAGTCAAACTCACAAAAATTACCGGCGCAAGCTGCTATTTTCGCTATTAGTAGCGGAAATAGCAGTTGTGAGAGCTGTCGATTAAAAAATTTTCAGTCATACATCACTGCAATGACATCTACCGATGGAGCTCAGAACCATGTCATTGCAATGTCCTCTGTGTAACTCCCCCAAGATCGCATCCTTACAAACAGCCATGAAGATTGGCGCAGCTGTTGGAACCGTCGGCGGAGCCGCTCGTGGTGCGAGCGCCGCCCTGGCAGTAGGCCAGGTGGGCGCCTCTGTCGGCGCTATTGCCGGCCCTCTTGGCATCACCCTCGGCACAGTTTCTGGTGCCATCCTCGGCGGGCTCGCTGGAGGTGCAGGCGGCTGTGCCCTCGGTGCTCAACTTGGCGAAAAACTCGATCGCCATGTGTTCGCCAACAACCTTTGTCTCGCCTGCAATCATCGCTTCAACCTACCAGCCTAATCCTCTTACAACATTCTTCGGTAAATGCTGCGCGTGCGCAGCATTTATGCCGGTACGCACCCAAAGGAATCACTCCCATGGCTCATCTCGTCGAACAAATGGCATACGTTGGCGCTACCCCTTGGCATGGTTTGGGTAACCGCCTGACGCAAAAACAACCGCTTGAGGTCTGGCAGCGAGAAGCCGGCATGAACTGGCAAATCCAGGACAGCCCAGTTCACTTCAAGGCCGACACTGTCGGCAACCTAGGCACAATTCACTCCTTTCCGGAACAAAAGGTTCTCTACCGCTCTGACACCAAGGCCCCCTTGTCGGTGGTTTCCAACCGCTACCAGGTCGTGCAGCCTCGTGAGGTACTGGAGTTCTACAGAGATCTGACTGAGGTCTCCGGCTATGAGCTGGAAACAGCAGGGATACTCAAAGGTGGCCGCAAGTTCTGGGCTCTGGCCAGAACCGGGCAGACAACCGTGCTGAAGGGGGACGATCAGGTGAATGGCTATCTTCTGTTAGCCACATCCTGTGACGGCACGCTGGCCACCACCGCGACCCCGACCACCGTGCGTGTAGTTTGCAACAACACCCTGACCATCTCCCTGAACGGCGCTACCCGTGCAATCAAGGTGCCGCACAATACGCGCTTTGATCCGCAGACCGTGAAGAAACAACTGGGCATCGCCGTCTCGCAATGGGATGAATTTATGTACCGCATGCGCGCACTGGCGGAGCGCAAGGTGCAGTGGCATGAGGCGATGGGCTTCTTCATGAATGTGCTGTGTGATGTGGCCCCCAATAGCAAGCTGCCGGAAGTGCTTCCGAATGAGCGAGCGCTGCGCAAAGTCCAAGGGCTGTACGAAGGCCAAGGTCGTGGAGCCACGCTTGCATCAGCTCAAGGAACTGCATGGGGCTTGCTCAACGCCGTGACGGAGTATGTCGATCACGAGCGACGCGCCAGGAGTACTGAGTACCGCATGGACTCTGCGTGGTTCGGGGCCGGGGCCGTCCTCAAAGACCGCGCACTGAATGCTGCACTGCAACTCGCCGCTTAGCCTCACTCACCTACTCAACGATTAAAACGCCTGGTCAGCTTCTGCTGGCCGGGCGTTTTTATACCGGATAGGAAAACATCATGGATAAGCAATCGCTGCAACACTCCTGCAGTAAACCCCGCCCCGCCTTGCGCCTTGTCGGTACCAAACAACTACCGCGTGAGAATTGGCTGGCCGTGCGTAAACAAGGCATCGGCAGCTCGGATGCAGCCGCCGCAGTAGGTCTTAACCCTTACAAATCCCAGCTGGAGCTGTGGCTGGAGAAAACTGGCCGTGATACCTCACTGCCCAAAATAGATCCCAATGACGAAGAAAGCCCTGCTTACTGGGGCAACATCTTGGAGCCGATTGTCGCGACTCATTACACCAAGCGTAGTGGGCGCCGGGTACGTCGCATCAATGCCGTGTTGCAGCATCCTGATCCTAAATTGCCCTGGATGCTGGCCAACATCGACCGCGAGGTCATCGGCGCCGACGATGTGCAGATCCTCGAATGCAAAACAGCCGGCATCAACGGCGCACGTCTCTGGAATGAGGGCGTGCCCGAATATGTGCAGCTGCAGGTCATGCACCAGCTGGCCGTGACAGGCAAGCAGTCGGCGGATGTGGCTGTACTGCTCGGCGGCCAGCATCTGGAGATCCACCGCATCGAACGAGACGAGTCGATGATTGCTCGGCTGATCGACCTGGAGCGGCTGTTCTGGGACTACGTGGTCAGTGACACCCCGCCACCGGCCGATGGTACAGACTCGGCCGAAGCGGCGTTGCGCTGCCTCTACCCCGAGGACAATGGTCAAACCCTGGACCTCTGCCAGCACACGGAACTGGCCAGCACCTTCCTGGAGCTCAAGGCTGTTCGCCAGAACATTGCTCAGCAAGAGACGCGTGAGGCGCAGCTCAAGCAAGTCCTGCAGCAAGCCATGGGGGCAGCCACCCGTGCGGAGTTTACCGAGGGCTATATCAGTTGGAAGAAGTCCAAGGACAGCATTGCTCTGAACGTCGAACAGATGCTCAAGGACAAACCCTACCTGCAAGCCCGCTATCCCAAGATCAAAACAGGCAGCCGCCGCTTCCTGATTGGCTAAACCGTTTCCCTCATCCAAGCCACCCGGACCGTTTACGTCCCGGTGGCTTTTCTATTTTCAGATCAAGGATAACCGCCATGCTCAAAGGTTTAGCCATCACCCCTCCGGTACTCGGGCGTATTTCCATCGGCAAGGTCGTCGAGAAAAACGGCAAGCGCCTGCCCGAGAAAGACGATCAATTCACCATCACCTCGCAAGTCCAAAACCGCGACGGTTGGTTAATGCACCCGCACAATGAGGAGCTGCGCAATGGCCAGGATGGCAAACTGCGCAGCATTCCGATCCGCTTGCTGTTCAACGAGCCGGACCTGAACTTTCGGGCTGACTACAGCCTGTTCGACCGCGCTACCGGCCGGCCGCTGTGCGTGGGCAATGGTGAAACATGCAAGCGTTTGACCAAGGACGGAATCCAGTCGTTGCCCTGTCCTTCACCGGATGGCTGTTCGCTGGCGCAAGGCGCAGCCTGCAAGCCCTACGGACGACTGAATGTTGCCATCGGGAATGAAGATCCACTGGGCAGCTTTGTCTTTCGCACCACGGGCTACAACAGCATTCGTACCCTGGCAGCACGTCTGCACTACCTACAAGCCATCTCCGGCGATCGATTAGCCTGCCTGCCGTTGGAACTGCGTCTGCGTGGTAAGTCCACGCGGCAGAGCCACGGTGCACCGATTTTCTACGTCGATATCACGGTGCGCAGCGGCCTGAGTCTAGAAGACGCCTTACTGGAAGCCAAGCAGCTCGACAAAACCCGGCAGGCCTCCGGCTTTAACCAAAGCGCTCTTGATCATGCGGCCCGGCAGGGCTTTAACAATGGGGCCTTTGAGGACAGCGAGGAGGACACCGGCGCCGTCGTCGAGGAGCTCTTCCCTGCCATTGAAGATCAGCCCAGCCATGTTGAGCCCCATTCCCAACTGGCTGCGCCTACCAAACCCTCACTCGCGCAAAAGCTGCAGTCGCAAGCCACGCGACACAAGGGCAGACCCACCGCCCAGTAACCGCATTTCTCAATCCCCCGTTCTCACGCATTCATATAGGAATACCCTCATGAAATATCACAAGCTTATAGCCAATGAAAGGACCGGGACCTATGTCATGGACTCACCGGTCACCGAGGCCGACATCCTGCAGATGGCGCAACAACTAGCGATGAGTCGGTTGTCGAAAGGTCGGGCACTGACTGAGCCGAAACAGGTCTTCAGCCACCTACAAACACTGCTGCAGTACCACGAGCATGAAGTCTTTGCGTTATTGCTGCTTGATACCAAGTACCGGGTGATTGGTTTCCGAGAGCTATCCGGAGGCACCCTAGACGGGGTCAGCGTATATCCACGGGAAGTGGTTAAGGTCGCCTTGGAGCACAACGCTGCCGCCGTGATCCTAGTACATAAGGTGCACAACAGCGACTCAGAGACCTGTCAAGCCGATCGCACATTGACCACCAACATCAAGAACGCACTAAACATGATTGGCACCCGAACATTGGATCATGTCGCAGTGGGATATGAGGGATGCAGATCGATGGCTGAGCAGGGGTACCTGTAACGCCTATGCTCACACCGTCCGATGGACTGCCCTTGGCTGATGCTAGGGCGGTCATCGGCACGATCCCCATCAGTTATTTTTTTAGCCATCGATCTGCAGTCCTAACCCCAGTGCCACCAACGTAGAAGCCCCAATCAGAACGCCCTGAGTTTGTCACTCGCTTATAGCACTGCGATGTCAGTGACCAGCCCCAACATCAGACGAGCTTTCTGGCAGAGTGTTTGGCTTTGGTCTTTCAATATAAGGGACGTCAAACATCGGTCTGGAACGCCACCCTTCTGGCTCGCGATCGATCAAAACCCAATATTTTGAAGCTCTCTTCGGCGCGGGAAGCGGGGTCTTTAACTTCATTCTTTCGAGGTAGCGCTCTTCAAACGCGGGTCTGTTCATCGCTTTAAACCCAATGTTCTCAACAGACGGACCGCGAACCAAATTGGCTGAACCACTCATGACCTCGCACACGCTCTCGGAAATACCGGCGAAGAATTTTGCATGGAAATCTTGCTTCCTGGCATCCATGGCGACAAGCCTGTTTTCCAAGCCAAATTTCTCTAGAAGGTTGACCGAAATTCCGTCCTCCTCCATGGCCTTCCTATAGGCCGTCCACGTCGCTCCACGCGTCAAGAAAATGGACTTCTCAGAGTCCAGTATGCCAAGCAGCCACTCCCATACGGCCAACTGTTTTTCTGAAGACATGAATGTCGTGCCCACGAACGGTGAGACGATCAGAATTTGCTCGGCAAGCAGATTCCAACGGATGATCAACTTTTCAAGCAAGTCCATTGCATCGTCCTTGGACACAATGCCATCCAACGTTTCCTCAAACTTTGCGCCGGAAACATCCGCAAGGAGAAAGTCGTTTTCCGATGTAGGTCCGGTGCCGGCGCCCATCAAAAGCCGCGCATAAAAGGTGGCCGTGTGCCTCCCTCCGCACGAACACTCCACGGGCACACGCACCACTGCATAGTCGTGGTGGGGACCACCCTTCAATAGATAGTTCTGCGCGACGTGGTAGGCTTTAACAACTGCCGAAATCTCGTTTCCCAAAGCTGTCTTGGCGAGCCTCTCTAAATCAGCCGAGCCCTTCGCGCATTGATAGAGCGGGGTTGCCGAGTAGTTGAACCGCCACACATTGAGGTTCAGATCAATGTTGTGTCGGAAAACGTCATGGGCAACTGTGCTCCGATCCCCAGCGAATGACTTTTCATGCCTTGCTTTGATTTGCTTGCAAAGCTTGCTGCCAGACTCTAGAGGATTGTTGAGCTCGATGACGAACGGTTGATTGCACCTAGGGCAATCAACCTCCCAATAGCCAGGGTCGTTTTCACCTTGAAATTTGATCTCGACGTAATGATGCGGCTCCCCGCAATGAGGACAATTTGCCGCATGCTCTGTTCTGTATGTGCCATCGTCTCGGCTTGATCTCATCTTGTCTCCTGGGCATTCGTCCTGAGCGCTATTCCATCAACCCGATAGAGCTCTCTTTTCACACTACCCTGCGGTGAATCCAGCTTCAGGCAGAACGAACTTCTGAACTACAGGGATAGCTAACCCCAAGGAAGTGAACGAGCCATCTCCGCTGAATCACCACAACAATCGAAATGGAATGCAGCGCTATCAAGTAAACGGGTGTCGGTATCCGGTTTTACTGGGGTAATTTCAAACGAAATGCAGGTGGCTCAACACTCATCTTCTTCATAATCGACTTCAACGATCTCAACCGCCAAGCTCTGGATGATCTCGATACCTTCAGGGCACTCCACCAACTCGAGCCCGTCGATGCTTGGAGTTGTGAAGCCGTAATCAGCCGTGACGCGCCATACGACAGCCCCAGCCTGGGTAGCCCCTGTGAACAAAGACGCATAGATTTCACCATCCTCCTTGAATTTTTGAGCCTCCAGCAGCTCAGATGAGGACTGAACAATCGAATCTGCCGGGATAGTTATCTTCTTGCCTGACAGTTCGTAAACTACATCCTGAGTCACTTCAATCATTGATGCCATGGTGCCCTCCTAGTAAAAGGGCACCACTGTAGTGGCAATCGGATAGCTAGGAAACAGGGCATTTGCTCAGAAGGGGGGAATACGCGTCAACTGATCGACGATATTTCCTACCTTAGACCCGGCTGGCTCCAAACCCATGCTGACCATCCCCATAGGCTTTAGTAGCAGACTTGCAGAGGTAGCTGGCTCTGTAGAACAACTCTTGCTGCCCCAGCTCATCATCTCTATGCAGGCGATAGTCAGGTTTATCTGGGATATGCACTAAGCCGTTACACTCATCGACTGATAGTCTCAGGGCACTAGCCCAGGATCCTACGAGACGATTGAAGATGTTATCCCTTCCTGGCTCAAAATTTCCAAGCGTAGTGAACGCATCTCGGTTGAGCAAGATGAGAACATGGTAGTGGGGCTTACCCAAGAGCCCGATCTCCCTCGCCCAAACATACCGTACTTTAGTGTCATGGATATACTTTCCCGACGAACCAGCCTTTAATCGATTGTGCTTGATCTTCGCCTTGAAGGATTCCAGGAAGCGGTCCATCACCCTGTTCGTATACAGGTAGTCAGGCAGATCTATAGCAGCGGGAAAGCGCAAATCAAATCTGAAAGCGAAAACACGCGGACAATCGTCCAACGCTCGCTGGATCACTCTATTAAGACTATATAGATAGTTTCGAACAAAAGGACCTTTACTCACTTGGATAGGCAAACCAAGGTAATGATCCTCACAGCAGAGCATGAGATTAGAATTTCCTGGATGACGCTTCATGAGTGAACTCCGATACGTTAAATACATATCGGAGTGAGGCTTAGTAATTTTTTACAACGGCTATAATACCAAGCTCATCTACCCTGTAGAGATAGATAAACAATACATGACCACACAACTAGAACCAAACAGCCAGATTTATCAATACTAATGAATAAATATCGCTTAAACAAGTTAGCGAACGACAATCGATTAACAGCGAGCTGCATAATGTAATAGGCAACAGCTTACTTCCTCACAACTGTAGCAGCGCAAGTACTACATGAGCATCAGCACATAGCACTACGCATGAACGCAATAGTTCTTATAAACATATTACCAATACCGAAAATATCACCCCCTACTGCAGCCAGGATTTTAATTAAAGAGCTCAGTACAGATCAAAATCACCAACCACCTCAACTCTGGAAAAAAAACACTGTGCTTCGAAATATCAGTTAGCCCTTACCAAGGAGAGTTTGAGTACTGCAGACCCAGACCACCCCACTGACACGCGAGTCGTTCCAATCATAAACCAGGAACTCCTGAGATAAGTCGCTCCCGAGACCTCCCGCATGAAGCAGCTTGAGATGGCGAGTACGATGAGACCGCCCCGTGTACAATGACAACCGCATCAATAATCACCCTTTTTACTCTGGCTAATATGACAGCCGCGAAAGAGAGCTAGCCATGAAGGTCACGCAGTTGTGTCTCCTAAATTTCAGGGGGGTCAAGGAACTTTCGGTTGACTTCACCCAGCGCACTACAGCTTTTGTCGGGGTCAACGGCGTGGGTAAATCCACGATACTGGATGCACTGGCCATTGCCTTGTCGCAGCTGATCTGGCGAATCAATGGGCACGCGCAGAAGGCACGTCCCATCGCTTTGGACGACATTTGCCACGGGACCGAATTCGCTCGCATTGAGGTAACGGCTGAGCTGAACGGTAATTCGTTGACCTGGGCCACGGTCACCAATCGCAAGAAGGGCGCGCATGGCGACCCACTCCGGAAAAGTGATCTTGACGCACTGAATGAGTCAGTCAAAGCGTTGAGCGAGCAGTGGGTCCATGCGGCGTCAGAGACCCAGGCATTCCACGACCGACCGTTAGCGGTTTACTACGACGTTAACCGCGCAGTTCTAGACGTGCCGATGCGTGTGCGCGAGAAGCTGCAACACAATGCGAGTGAGATTTACCAGGACGCACTGGACCACGGCGGTGCCGATTTCAAGCGGTTCTTCATTTGGTTCCGGAACTTCGAGGATGCCGAAAATGAGATGCGCACTGACGACCCGGCATTTCGTGACCGTGGGCTGGAGGCTGCTCGCAAGGCCATTTTGACGTTTACGGGATTTGACGGCGTGCGTGTGCGCCGCAAGCCCAAGATGCGTATGACGGTGAGCAAGGGAGGTGACGAGTTCAATGTGCTTCAGCTGTCAGATGGCGAGCGCAACATGCTGGCACTGGTGGGCGACATGGCTCGTAGGTTGAGCGTGCTCAACCCCAACCTCACCAACCCGAACGAGGGTGCTGGAGTGGTCATGATTGATGAACTTGACCTTCACTTGCACCCACGCTGGCAACGTGAAGCCGTAGCCAAGCTCGAAGCCACCTTTCCGAACTGCCAGTTCGTCATCACCACGCACTCACCTCAAGTGGTGGGGGAGCTCCGCCCTGAATCCGTCATGCTGCTACGCGGCGGCCACTTGCTTGGCCACGCTCCACGTGCGTTGGGGTTGAGCAGTGGCGAGGTATTAGAAGAGCTGATGGAGGGCGACGCCCGGAACACTGGTTTTAAATCCGAGATCGTTCAGGTTGAGCGTGCTATTGAGGATGAGCAGTACGACCAAGCTCGCCAAGCTTTAGCAGCTCTACGGGAGAGTTTCGGTATCTTGCCAGAGGTGCTACGTCTTGAGGAATCTCTAGAATGGTTTGACCCCACAGAGAAAGTCGACCCCATTTCGTCAGGACAGGAGGATGGCGAGTGAGGACAGTGTCGAAAGGGGCAGAATGCAACGTATTGAGAGCTTGGAAACGTAGCAATAGGACATCTCCGCAGAACATTCACTACGACTATCTCGACGGTGCAACAAGAGAGGCCATGCTTAGCCAATTGGTTAAGGAGCAGGCAGGGCTATGCGCTTACACCCTGAAGCAAATCGTTCATCGTGACGGCAAATGGCAAGCGCACATCGAGCATATCCTGCCGCGCTCACAACACGACGCTGACAGCTCGGTGAGCTGGACAAATTTACTGGCCTGCGTTCCGCAGCCTGGCGGTGCCTGTGAGTACGGAGCCGTTCGAAAAAGCGCATACGATCCTGCCCAAAATCCCTTTGTAAGCCCTACGATGAGAGGGCTGGCTGTGCATTTTCGATTTAGAGAAAACGGTGAGATCGAAGGATTGACGCCGGAGGCTGTCGATACATCGGCACCAGGCGTGTTGAATTTGAACCACATCGCTTTGGTGAACGATCGCGGGGCCAAGATCCTAAGTGCATTAGGGCGCAGGCCCAGCGCAGCAGCCGCCCGCCGCCGCGCTGAGGAACTACGCAAGCCAGATCGCTCAGGCAACATGGAGCCTTATTGCGAGGCTGTAGCGCAGGTGCTCGAGGTCTATGCGATTCGTTTAGAGAGGAAGGCAGCTCGTATAGGAGGAGCCAAACGAAGATGAGCCTAGGGATCATGCTCAAAGATGTACTGAATACGATTCAGGGTAAGGGGCCGGTGAATACACCTACCAATCTTCCTAAGGGAGAACAGTTGGCGTGAGCCATTATTTTGATCATGTAAGTCAAGAACTGCACAGCAAGATCGCCCAGGCTAAGGTGTATATCAGCCGGCACAATCCCACCACTGGCGCGCTGGCGGAAGCAGTGCTGCGCCAATTCCTCAACGATCACTTGCCTGGGGCGGTCGGCGTCGAGCAGGGCTTTATCATCGACAAGGAGGGCGGTCTTTCTAAGCAGTGCGATATTTTGATTTACGATTCCCACTGGTATGCCCCGTTCTATCGGGTAGGTGGTGTAGTTGTCGTGCCGGCGGAGGCGGTGATCGCCATCATCGAAGTGAAAACCTCGATCAATAAGGCGGCGTTACATGATGTGATCCGTTATTTCCAGAGCTTCGAAAGCCTGAGACTGGAAGCGAAGACCTACCTCTTCATGTTCAATGCCCCCACGCTAGGGACTGTAAGCCGGCACTTTCACACGTATCGGCATCAAGGTGACTATCAGGAGTTCGACCACGACACTTTCCACTTCCTCCCGGATGAAATCACCGGTTTGAATCACTCCTACCATCTCCAGAAGGGCTCGGTTATCCACGATCGCGATGCAATAGGGTATCTCTCGTACTTCTATCAGGATCATGAGGGTACTGAGATCAATGCGCTGGAGCGGTTCTTTCTGTCGGTGTACGCCACCGTCGAGCAGCACCTCACCCGACACCATCTATTTTCTCCATCACTGGCGCCGCGCGCGGCCTACCACAGCAGCAAGGCCTCCAACAGCATCTTTGCGATTGACCTGTTCCCCATGTAACGGAGCAAGGGCGTAGTGTCAGGGCCGGCTATGTGGATCGACGGGGCACACATAGCAACTCAGCCCGCTGCCGTCGTCGTGGGAGGTCCAAGCAGGAGCGTCGTCTCGACTGACCCAACGTAAGCGTAAGTCCAACTCACCTTGCGTAAGTCAGGCCGGCACCCCGTGATGCGGCAGCAATTGCTCAATTTCGCTAGCCAGCTGTGTTGGCAGCCGCCTCAGCACATCCTTGAGGTAGGCATACGAGCCCTGCCCATTTATGCGCGCCGACTGGGTCAGTGTTTCGCAGCCATAGTAGAGGGCAGTCACTGGTATGGGATGCCTCTCAGCAACTCATACCAATCTTGAATCCCCAAGGAAAAACCATGAGCATCATGCCCTTATTTTTTTCCTTCACAGTCATTCTGACGACGGCATCAAGCGCTGAAGTTGTCCCCCATCTGTCTATCAAATGATTGGCGAATCAGACCGATGACGTAGGGCAGCTCGTCCTTGCTAGCGAGGCCAATCTCAACGTCCCCATTTCCCCAGCGCCCAAGGTTAGTCACATCGAGGCACAAGCCTTTGGGATCATCGATCTCTTGGAAGGGCATGTTGAGCGACAGGCGCAGACGTTTGGCCTGCGGCACCACATCGACAAAGTTGGTTTCCGCTTTGAAGGCAATATAGAGCTTGAGTACTTCTTCGTTGACGCAAGGATCAAGCTCCAGAACGGCGGTACGCAAGCATTCAAAGAGTTCGCGCATAGGGCCAGCACCCAGGAAGGGATGTTCATCAATGCTGTACTGCTGGCCAGACTGAATCGTTGTCGGGCGGTAGGCGTCGAGAATATCAGCGCCTACAAACGGCACGCTCCAGACCTTTGTCGCCTCTATTGCTAAGCGATCAGCGCGAGACTTGATCGCCTCTTCATTCCATACCTGGATTTGTCCCAAGCCTTTGTTAAGCTTTAACGGACTCTGCGCAAAGCCGACAGGGTTGCCATCTCTGTCAGTCACTTGGTCACGTTTGTAGTTAAAAGGATGATCTCGATACTCGCTGTTATAGCCTGTAAGCGTGAGGTTACCCAAGGTATGCAGCCACGTCTGCTGAACCGTCTGCCAGTCTGGCCCCAACTCCGCTTGCCACTGCGTGGGCAATTCAGGATTCTGCGGCAAGATGTGCTCGATGGTGTAATCCTCCACCATCACGCGCTCCTTGCGGCCGTGGTTCTCCAGACGTCGTAACCAGTAGCTACGGCTACGGAAGTTGTAGAGATCACGCTGTTTGAGTTCTCGCTGAAGCTCTTCATCGGCCGGAAAGCGGCGATAGGACGGCAGAAGCAAGAAAGCGGCTTGAACGCTCTCCAAATACCGATCCTTCTTCAGAGTGCGCGATAGTCCAGCGAAAGTCTTGTTTAACGAATTGGTTGGGATGGAGCACACCGCACGACGGAAAACGTAGCTCTCGACCAACCGAACCACCTGATGTAGTTCTTCGACACTGAGCCGACCCTGCTTGTAGTCATGATAGACATCGAGCAGGAAAGGATAGGCCACGTCGACCTTAAGCTCCCGTAGGTCATGGAAGACCTGCTTGAGTAGAGGTTGTGACTCTGCGCCAAGCGCAATGGCGCAATAGTAGGTCGCATAGCCGTGGATATCCGCAACCAAGTCGGAAATGTTACCTAAGAGGGTACCCGCTGAACGAGCCCCATGAAAGACAGGACACCGTTTCCCCCTTACGATAAGGGATAGGCAAACGGTTATGTTTATGACTAACAGCAACGATAAGAGTGGGGAGCTTTTGGGCCAGGAGCGGCGGCGCCGCTGGAGCCCAGAGCAAAAGCTGGCCATGGTTCGCGAGAGCCTTGAGCCAGGACAAAGTGTGTCGGTCGTCGCTCGGCGCAACGGTATCAATGCCAATCAGCTGTTTCTGTGGCGCAAGCTGTATCAGGACGGCAGCCTGTCGGCGGTCAGTGCCGGCGAAGCCGTGGTGCCTGCCTCCGAGTTGAGCGATGCGCTCAAGCAGATCCGTGAACTGCAACGGATGCTGGGCAAGAAAACGATGGAAGCGGAAATCCTCAAAGAGGCCGTGGAGATCGCCCGGTCGCGAAAATGGATTGCGCACTCACCCTTGTTGCCGGGGGACGACCAGTGAAGCTGGTCAGCGAATGTCTCGGTGTGGCGCGCTCGCAATTAACGGTTCGAATCAAGCAATCGGTATCGCCCAAAATACGGCGAAGCAGGCCTGTGAACGACGCTGAGTTGGTGGCCGAAATCCAGCAACAGGTCAGTGAACTGCCCAGCTATGGCTACCGTCGAGTCTGGGGATTGCTGCGTCGCGCCCGTGAAACCCAGTTGCTACCCGCGATCAACGTGAAGCGGGTTTACCGGGTGATGCGTGATCACAACCTGCTGCTTGAACGCCGGATCAAACAACCCGGCGTGCCGCGTCGGCACGAAGGACGTATTGCGGTGCAAACCAGCGATACGCGTTGGTGCTCGGACGGCTTTGAGTTCCGCTGCGAGGACGGCGCCAAACTGAGCGTGACCTTCGCCCTGGACTGCTGTGATCGCGAAGCCATCGGGTGGGTCGCCAGCCCGACCGGGTACAGTGGCGATGATATCCGCGACTTGATGCTGGAAAGCGTGGAGAAGCGCTTCGGTGATCAACTGCCGACCACGCCGGTGCAATGGCTCAGCGATAACGGCTCGGCGTACACCGCCGAACAGACACGCCTGTTTGCTCGACAGATCGGTTTGCAGCCGGTGACCACCCCAGTTCGCAGCCCGCAGAGCAACGGCATGGCCGAGAGCTTCGTGAAAACGATCAAGCGTGACTACGTGGCGCACATGCCTAAGCCGGATCGAGAAACGGCGTTGCGTAACTTGGCAATTGCCTTCGAGCATTACAACGAGCAGCATCCGCACAGCGCCTTGAATTACCGTTCACCGAGGGAGTTCAGGCGCTTGGCGGCAGCATCAATTTAACGGGGAGTTGGTGTCCGGTTTTGTAGGGGCAAGTCCACCCGCATAGATTTTAAAAGCGACATACACCTCTCGGACATTAGGGATTTCTCCAGTTTTTGCTGTCAGATAGTGTCGCATGAACGCATCAAAATGCACCGTATAAGCTGCCTGCCCAAAGCCCTTCTCCATCGGACGCCAGTAACTCTTGTAGAGCTCTGTCTGCAGATTGGGCTCCAACCCCATGAGGATGTAGTTACGGATCAAATCAGCCTGACTGAGTTCCAGTCCGGTGGAATTCATGCTCTCGAAGATTAGCTGGGGGTTATCCTGGGCGCGATCCAACGAGACATCGACAATCACTAGTTTTGCCAGACCCTCACACACTGCGTCTAGCTCGTTGTGATGTTGCGTCAAGAGCTCCCGGAAAAGCTGGTAGTTCTCATAGACACGCGTACTGCTTTCGGCAGGCATGGGCGTGTCTTTAAGGATTGCGCGGAGCGTATCGTTGTCGGTTTCAGAAAGGATCAGCTTGAAGTGGCGCTCACCATCCTCATCAGGATTGAGTAGGTAGTAGTTGCGCAGCTTCCGGGGAGAAAAGGCCTCCAATAAATCCTCGAACGGATCTAATTTGTCAGGGGCGAGACCTTTAAGATAGCTGGCCAGAGCGGCAACCAGCAGCGTACTCGTGGTCAATCGCTGCTGCCCATCGATGACCAGCAGGGCTTCCTGACTGGTGACTGATGACAATGCACGCTCAATGTAGACAATGGAGCCGATGAAGTGCGCGTTAACCTTTTCATTACGTCCGGCCCGCAGTAGATCCGCCCATAGCTGACGGCACTGCGCTTCAGTCCAGGAGTAATTACGCTGGTAAATCGGAATAACAAACTGCGGCGACTTACGCAGAAACTTGAGTAAGTTGGCTTCGGTAGCTTTCATTATTTCACCAACTCCATCAACTTCCCAAACCCATCCACCACGTCGTACCTCACCTGCGCTGAGGTGATCTTGGCGAAGAACTTGCGAGCGCAGGCGATTTTGGAGGCTTCGATGGCACGCAGATCCATGCTGGACATTGAACCCTTGGTTTCGGCGACAAAGTAAACGTGCTTCACCTTGCCCTCTTGGAAGGCGATAGCCCAATCTGGGTTGTAGTTGCCTACCGGCGTGGGTATGAAGAAACTCTTCGGTAGCTTGGCGTAAACCACCACTTCAGTGCTTGCATCCAGCTCCTCGACGAATTTACGCTCGATGCTGGAGTCGGTGAACACGTAGTCATAGACGTGGTGCTTAGCTTCGAAGGCCTTGCTGAAATCGTCCTTGGGTTTCTCTGCAGTGAAGATGTTAGAGCTATGGGTTTCGTCCACCGGACTGTAAGCGATGTGCTCGACGATAGCTGTGGCCTTTTGCTCATTGATGAGCGTAGAGGCCTTAGCGATGAAGTCTTCCGGGTTGGTTTTGTACTGGCTGAAGACTGCCACGTTGATGTCTTTGAGGATGCTGGCAATGGTACTGCGTGTTAGCTGGGTGTCCTCAGCCAGATTGCCAATCAGATCGTATTTCACCGCCGAATGAACGGAGTGGTTGTACTTTTCGGTCGAGCTTTCGGCGATCTTAAAGGCCGAGCCACTCTTCATATCGTCGAAGCTGGCATTCTCCAACTGGCTGCCGCGCTCGATAACGTACTGCATCGGTTTAACCCGTAACTCAGCATCCAACGCTGCCACGCACTTGCCCACCAGCTCATTGCTTTCAAAATGAACGGTGTAAGCGGCTTTACGGTTGATTTTGTTCCACAGCGCTTGAAATTCCTTCTTCTCGAAGTTCGAATTAAGGGGATTGATCTTGGCTTTGCGGTCATCACCAATCTCCGGCATTTGCGCCGCACTGAAGACGCTATCGATCAGCTGAAATACCTGAGTTGCATAGGGCTGCAGTTCAACCGGCAACTCTGCCAGTTGTTCTTGTTTTTTGGCCTCATGGTAGGTCAAGGTGATCTGATCGTTGTCGTCGGTGTAGTCGTTTTTCAGCAGGTACTTGTAAATCTGCTTGGCCAGTTGCGCAGAGACCTCAACGTCGCCAGTTGGGGTTTGTAAAATTTTTCCTTTGAAGTAATTCTCGGTGGCCTCACGCGGCCGTGCCGACAAAGACTCACTGATGTCCTTCTGCAGTGCACCAACGAAGTCCTTGTAGCTTTCGCTGGCCACCACCGTCAGCTCATTAATTTGGTGCACGGTGGCCGGATCATCCATACGGTCACCCTGTTGGTTGACGGACAGGCGCATTCCACGACCCACCTCTTGGCGCCGCGAGATACTGTTATCGCTGTGCTTTAAGGTACAAATAACGAAGACGTTGGGGTTATCCCAGCCTTCGCGCAAAGCCGAGTGGGAGAAGATAAATCGCACCGGTTCGTCGAATGACAACAGGCGTTCTTTATCCTTAAGGATCAAGTCGTAGGCATCCACGTCGTCGGTCTCAGTAGCTTTTTTCCCCACTGTGGGATCGACTAGGCGCTTGCTCTTCTTGTCGATAGAGAAGTAGCCATTATGGGTCTGGCGAACCTGAATACCCTTGAGATAGCGGTTGTAGGGAGTGTCTTCCAGCGTCATCACGTCGGTGAGGTAGGCGTTGTACTCTTCCTCGAAGATCTGCGCGTACTCGCCAGGCGATTCGCCGGTTGCGTCGTACTGGCGGTATTTTGCCACCTCATCAATGAAGAACAGCGACAGCACCTTGATGCCCTTACTAAATAGCATCATCTCCTTCTGAAAGTGTGCTTTGACCGACTCGCGGATTTGGATGCGCCGCATGGCGGCCTCATCCACGTTGCCCACGGCCTCTCCGGCAACTAGCTCCACCCCGTTGGTAAAGCTCAGTGTATCGATACGGGCGTCAATCTCAGCAACCACGAAGCCTTTGTACTGATCCAGTCCACCAGATAGATCGTACAGATTGTCGTTGCGGCCGAGTTTGCGCATTACTCGTTTGATACCACTGCTTTGCTTGATTTCCATCTCAACTCGCGCCACAGGCGATTTGGTCGAGACTTCAATGTCCTGTAAAAATAGATAAGCGTTGGTACCGGTCAGGCCTTTAACAGTGATGCCGCGCACGCTGATCTTCTTCACCAGCTTTTGATTGTAGGCATCCAGCGCATCAAGGCGGTGGATTTTGTTGTACTCCGTTTTGTGAGTGGCCGAGTAGCGCACGATCATCAACGGATTAAACTCGCTGAAGGAAGCCAGCGTCTTGGCTCCCTCCATCTTCTGCGGCTCATCGAGAAACAGAATCGGCCGGTTAGCCTTGATCACATCAATGGGGCGGCGCGATTGAAAGTCATCCAGCTCTTCATAGATCCGCCGCTGATCTGCACCACGGGCTGCGAACGCCTGGACGTTGATAACCATGACGTTAATGCCGCCATCCGAAGAGAAGCTTTCCAGGTTGTGCAGCTGCTTGGAGTTGTAGATGAAGAAGCGCGCCTTCTTGTCGTAGCTCTCTAAAAAGTGCTCGGCCGTGATCTGCAGCGACTTATAGACACCTTCACGAATGGCAATACTCGGCACTACAACGATAAACTTGCTCCAGCCATAACGTTTGTTCAGCTCGAACATGCTCTTGATGTAGCAATAGGTCTTACCAGTGCCTGTCTCCATCTCCACATCGAGATTGATGGTGCAGCCCGTATGTTTATCTCTAGCCTGCACCGCCGATAACGGCAAGTTCTGACGGCGTTGCACATCTTGAATGTTTCCCAACAACTGCGCCGCGCTCACCACTAACTCTGCATTCTTGAAACCAGCCTCAATAGGCTCAATCCTCTCCGCACCGAGCAAGTCAATCTGCTGTGGTGCCACCGGCGCGAAAGACTTAGCTCCAGGGTCAACGCGATAGCTTACACCCGAGGATTTTGGCTGGCCAATAAAGCAGTCGGCTAAGGCGTCTACCGCATAAGTCTGGTAGGGCTGGACTTTAAACTTCAGTTTCATACGCATCAGCCCCTTATAGCGTCTTGATTTCGGTAGCTGGCGAAAGCAATTTAAACATCTGCCCGACATTAATTTTTACGCTATCACTGGCGAAGCCAGCGTCGCGGAAAACCACACGTAGCGGCTTATGCCCAACGAGCTGTTTGATGAAGTCTTCGTCGATACCGATATCGAAGCAGGCGACCAGTGCATTGCCGTCAACGAAGTACACGGTCTTACCAGCGATAATTTGCTGGGTGATAGGAAGGGCTAGATCTACCCCCCAGTCCAGCAACACCTGAAAAAGTAGGTCTTCAGCAGTGCGGTCTTCGCGGATATTATCAACTTGATCGGATAGCAAATCCTGGCGAACTGCATCCGGGATGTAGTAAACCTCGTTCATATTTGAGGTATCAATTTTGAAATACCTAAATCCGACATCGAGTTTTAAACCATCACTACTACCTTCTTGGGAATTTGAATCAGACTCAACCTTAGCAGAAAAATTTCTGAGCCTTGACTTAGCGAGATCAGCAATCGTTTCAAACCCGTCTTCTGGAGCAGGAAGCACCTCTGGAATTTGGACCAGAATATATCGGCGATTACCACCATCTTCCATATTTAGAGCAACAACCGCTTGCCCAGCGGGAGCACTACCAGCAAAAAAGTCCATAACTATATCGTCCGAGTTAGCGGACGTAGCTATTTTGATGGCCCTCTTTAACAATTTAGTAGGCTTAACCGAATTCAGCACATTCTCTGTATTTTTGAATGAAACATAATCGAGCAGTTCTCGCTTTGCCTCTTGGGTGTGCCCTACTTCTTTATAAGACCACAATGTCTGCGGAACCCGCCCCCCAGAGACCTCAGACAAGAAACGTTTCAAACGAGGCATGTTATTTCCGTCAGCCCCCCACCAAATTCGATTATCAGCAATAAGCTTTTCGAAGTTCGCCTTGGAATGCCGCCAGTATAGGCCCCTACCAGGAACAAATACCTTACCGGTGGGCCCCTCCACTTCATACTGGCCATCTGCATATGCATTTCGAGCGGTAAGATTGTCTGACATCCAGGGCCCACGCGTGTCTTGGTCCGGATTTTTATACAACGCATCCTGCTCAGCTGTTCGATCTAACAGTGTAGGAGTCCAAGAGGCTGCATTTTTTGCATAAATCACTATGTAATCATGGTCCTCTGAAAAGTGTTTCGCGCTATTCTTTGGGGCATATACTTTTTGCCAAATAACAGTCGCCACGAAATTTTGAGCACCAAAAATTTCGTCACAAATCTTCTTCAAGCTATCAACTTCATTATCGTCAATCGAAATAAATAGAGAGCCATCATCTTTGAGAAGATTCCAGGCAAGCTTTATTCTCGGATACATCATCGAAAGCCAATCAGAGTGAAACCTACCATTAGCCTCAGTATTTGCTACAAGTCGTCGACCAGTTGCATCTTGTTGATTTGATCGTTCAAAATAGGCTTCGCTATTTTCGGAAAAATCATCATCATAGATAAAATCGTTCCCCGTATTGTAGGGTGGATCTATGTAAATCATCTTTACTCGATTTAAATAAACCTCCTGCAAAAGCTTTAGGGCTTCAAGATTATCCCCTTCAATAAATAAATTTCTTGTCGAATCGAAATCAATACTTTCATCCCGGAAAGGTCGGAGAGTCTTCGCAATTGGTGCATTAGCCATCAACAACGCTTCGCGCTTACCCGGCCAATTCAGCTGATAGCGCTCCTGTGGTCCGTCAACGATAGAAGAAGACAATTCCTGACGCAGCAGGTCGAAGTCAATGGCCTTCTTCAGCTCACCCGCTGCATCCCGAGCCTCGGTAACGCAATTGGGAAACAACGCGGCCAGCTTATCGATATTGGCTTCGGTCAGGTTTTGAGAGTGCATCTTCAGCTTGTCCATGGGACGTCCTGTAATTCTTAAATTCTTGGGTGCGAACTGGCGCTTACGCGCTCAGCTGATCAATTTTGGTATTCAGTTCCCGCAATTGAGCGTTGAGCTCCACTTTGCGGTTGAACTGTATTTCTTTGTGCAAACGCGCCTCCAGCTTGCGTTGCTCGCCTTGCAAGCTGCGCAGTCGGGTCAGTCGCTGCAGCTGCTCTGAAAGACTTTCACCAAGCCTCGCTGGTTTGGGTAGCAAGCTACGCAGCAGTTGTTCGTAAAGGCCATACAGATCCAGCGCCACCGGCAGTAGCTGCCGCTCGGTATCAGCAGCTAACCAGGCTCCCGAGAAGTAGCCATCAATGACCCACTTGCTGGGATCGGCTTCGCTCGGGCGCTTAAAGGTCGCCACCATGCGGGTGCATTGCTCATGGTGCAACTGGAAGATGATCGGCAACGGGATAGCGCGGTCGATAGCGCGCAGCACATCTTCATCCAACTCAGCTGATTTCAGTACGATGTCGAAAATCTGAATTTCTACGACACCGCCCCGCGCCGGGAGGTTAATAGTTTCCGGGGCCAGTTTGTACTGCCAGGTGATTTGCTCGACCTGGGCAACAAACTTTTCGCGCAGCGTCGAGCCGACAGAGCCGCGCTCGTAGATTTTGTTCTTCGCCACCACGCGGCCAACCTTGGCCTGTGAAGGAAAACTAAACAGCGCGGGCGTGACTGGTGGTGTAACTGGGGCCTGGCTCATGCCGTGCCCTGAATGACGATGAAAGTAATAAGCTCGAAATCATCCAGCCCAGAGATGGTGTCGACCAACGCGGTGGTCTTACCGCCGCTGAACAGACTATCGATGTCCTTCTCTTCCTTCAAATCGATCATCGAGCGAATCGCTTGGTCGAGCAGATTGGAGTAGGCGCGCATGTTACGCCCGTCTTCAGTTGCTTGATTGAACAACTGATAGGCGTCACGAATCGGCTGACTGTGGCCCTTACAAGCGCTACGCGCCAGATCCAGCAGGCGCTTGGCTTCTGTCTGATCACTGATGATCTGCCCTTCAAGACTGATATAGATCAGGTAAAAGGGATGCAGTCGATTCTGTTGATTAAGGCTGAAACCGTGCTTGCGATTGCGCAAAGTGAAAATTACGCCGGGCACTAATCCAAGCTCTTGCTCAGCCGGCACGACGGTGTGCAAACCATTGGGAATGTTATCAAGGTCACCATTTGCCTTGATGTAATTGAGCAAGTCCATGCGAAAATCGTTGAGGCCGAGGTCGGTGATGGAGACGCCGGTCTTTATGTCTTCCATCTCAATCACTTCATCCTGCAAGCGTCGCAGCTGCTCTTTGCGATAGGCCACGTCGTTGGCCTGGGCGTTGAGCACGTTGTCGTCACCGGTGGCGGTAACGTCAGCAATCATCATGCGATTTTCAACCCGCTCTTTGAGGTTGATGTACTCGTCAAGGCTTATGTCTGGCCAGTAGTTGACCAACTGAATACTGGTATTCTGCGAACCAATACGATCTACCCGACCGAAGCGCTGGATGATGCGCACCGGATTCCAGTGAATGTCATAGTTGATCAAGTAGTCGCAGTCTTGCAGGTTCTGGCCTTCGGAGATGCAGTCGGTGCCGATGAGAATGTCGATTTCACGGGCCTCATCTGGATAAATCACTGCTTTTTCTTTCGAACGCGGCGAGAACAGCGTCAGCAAACCCTGGAAGTCGTAAGTCTGGCGACTGCCCGGCATAGTGCCAAGGGTGGACTTGGGCACATCGCTGCCGGTGACCTTGCCAGAATGTACCTTGTGAGTGCTCAGCAGGTACTCAGCCAGGTTGTCGTAAAGGTAATTGGCGGTATCGGCGAAGGCGGTAAAAATCAGCACCTTGCGATTTCCAGGATTGATCGGTGATGCCAGCTTGCTGGTGATCTGGGTTTTCAGGTGCTGCAGTTTGGCGTCGTCGGCTGGTGTGACTTTGGCCATTTCAGCCAACAACTCTTCAATGAAGATCAGGTCACCTTGCAGGTCTTGCTCCCAAGACGGCACGTCCATGTCTTCCAAGCTGATCTGAATCTTCTTACCGATGGTAATGTCGCCGGGCAAAGGTAAATTATCGTCGTCAAAATCGGTATCTTCAAAGGCCGCGGTAACGTCGGCGAAGTCACTGGCAAGGCCGGTTTTCTTGAAAGTGGCGATTTTATCCAGCGCGCTCCGATGCGTGTTTTGCAGATTTTTCAGGGTCAGACGGAAAGACTCGACCGAGCTCTCGAGCCGCTTTAGCAGGTTGGTAGTCATCAGCGCTTGCAGGCTTCTCTCACGGTCAACCTGTTTGAGCTTGCCTTTACCTCCCTCCACTTCGGTGTCGTACATCTCTTCGTATTTTTTCAACCGACTGGGCAGGATATAGCTAACCGGTGCGTACACGGCGAGCTTAAGCAGCGACAACCGGTTGAAGATTTCGTTGAAGCCGATGACGTCACCACGCGGAGTCAACGGGCAATGAAACGATAGGGGCTTGCGGCGCTCAGGAAAACTGCCGATGTCGGCGGTGTTGTAGAAGGTCTCGATATGCCGGCGCGATCGGGCAATGGTGACGCTGTCGAGCAGTTCGAAGAAGTCGAAATCAAGGGTATTGAGAATCGCAGCTGCAGTACGTTTTTCGGGTGGCAGACCGGTCCACACATTAAAGGCTGCCTGGGCGCGACGGAAAATACCGTCGATGTCCTTTTCAGTGCGAAGCTTCTTACTAAGGTTGTCGCTCTCGCCCTCGTAGGCCAAGGCCAACTGGTTTCGCAAGTCACTAAAACGGTTGTTGACCGGGGTGGCCGAAAGCATCAGCACTTTGGTTTTCACACCTTGACGAATGACCTGATTCATCAGCCGCTGGTAACGGGTCTCTTTGTCTTTATAGACGTCGTTGTTACGGAAATTGTGCGACTCATCGATCACAACTAGGTCGTAGTTACCCCAATTGACGCGATCCAGCGGAATGCCCAGTGACTCACCACGGGTACGAGTCAGATCGGTGTGACAGAGCACGTCGTAGTTGAAGCGATCCTTGGCAAAAATGTTGGTCTTAAGGTTCTGGTTGTAGTTGCGCCAGTTGTCGGAGAGCTTCTTAGGGCAGAGCACCAAAACCGACTTGTTGCGCAGCTCGTAATACTTGATCACCGCCAATGCGGTGAAGGTTTTACCCAGGCCCACGCTGTCCGCCAGGATGCAGCCGCTGTAGGTTTCCAGTTTATTGATCAGTCCGGTGGCCGCGTCGCGCTGAAAGTTGAACAGCTTTTGCCAAATCAGACTGTCCTGATAGCCGGTGCGGTCATTGGGTAGGACGTCCTCATTTACGTCTTCCAGAAACTCGCGGAAGATGTTGTAGAGCATTAGAAAATAGATTCGCTCTGGGGGGTTCTCCTGGTAGACCGATGCGATGTGGTCGCAGAGTCGACCAGTCACATCTTCAAGTTTTTCCGAGTCGCTCCAAATTTGCTCGAACAAGTTGAGGAACATGCCCGTGTGGGCTGGTTCATCGAAACGGGAAACGATGTTTGAGAGCGCATCACCTTTCTGGTAGCCCAGATCGACAGCTGTAAATCCCTGAACGGGCATAAATACGGCGTCGCCCGCCTCAGCCTGTGCACCGATAAAGGGCTGCATCGGAGCCTGAGCACGGTTGGAACGGAAGGTAGCCTTACGGCGTATCCAGTCTGCACACTCCCTGGCGATGGCTTTTTGAGTAAGTTGATTCTTCAACTGGATCTCAAACTCACTACCAGTCAGGCTGCGCTCGCGCTCCGCCTTGGGGATATAGAACTCGCGCTGCTCCTTCTTGATCTTGTCGCTGACCTCATTGGGGACGAAGGTCGGCGAGGTGAAGATGAACTCCAAGGAGTCTATGCTCTCCAGCTCCTTCTTCAGCGCCACGTAGGCGTAGATCGAAAAGCACGAAGCAGCGATCTTCAGCTTCGAACCCGGCTTAATCGTACCTTTTAGGCTTTCACCAAGCAGGGTATTGATGTTGTCGATCAGTTCCATATGAAGGATTCCCTTTATGCGAGCTGAGGGGATTATCATGGAGCTTGCAACGAATATCACGGATTACTAGCCGGCAGATTGCCACGTACACAAATTCCAGCCTAATGAGCGCCATAATGATCCCAACCTTGAGTCTGATGGTTGGGTGCACGAACGGACACAGTGGGGGGACAAATGGGGGGACAGAAATCTCTAAAGCCACAAACACCAACAAAACAAGGTAAATACCCAAAAATAACGCCGCCCACAAGCCGGCTTTTTAATGCCTGACAGAAAGCAGACCCGTCGTCTAAAACTCTGAACAAGAGGTTGTGAAGCAGGGAAGCAATTGCTACCGTAACGACAAACGTCATTACAGGTATCTCACCATGGCTTCTATCAACATTCGCATTGACGATGACCTGAAGCAGCGTTCATTTGCCGAGCTGGAAAAACTCGGCGTAACGCCCTCCGAGCTTCTGCGCCAAACACTCCAATACGTCGCCGAACGAGGCAAATTGCCTTTCAAGGCAGCATTACTTAGCGAAGAGGATGAAGCCCTCATTGCAGTGGTCACCGAGCGCCTTGCCGCCCCTCAGCGAGTCAAGGTTAGCCTGGATGACCTATAGCCTCGAATTTGATCGTCGCGCATTGAAAGAGTGGAACAAACTGGGCGGCACCTTGCGCCAGCAGTTCAAAAAGAAGCTTGTTGAGGTGTTGAAAAACCCTCGCGTTGAAGCCAACCGACTTCGTAATTTGCCAGATTGCTACAAGATAAAGCTACGCAGTGCCGGCTATCGGCTGATCTATCAAGTGATTGATCAAGAGGTTGTGGTGTTTGTGATCGCCATTGGAAAGCGAGAAGGTGAAGCCGCTTATCAAGATGCTCAGGACCGAATCAGTCAGCAACCTGCTGACTGATTCGAAGGGTTTTCCTTACGCAACCTCAAGTACATGCGCGCTTTTGCCGAAGCGTGGTCGGACGTGGAATTTGTGCAACAAGCTGCTGCACAATTGCTATAAACCCCTGTAATGGAATGGCAAGTAGCTCAAGCTGGTGAGTCCATGTAAGCAATGCTGCGTTCGCTGTAGCTGAGCCTCACGGATAACTAAACCCCTTAACCAACGTCAACTCCCCCACCGCCCGCATCGGCACCAGGAACGTCTCCATCTTCTCGTCCGGCGTCCCCTCCTCCGTAATCACCGTCACCTGCGCCGTCGTCAGCGGTTGAACCGCCTCCTCCTGCCCCTGTTCATCACTCCGGTACCCGCCCCCGAAATAGTTCACGTAAACGAGGTACTGACCTTTGATCGGCGCCGGCATGGCAAAGATTTCCGGGCCGTAGCCTGTCGTCACGTCGACATCGAGCGCCGCACCGTTGGGGACGACGCGATCGCCGTACCAGATGTGCGCGCCATCCGGGGTTATCAGGTGCAGATCCAGATCCGTGCCATCGCTGTCCCATGCCAGCAGCACCCGCAATTTGGCCGCGGTGGCGCCGCCGCTGGTGTTGAGGAACTGCGTGCGGTGGCGTTGCTGGCCATCGGCGCTGCGCACTTCGACGCTGTTGCTGCCGTTGGGGAATGAGAACGGTCGATCAAAGCGGCCAGCGGGATCGATTTTCAGCGGCATGCTGACGCCATTGACAATCAACCGGCCGGGCTCATCGGGCTTGGGCGTGGCCTTGATCTGGCCGGTGATGCGTGCGGTGTTGGCCTGCCCGACCGGGGTGTTCACCGAGGACGCGGGGTAGTTGACGACCTGGCGGAAATTTTCGCCTTCACCTTCAGGTGCTCCGGTACGCCAGCCACCCACCGGAGTGTCGAGTTTGACTGCGCTATCGGCGGCGATCGTCATCGGCAATACGCAACAGGCGAAAAGGAACAGCAAGCCCTGTGGATAACGGAGTTTCATGGTCTATTCCAGCAAGAGGTGGCGGGCGAGCCCTTCGATGTAGGCTTCATTCTGGCCGTTGGGGTGTGCTTCGAAGGCCAGGTGCAGGTACTCGTGGGTCAGGTCTAGACGGTCTTGCAGTGACAGCACGCCGCGCACGTAGATGCGCTGGCGTTCGCGGTCGACATGGGGCCGGCCGAAGGTGAGGCGACAGACGGCGAAGGTGCTGACTTCGTTGTAGCCGGTTTCGCTTTCCAGGCGTTGGCGCCAGCCGCGGCGCTGTTTTTGTAGCCAGTCCTGGGCGGCGGAGAGTGCTTCGCAGGAGGCCACGGGATTGTCCCAGCGACTGAGGCTGGCACGTGGATAGGCGTGCAGCAGGATGGCGTCGTAGCGTTGGCCGGTACTGGCTTGTTCGACGGCTTGTTGCCAGGAGAGTTGGTTCGGGCCGGGTTGGTCGGAGTGGTAGGTGACGGTGCTGCCGGCGAGGACCAGGTCGCTGGTCCAGGCGGCGATATTGCGCGACTCGGCGGTGGCCGGGCGCGGGGCGACACGCTGGCGATTGCTGCTGTCGTCGATGCTCAGGCAGTCGCCGTTGCGGCTGGCGTTTTGCAGGAGGTAGGTGCGGATGGCGACGGCCAGGGCTTTAGCGGCTTCGGCGGGTTCGGCCCTGGCTTCGCGCTGCAGGACGCGAGCGACGTATTCTTCGCGGTCCAGGCGGGCAACCAGCTTGTCGCCCGTTAAAAACAGTTCGCCGTCGCTGTGGATATCGAGTTGGTTGCCGTTGGCGAATTCGACCCGATAATCGCCCTGCATGTGACCGGGCGCAACAACACGATCCCCCGCCAGGACGCGTCCAACCGGATAGCGCGAAAACAGCCCGACTTCGACGCAACGCCCGGCGTCTGCTGGCCACTCAACCGGCAGCACGGTTGACAAGGCTGCACCATAATTTCGCAAGATCATCTGACTGGTCCCCCGGCCACCTGCCCAGACCGGCGTTCCATCCGCCAACCACCCGGCAAACCCACCCTGGCGCGACGCAGGGTCCTGGTCGTCCAGCCAACTCCAGGTTTTCACCCGCAGCCGGCCGCCAAGTTCACCCACGACATTGCCATCAGCGGCATTCAAGACCACGTCCAACAACACCCGGCGTGCCTGATCCTGTCCCGGTATCATGCTCAGCGCCCGCAACAATTCAGTCACTGGGACCCGAGTGGCAGGCTGCAACGACGGCAAGTCCAGCAACCACTCAGGCGCTTGGCGCGCCTGCCAATACTGGCGCCACTCAACGCCAGAAATGCCCAAGCGCCCAGGCTCGAAATACAACCCGCACGAGTTGACCAGTGCCTGATCGCGCTCGATCTTGCTGCCCGCCGTGCAGCAATAAACTTCCTCTTTCGACTGCCCGCGACATTCATAAGCCGGTTCACGCGCGCCGGTATCCACCAGCCAGCCGTAGACGAATAACTTCCACACACTGCCCAGCGGGGTCTCCAGCCCGGAAGACAATGGCTCGCGCGCGATCACCCGAGTCCGGCTCAAGGAGAGCAATTCACCTTTGAAGCCCAGGCGTAGCGGCTCGTCCTGCGCAGTCGCCAGTACAGGAATCAAGCACAGCAGCATCCAGACCAGGGACCGGGTCATGTCAGTGGACCGTGACCTGGCCCAGTGCCGGCTTTTGTTCCTGGGCCTGATGCTGCGGCGCATAGACCTGGGTGAAGCGAACCGGCGGCAGGTTGAACTGACCTTTTTGCGAGAAGCGCACCAAGTGACGCAGGCGCAATTCGCCGCTCAAGGCGTCGACTGGAATGGCGTAGGCCATTTGCCCCGGCTCGAAACGTGCTTTTTCCAACGCCGTCGGCTCGGTGCCGGCCTTGTCCATGAGTTTGATGCCCCAGGTGGTGCGCTCGACGTCCGCACCCGGTGGCAGCGGCACTTCGAGCATGCCATAGCGCAGCGGTTGCGCGGCTTTGCTGGTGATGATCACTTCGTCCAGGTAGAGGCTGTCGCTGGCCAACGGCTTGTTGCCGACCGCTTCCAGTTTGAAGGTAAAGGCTTCGTCACCCGGTACCAGACGGGACAGGCGACGGGTGATGGTCACGGCCATCGGCTCGACTGCAGGTTGCCGGGTCTGATAACTCAATGCGGCCCGCAGCGGACGCTCTTGCGCGCCAGCCAGGGACAGAGCCCCAGGCACGGCCGAAGCCCCCTGCCACGCCCAGTAAACTTCACCGGTCGCCCCCTGCGCCTGCTTCCAGCCTTCACCCGGCGTCAGTGCGACGGCGGGCGATGCCTGTTCGATGCTGCGTTGCAGCCAGACCAGCGCCAACGCACGCTCCAGTGTCGATTGCTGTGGCAGCAAACGCTGCAGCAGTGCTTGAGCGTGAGCCTGATCGAAGCCTTGCAGCGACAGATTCAACGCTTCAGCAAACGGCTGGGAACTGACTTCCACGCGCTGCTGCGCATCCGCCAGTTGCCGAGTGAAAGCCTCTGGCGCATCGACCTTCGCCTGGCGAGCCAAAGACGCGGTCAACACGCGAGCACTGGCCAACCCCAACGCAGAATCCGGATCGCTCATGACGATGCTGTCTTCGCCATCGTCCATCTGGTTTGCGGCATTACCCTCGCCGGCGTTCGCCAGGTCATCCATCAAGCCACTGAGCAAGGTGTTCACCGGCAATTGCATCTGTTTGGCGAACGACACAATCAGCGCCCGCTGCAACAGCGGCGTGTTCTTCGCCTGTTTCGCATAGACCTCCAGCACCCGCTGCCAATGCTCCGGTGGCAGGCTCAACCCCAACGCCTTGCTGGCGTGCCAGTCGGCGTAGTAGGCGTAAGCGGTAAGAAACGCATCCGGCTCACCCTCCATGCCCCACCAGGTGAAGCTCGCCGACGGCCCGGCCATTTGCACCAGGCGCAGGCGGCTGTTCTGCATGATCAGGCGCAAGCGATCGCGGATCCGCGGGTTAGACGACAGGGTCGGATAGGCGATGCTCAATGGCAGCAATCGGCTGGCGGTCTGTTCCACGCCGCCGTAGGGGTAACTCAGCAGATCATCCAGTGCCGAACGGAACAGCGCTTGCGCACTGTCATCCAGGCGCAGGCGAATATCCGTCGCGTCCGCCGGCAAGGTCAGCGGCGTATCACCGCTGGCTACGTCCAGGCTCTGGCTTTGAGTGACCTGCCAACCTTCACCGGTCGCGGTCAGGCGCACGCTCAAGGCATCAGCGGTTTTGCCGTCTTGCACCAACTCGGCGGTCCACTCACCGTTGGCCAATGCGAATGTGGGCAGCGGGATGTAATTGATGCCGTTATTCAACGTCACCGGAACACGCTGTTCAGTGCCGCCGTCATGGATCACCAGCTCAGCCGCTACCGGTTTCTTGGCCTGGCTGAAGGCGAACACACCGAGCTCCGGTTTGTCGCCACTGCGGAATCGAGTTGGCCCGCTCCACTTCAGGTACAGCGGTTTTTCCGAATGGACGAACTGTTTCTTCTGCCCGACCCGACCATCATCGGCGATGGCCCGGGCGGTGATGCGCCAGCGGGTCAAGGAGTCCGGCATCTTGAAGGTGAAGCGGGTCTTGCCATTGGCATCGGTCATCAATTCCGGCTGCCAGGCGGCGGTGTCGACGTCTTCGCGACGCGGTCGCTCCAGCACTTTCACCCCACGCTCGCTGCGGTTGGCTTTGCCCGGTGCTCCCGGGCTGCCCGGCAGTGCCACGTCATAGCTGATGAACGACAGACTGGCACTGGTTCGCACGTTATTGCGGCGCGGGTGATAGAAGAACTGGTCGATGCTCGGTGCAACTTCCGGTTGCAATGCGTAGACCATTTCATCCACCACGCTGACCGTCAGGTGCGCCGGGATCGGCTTGCCGGCGAATTGAGTCGTGAGGTCGATAGACACCGTGTCGCCAGGTTGATACGACTCTTTGTCGGTGGCGATCGCTACGTCGATTTGCGGCGCAACAACCTTGATGCCGGCGTTCTGAAAACTGTACTGACCGCCCTTGGTGTAGAGCACAGAGAAAGTCAGGTTTGGCGCGAAACTGTCTTTCACCGGGATCCGCGCGCGGTATTGCGTCTCGCTGAGTTTTTCCAACTGCAGCCAGTCGCCGCCCTTTGACAGCAGCGCGGTGGCCTCGACATTGTCCCGCTCCAGCGACAGCAATGCATCGCTGACCGGCTCGGGGAAAGTGATCAGAGCCAGCGCTCCATCGCCGGCCTTGTACTCCGGTTTATCGAGGACGATTTCTACGGTGCCCGGCACGGCCTTGACGCCATCGCCGGTGACCGAATGACCGGTCGCGCCAACGACACGGCCATGGTCATCCTTCAAGGTCAGGTTGTAAGTGCCCGGTCGCTCAAACGCCAGGGTGAAACCTTTATCGGCGGCGGCCAGTTTGCCCTCGCCGGCGCTCTGGTCTTCCAGCCGCACCCACCCATAACTGCTCGGTATGACGGCCTTGCTCTGTTCGCTGCCACCTTCATTCAGATAACTGAACGCAACCTTCTCGCCCACCGCGCTGAATCGCTGGGGAGCGCGCAAACTGAAATTCGCGGCGCCGCGGTCGATGAGGATTTCCTTGGTGGTCTTGACCCGGTACGCCGCGCCATCGCTGGCAAACACGGTGAGCATATAGCGGCTCGGCTTCTCGGCGGCCGGCAGGTCGAGGGTCGCGTTGCCTTTGGCATCGGTGGTCAGTTCGGTACTGGTCAACTCCACCGGGAATTGCCCGAGATACTGCAGCTCGTTGTCGACCATCGACAGTTGCTGGGCGCGCAGGCTCAGGCTCAATTTGGCATTGGCCACGGGTTTACCGTCCGGGTACAGCAACACCAGACTACCCTTGACCGGTTCGCCGGTGCGGTAATCCTGCTTGGCCAGATTCAAGGAAATTTCGAAGTGTGGCTTGATGTATTCGGCAACGCGGAAGGCGCTGCTGTAGGCCTGATCCTTGTAGCTGAAACGCAATTCATAACCGCCCGCCACGGCGTTGTCCGGCAACTGGAAGCGCCCTTGGGTCCCAGCCTTGGAATCGAGTTTCAGCGCCAGGTTTTGCAGTGCTGTACCGGTGGCATCGAGCACGGTGAGGTTGACGTCGGCGGCACTCGGCTGCACCGAGTCGCGAGCATTCTTGAATTCGCGACCGACGATTTTCAGCGACACCCAATCCCCCGGCCGATACAGCGGCCGGTCAGTGAACGCATAGAGTTTGGTGTCATAGATTTCGCTGTCGTAGTAGAAGTTTTCAGCGACGAACACCCCACCCTCCTCGTCCTCGCCAATCACGAACGAGCGTTCCGGGCTGACGTGTTTCAACCGCAGCAAACCATCGGCATCGGTGGCGCCACTGCTCATCACGCCCAGGCCATCGGTCCACAGCACATTGACCTTCGGTACTGAACTGCCTTGGTGTTTGTGCGCAGCCCAGACCACCAGTTCATCACCGGCTATCTTGCTCACCGCCACGGTGTTGGAGACGAAGACCATGGTGGTCGCGCGGTACTTGCCGATCAGGGCTTCCACCAGATACAGACCCGGCTTCAGGTTGCCCAACGGGATGTACACGTTTCCCGGTGCCACACTGACGAACTCGCTGGAAGAACCGGCCAGGTTCACCCCGGCAGGGGGCTGGATCGATTTGGCTTGCCACAGTGGATAACGAAATTGGCTAATCACCGGTAAACCCGGAATCAGCGCAAATTGCGGCTGCGCATCGTAGGGCGTTGGCGAGGCGATGGCAGTACCCATCTTCAATTCCGGCACTTCTTCGGTGACTTGTTTACGCGACTCGTAGGAAAACGCCCGTTGCATCACCCGACGGGATTTGCGGTACCAGTTGTCCCACAGGTACGCGAGGGTATTCGACAGGCCTTCGCCCTTGAACTGGCCGTCACTGACCACCCGGTGGAGGTTCTTCTGGCGCTTGAGGAAATCCAGCGGCTTGTCGATCCGATACACGCGAATGTCGGCGCCGCCGTAAGGCTCCATGCGGAACCGGCGATAGTCACGGCCCGGCGCTTCGAGGCGCACCATCACCTGTTCATCGCTGGCGAAGCTGCTGTCGGCCAGCAGGAAAAAACTTTCACCGGCCACTGGCGTATAGCCGCTCGGCTCGACGGTGTCTTCGGCATACACCGTCGAAAACGGCAGCACCAATACCAACAGCAGAGGCAAAAAACGCAGCATGCGGATACCGATCATTGGGAGAGAAAGTTCAGTCGATAGACGCCGATGAAGTTGGGGTTGGCTGCGTCGGGGATCCATCGGGTGTCCTTCCATGTCATGAGTTGCTGCAGGCTTGCGGAACGCATGCCGTTGTCTGTGGGGCTGGTGGTGCCGGTGTGATAGGCGATGTAGCGGCCCATCCAGATCATCAGGTGCTGGTCGTCGCCCTGATCGAAAAACATCAGGTCGCCGGGCCGGGCTTGCGCTATATCGCGGCCGACCAAATGGCTGTTGAACTGGATCAGCTTGATCGCGTTCACGTACGGCCCGACTTTGCCGCCGCCCTGCTGCCATTGCCGGGCGAGGCTTCGTTGCGTATCGCTCAGTTGCAGTTCCGGTGGCAGGTAGCGGTTGGACAGGCCATTGCTGCGCAGCCATTTATCGTCATGGACTTTCAACGCTTCGTTGGCGGCGAACCGCACCAGGCCGGCGCAGTCCTGTTGGTACCAGCGCGGGCTCGGGCCCTGGGTCAGCTGTTCCTGGGCGATGCGCACGAACCAGGCGCGGAATACCTGGGATTGCTGCGGGTCGAGCGCTGCGGCTTCGCTGGCAAAGACGCGACTGCCCAGCAGCAGCGCCAGCAGGCCAAGACCTCGGATGAGTGTGCTCACAGGGCTTTCCACTCTAGCGGCAACCATTGCCAGTGACCGTCGGGTTCGCTGCCTTCAGGCAAGGTCAGGGCATATTTCCCGTAGCCGCCGAGCTTGCGCAGTTTCGGGATCAGATAGGTTTGCGCGGCGTTGTAGAACACCGGTTCCATATCCTGCGGCAGGCTGTCGAGGGTTTCCTGCTGCATCAGTTGCGCCATGGAGTCCGGGCCGAAGTAGACCGGCATCAGCAGGTCTTTCGGCACGACGTCAGCCATCGGCGGGAAGCGTTTATCGAGGGTGCCGAGGGCTTTATCCACTAACTTGTCGTCGAGGGAAAACAGCAGCGTCGAACCGTGGCGCGCCAGACTCACGCGCATGAAGGCCTTGCCGGTGATCGCGTCCGGGTTCTCCGCATCCTTGGCCTTGTAGGGGCCGAAGTTGGTACTGACCTGGCGTTGCCATTGGTGAGTCATGCCTTCCTGCTTCTCGAGCACCGGGAACGCATGCTCTGCGACCTTGCCTTCGTAGGCACCGACCATCGCGCCGAACAGGTTGCCCAGATCGCCGTCGAGCTTAGCGCTGTCATCGTCGTTCAGGCTGGCCACCAACAATGGCGTATACAGCCGCGAGTCGGCATACCAGCACAGGCCGGCGGCACCCGCCATGTGTTCGGTCAGGGCCTGGGCAACCGTATCGTCAGCGCCGAGTTTCACCAGCAGCGGTTGCTGTTGTTCAGCGGCCAACGGCAAGGCCACGCAAGCGCTGGCCCCCATGGGCATGGCTTGCCAGATTGGTTTGAAATCGAATTCCGGCTGATTTTCCAGCTCATCCATGGCAAGGAAGCTGTGCCAGCCCTTGTCGTCCATGTCGAAGCGCAGGCCGGCGAAATTCGGGATGAAGCGCTGATACCCCATGGCCAGGACACTGGCATTGACCGACAACCGTTGTTTCACCTCTGCGGCACGGGGTTGCAGACCGAAGGCTTCGGGGAACAGTTTGTCGCCATTGAGCAACGCGGCAATGGCCTGGGTCGAGACGCTGCCCGGCGCTTCAGGCATGCCACTGTCCGGATCGTAGAGTTTGGCCGGATTGGACAGCACCACCAGTTTGTCGCCATGGGAGGCGAACACCAACGCCTTGCTGGCGTTGTAGTTGAGTTGATAAAGCGCCACCTCGTCGGCACCGACGTTCACCTCGCCGAGCCTCGTCAGCTGCGTATCGTCCAGCGCCACTTTGGCCAGCGGTTCCAGCACCTTGGCCAGGCCACCGCGATCCATCACCAACAGGAAATCCTTGAGCCGGCCATCCGCCCCGCGCCACAGCGCCACGTCCGCCGGCTGATCGAACAGCTGCTCGATCAGGCTGTCCTGCAGTTTCAGGTCATGCTCGTAAATGATCCGCCGCAGACTGCCGATCAGGCCGAGACGATCGGCATGGGTTTGGTAATAGAAGACGAAATCTTCGGTGAGGGTTTCCTTGAGAAACGGCACCGCCAGCAAGTCCTTGGGCAATTGGCTCAAGGAATGGGTTTCGAGCAGACCGTCCGGACGGCTCATGCCAAGTTTGTCGCTGGCCAATTGCGCCGGCGGTGCCTTGGGCTGATGCATGAACCAGCCAAAGCCGGCCGCCACACCTGCCACCAGGCACAATCCGCCCAGGAGCACCGGCCAGCGCCGGGAAGGTTTGGCGGCGGGCGCGGCGGCCGGAGTCACAGTGTTATCGCTCATTTAACAAAACCCAATCCGTGGTACGGGATGTTCAATAGTTGAAAGTCTTGACCAGCAGCAGGTCGCCGATCGCGCGCAGGGGCACGATGAAGGTCTCGCGTTTCTCGTCGACAGTGTTTTCGTTCAATACCAGGTTGATTTGCGAGGTGATCACCTCGTTCTGGTTGCCGCGCTCATCGAAGTTATAGCCGCCGCTGCCGAAGTTGCCCCAATAGTTCACGTAAACCAGATAGGTGCCCTGCATCGGCGCGGTCATGGTGAACATTTCCGGACCGGGGCCATCGACGCCATCCGGGTCCAGGCCGCCGCCGTTGCTCATCGCCGGGCGCGCCCAGAACGCATGCTGGCCGTCCGGGGTAACGATGTGCAGGTCGAGCTCGGCTTTCGGATCGTCCCAACCCAGCACCACGCGAATCCGCGCCGGCGTGCGCAGGTTGTTGGCTTCATAAAATTGAACTCGCTTGAGCGACTGGCCTTCGGCACTGCGCACTTCGACGCTGTTGGAGCCGGCGCCAAAGGCATACGGCCGGGCGAAACGTCCCTGGTCGTCGGTGTACAGATTGAGGGGATTACCGTTGACCGCCAGGGTATGGGGCCCGCGTTGGTTGCCGATGGCCTTGAGCTGGCCTTCGATCATGGTGCGATTGCGCTGCACGCCCCGGTCGATGGGCGGCGTGGGATAGGCGACTTGAGGCTGTTCACTGCGATCCAGCAGGCCGTTGTAGCGCCAGCCGCCTACCGGTTCCGACAGTTCGGCCGTGGGCTCGGCCCTGGCAGCGGTGGCGCAGACCAGCCCCATCAGCAACAGCAGCAATGAATGCATGTGACGCCTCCTGCCATGCCTCGACGAAACCTTGCGCCTGATCCTCGGCGCGTTACAGATCCAAACCCTGCGTTCCGTCTGAAAGCCCCGTGACTGTGGGGTTGTAGAAGACCCGAAGATTAGCCATTCAGCGGTTTTTTAACAATCAGGCAGATCTCTATTTGCTGTAGGAATCGTGAAATTTGCCGGGCATGAGCCGAATAGCGAGCTTATTCGGCTCACAAAATGAGCCGAATAACTCGGATCACGCTAAAAGAGACCGCAAATTGCAACGCCCAATACCCCGCTCATTTGCCCATACCCCCCATGTCTGCTAGTGTCGCGCCGGTTTAACGTCAACCGGAAATAGCCGCCATGGCCCGCAAAAAAGCTGCACTGGATTTCGAACAATCGCTCGCTGAACTGCAAACGCTGGTCGAGCGTCTGGAGAATGGCGAATTGTCCCTGGAAGACTCGCTGACGGCTTTCGAGCAAGGCATCGGCCTGACCCGCGATTGCCAGGCGGCGCTGGCCCAGGCCGAACAAAAGGTTCAGGTGCTGCTCGAACGTGATGGCGAGTTGGCCGAGGAACCCTTCGACGCGGATTTGCCAGAATGATTGCAGCGTATTCGGCCACCAGCCAGGCTCGTGTCAACGCGGCACTGGAAAGCCTGTTCATCGCGCCAGGCCCTGAGCTAGCACGCCTTTACGAAGCCATGCGCTACAGCGTGATGAATGGCGGTAAACGGGTGCGGCCGTTGCTGGCCTATGCCGCCTGCGAAGCGCTGGGCGGCGAGGCTGAACACGCCAACGGCGCGGCGTGTGCCGTGGAGCTGATCCACGCCTATTCCCTGGTGCACGACGATTTGCCGGCCATGGATGACGACGACCTGCGTCGTGGCCAGCCGACTACCCACAAGAAATTCGACGAAGCCTGCGCGATCCTGGCTGGCGACGGTTTGCAGAGCCTGGCCTTCAGCGCCCTGCTCGATCCGCGCCTGAACACTGCGGATGCCGACACCCGCCTGCAAATGGTCAGCGCCCTGGCGTTGGCGGCAGGCCCGGCCGGCATGGTCGGCGGCCAAGCCATCGACCTGGGTTCGGTCGGCCTGAAGCTCGATCAACAAGCCCTTGAATACATGCATCGGCACAAGACCGGTGCATTGATCGAGGCCAGCGTCAAACTCGGCGCCCTGGCCAGCGGCCGTGCCGAGAAAGACCAACTGTCGTCGCTGCAGGCTTATGCACAAGCCATCGGCCTGGCGTTTCAGGTGCAGGACGACATTCTCGACGTCGAAAGCGATACCGCAACCCTCGGCAAACGCCAGGGCGCGGACATTGCCCGGGACAAGCCGACCTACCCGTCCCTGCTCGGCCTCGACGCAGCCAAGGCCTACGCCCTGGAACTGCGCGATCAGGCCCTGCACGCCCTGCGACCGTTTGACGCGGCCGCCGAGCCGTTACGCGACCTGGCCCGCTATATCGTCGACCGGCGCAGCTGACGGCGTATCCGCCAACTTGAGACCTACGCGTGGGCAGGGGGCGATGCATCAGGTAAACTGCCGCATCTTTTATACCTATAACGATTCGCCTGATGCCCACGACGTTTCATGAGATTCCCCGCAAACGCCCGACCACGCCCCTGCTCGACCGTGCCAACACGCCGGACGGCCTGCGCCGGTTAGGCGAAGCCGAGCTGGAAACCCTGGCCGATGAGTTGCGCCTGGAATTGCTCTATACGGTCGGTCAGACCGGCGGGCATTTCGGTGCAGGCCTGGGCGTCATCGAGCTGACCATCGCGTTGCATTACGTCTTCGACACCCCGGATGACCGGCTGGTGTGGGACGTGGGTCATCAGGCCTATCCGCACAAAATCCTCACGGGCCGTCGCGAGCGCATGGGCACCCTGCGCCAGAAGGACGGCGTCGCCGCTTTCCCGCGTCGCTCCGAGAGCGAGTACGACACCTTTGGCGTCGGACACTCCAGCACCTCGATCAGCGCAGCGCTGGGCATGGCCATTGCCGCCCGCCTGCAGAACAGTGATCGCAAGGCGATTGCCGTGATCGGCGATGGTGCATTGACGGCCGGCATGGCGTTCGAGGCGCTGAACCACGCGCCTGAAGTGAACGCCAACATGCTGGTGATCCTCAACGACAACGACATGTCGATCTCGCGCAACGTTGGCGGGCTGTCGAATTACCTGGCAAAGATCCTTTCCAGCCGCACTTACGCGAGCATGCGCGAAGGCAGCAAAAAAGTCCTGTCGCGCCTGCCCGGCGCTTGGGAAATCGCTCGGCGCACCGAAGAATACGCCAAAGGCATGCTGGTGCCCGGCACGCTGTTCGAAGAGCTGGGCTGGAATTACATCGGCCCGATCGATGGCCACGACCTGCCGACCCTGATCGCCACCCTGCGCAACATGCGCGACCTGAAAGGGCCGCAATTCCTGCACGTGGTGACCAAGAAAGGCAAAGGCTTCGCCCCGGCGGAAGTCGACCCGATCGGCTACCACGCCATCACCAAGCTCGAACCGGTGGACGCGCCGGCCGCTGCGCCGAAGAAAGCCAGCGGACCGAAGTATTCCGGCGTATTCGGCGAATGGCTGTGCGACATGGCCGCCGCCGACTCGCGGTTGGTGGGCATCACTCCGGCGATGAAGGAAGGCTCCGACCTGGTGGCGTTCAGCGAGCGTTTCCCGCAGCGCTACTTCGACGTGGCGATTGCCGAGCAGCACGCCGTGACCTTCGCCGCCGGCATGGCGTGCGAAGGCGCGAAACCGGTGGTAGCGATCTATTCGACGTTCCTGCAACGGGGTTATGACCAGCTGGTGCATGACGTGGCGGTGCAAAATCTCGACGTACTGTTCGCCATCGACCGCGCAGGCCTGGTGGGCGAAGACGGCCCTACGCACGCGGGCAGCTTCGACCTGTCGTTCCTGCGCTGCATCCCCGGCATGCTGGTGATGACCCCGAGCGACGAAAACGAACTGCGGAAGATGCTCACCACTGGCCACCTGTTCGACGGCCCGGCGGCGGTGCGTTATCCGCGTGGCTCCGGCCCGAACGCGACGATCGAGAAAGACCTCGAACCGATCGAAATCGGCAAGGGCGTGATTCGCCGCCAGGGCAGCAAGGTCGCCCTGCTGGTGTTCGGCGTGCAACTGGCCGAGGCGCTGAAAGTTGCCCAGACGCTGGATGCGACCGTGGTCGACATGCGCTTCGTCAAGCCGTTGGATGAGGCCCTGGTGCGCGAGATCGCCGGCAGCCACGAGCTGTTGGTGACCGTCGAAGAGAACGCGATCATGGGCGGTGCCGGTGGCGCGGTCAGCGAGTTCCTCGCCCGGGAAAACATCCTCAAGTCGATGCTGCATCTGGGGTTGCCGGATAGCTATGTCGAACACGCCAAGCCTGCGCAGATGCTGGCGGAATGTGGGTTGGATGAGGCCGGAATCGAAGCATCGATTCGTCAGCGCCTGCAATTGCTCAATTTGTAAACCCAATCGCTCACTGTAGGAGCCGGCTTGCTGGCGAAGGCGTCCTCGAAGACGCCAGAAGCTTCGCTGGCAAGCCAGCTCCTACAGGGGACCGAGTTCTCTTCGCTTTCTACGAATAACCCATGAATCTCTCCCGCCTCGCCCTGACGCTGACCCTTCTGCCGTCCGGCCCACTCCTGGCCGACACCTTCGAACGCGATCAAGCCCTGAAACTGCCTGACGTGCTGATCAGCGCCAACCGCCAGGTGGAAGCCCGCAACGACAGCAGCGCCGCCAACACCGTGTTCACCCGCGAAGACATCGACCGCCTGCAACCGGGCAGTGTCACGGATCTGCTGCGTCGGGTACCGGGCGTACAGATCGGGCAAACCGGCGGGCGCGGCAGTCTGCCGGGGGTTTACATACGCGGCACCAAGTCGGCCCAGAGCCTGGTGCTGGTCGACGGCCAGCGAATCGGTAACTCGACCTCCGGCGACAGCAACCTGCAACACATCAACATCGAGCAGGTCGAGCGCGTGGAAGTGCTGCGCGGCTCCCGCTCGGTGATTTATGGCAGTGATGCAATTGGCGGGGTGATTCAGATATTTACCCGTCACGGCGGCGAACCAGGCCTGCAACCACGGATGCATGTGGGCTTTGGCAGCAACCAGACCTGGGAGCGCAGCCTCGGTTTGTCGGGTGGCGATGAGAAAACCCGCTTCGACCTCGGCGCCAGTCTCGATGAAACCGCCGGGATCAATCGCACCCGCGCGTCGTATCCCAGCGACGGCGATCACGATGAGTACCGCAACAAATCGGTCAGTTTGAGCCTGAGTCACGCTCTCACCGATGACATCGAAATCGGCGCCAACCTGCTCGATAACCGCGGCAAAAGCGCGTTCGACAATCCTTTTGGACGCTTCGACACGACCACCTTCGAGTCGGTCCAGCAGCAGCCTTACAGCGATTTCGCCGTCAGCAGCATCAGCAGCTACGTCGATGCCCGGGTTAACGAGATCTGGAAAACCCGCGTCGAAGTCGGCCACAGCGAAAACCGCGAGAAGACACTCGACAAGCTCAGCGAGGAGCGCAGCGTGTTCAACACCTATCGCGACTCGGTGAACTGGCAGAACGACCTGACCCTGAACGACCGCAACAGCCTGATCCTCGGCGGCGACTGGTACGAAGACCGCATCAACAGCAGCACCCCCTTCGACGAGGACAGCCGCTGGAACCGCGCGGCGTTTATCCAGCATCGCTATCAGGCGGACAGTTTTTCCACGGAACTGGGATTGCGCCGCGACCAGAACCAGCAGTTCGGCGGCCAGAACAGCTGGAGCGGCACCTTCACCCTGCCGCTGAACCCGGACAACGATCTGTTGCTGACCTACAGCGAAGGCTTCCGCGCGCCGACCTTCAATGACCTGTACTACCCGGACTTCAGCAACCCTGATCTCAAGCCCGAGACCTCGAAAAGCTATGAGCTGCAATGGCGCAGTCAGCTGACTGAAAGCAGCCGGCTGGAAGCTTCGCTATATCGCACGGACCTGGAAGACGCGATTATTTTCGGCAGCAACTCACGGCCGCAAAACGTTGCCTCGGCCCGGATCAACGGGTTTGAAGCGGCCTTGAAGCAGGAGCTGTTCGGCTGGCAGAGCAACCTCGGCATCGCCATCATCGACCCAAGGGATCGCGACAGCGGCCACACGCTGGCCCGACGCGCGCGGCGGACCTTGAGCCTGGATCTGGATCGGCAGTTCGACCGTCTGGGCCTCGGCGCCAGCTGGCAGGCGGTGAGCAGCAGCTATGACGACGAGAACAATCAGCAGCCATTGGGTGGGTATGCCTTGCTGGGGTTACGCAGCAGCTGGGCGCTGAATCGCGAGGTCAAGCTTGAGCTGAAGGTGGATAACCTGCTGGACAAGGGTTACAGCCGGGCGCTGTACAGCCATGACAGTAGTCAGTATGGGTATCGCGAGGAAGGTCGGGCGTGGATGTTCGGGGTGACCTGGACGCCGGAGATCTGATCAAGGATTTGCGGTGCCCAGGCCGGCCTCATCGCGGGCAAGCCCGCTCCCACACTGGATCTTTGTGCACCACAAATCCAATGTGGGACACTGGATCTCTGTGCACCACAAATCCCATTTGGGGACACTGGATCTCTGCGCACCACAAATCCAATGTGGGAGCGAGCTTGCTCGCGATGGCAGCACCTCGGTCTCAGCGGTCCGGCGCGATGACCTGGCACAACTTGGCCGTCGCCTCGATCATCTGCCCACTCGGCCGTTCCAGGCCTTTATCCGTCACCAGCAGCAACTGCCCCTGCGCCACCGCCGCCACCTGCGGCCACACCTTCCACGCATCGAGCTGCGCCTGATCACCGGCCAGAATCACCTCGGGATTGCGCTGCAACACTGCTTCGATACTGACCTGCGGCGCCGGCAATGTCAGGTCGGCGAACACATTGCGCGCGCCGCACACCTCAAGCGCATCACTGATGATCTGCCCGCCGCCCACGGTGTACAGCGGCCGATCCCAGACCTGGTAAAACACCTGCAACGGCTTGTCCCGTCGATAACGCAGGCGCAACGAATCCAGGTGCTGACGCAAGTTCCCAGCCAATAAAACACCACGCTCCGGCCTGCCGAGTTGCATGGCAATCGCCTCGATCTGCGCAGTGAGTTGTTCGAAGGTGTGGGGTTCGGCGACGTAGGTCGGTATGTTCAGTCGCTTGAGCTGCTCACGCTGGGCCGGGCCGACACTGCCGGGCCAGAGCAACAACAAGTCGGGTTTCAGGCTGAGCAGTTGCTCCATGTCCACCTGACCATAGCGGCCAACGGAAGGAACATCCTTGAGTTCCGCGGGACGCTCACCGGCATCCAGCACCCCCACCAGCAGATCGGCTGAGCCCAGTTCGACGACGATTTCGGACAGCGATGGCGCCAGGCTGACCACCCGCTCGAGCGCAGTCGCCGAGCCGCTGACGGCCAGCAGCAACACCGCCAGCCAGACGCTGCGCATCAACCGAGTTGACGCGGAATACGGTAGAGGTAGAACAGTACCAGGGTCGACAGCGCCAGCAGCATCAGTGGCACCGCTTCAAGGCCGACGAACACCGCCAACGCACCGATCCAGGCCGGCAGAGCGGCGACCAGGAATGCGGTACGACGCTTGGCGGCCAGGGCAATCCAGGCGGCAGGCTCTTCAGGGGTGTCGAGGGCTTTCTGGGTGGCGATCAGCCCGTGTTTGTAGCCACCAAAGAATTTCAGGCTGACAAACATCGAGGCCACACCGGCGATGAACAATGGCATCGCCAGCACCGGCAGGATCGCCTCGCCCTGGCCAAACACACCGTTGATCACGAACAGGGGCACCAGGGCCAGCGCCAGGTATTGCCACCAATTGACGGACAGTCGCCGCCGCACCTGACCGCGGGTCACGCCCGGTCCGCCTCACCCTGGTGCTCGTTGCCCATCATGTGGTCGAGCTTGCTGGCCTTGGTGGCCAGGTAGAGTTTGTTATGCGGATTGTGGCCGGTGTGCAGCGGTACGCGCTCGGTGACCACGATACCCATGTCGGTCAAGGCTTTGACCTTGCGCGGGTTGTTGGTCATCAAACGCAGGGATTCCACGCCCAGGTGCTGCAGCATCGGCAGGCACATGGCGTAATCGCGCTGGTCGGCGGCAAAGCCCAGGCGTTCGTTGGCTTCCACGGTGTCGGCACCGCCATCCTGCAATTCATAGGCGCGGATCTTGTTCAGCAAGCCAATGCCACGGCCTTCCTGACGCAAGTACAGCAACACGCCACGGCCTTCACGGGCGATGGCCTGCAAGGCTGCCTCGAGCTGCGAGCCGCAATCGCAGCGCTGGCTGAACAAGGCATCGCCCGTCAGGCACTCGGAATGCAACCGGCCGAGTACCGGGGCACCGTCGACGAACTCACCCAGACTCAGCACGACGTGCTCGCGCCCGTTTTCCTCATCGAGAAAGCCGTGCATGGTGAAATTCGCAAAAGGCGTTGGCAGCTTGGAAGCGGCGACAAAAACGACAGGCACCGGTGTGCTCCTGATCTATAGGTACTGGAGATTCGCAGACGCGGCATTGTAACAGCAGGTTCCAACTGACGCTTAGGCTGAATTATGGGGCATAACGATCAAAATGTTTGATCTCAACCACGCCCCGCCCCACTCCTGTGGGAGCGGGCTTGCTCGCGAAGACGGTGGCTCAGTCAATAATGATGTCGCCTGACACACCGCTTTCGCGAGCAAGCCCGCTCCCACAGGGTCGGAGGCACCCCAGGTAAGTTCTCGCCAGCCGCATGATCGGCTTCAATTCGGATCAAACGGATAAGGCTGCTTCCAACGCTCGAAAATCGGTTTCAGCCGGCCGCTTTTCACCAATTGTTCCATGCGTTGGTCGAACAGCGCCATCAATGCACGGGCCCTGGGTGTATCGGCGAAGCACAGGTACAGCGGCAACTCTGCTATGTGGGTGCGACGGAACTGCGAGGGATCCCTGGCCCGCTTGACGACGTAGTCGACCTCGGTCAGCGCATCGATGTAAAAGTCGGCGCGATTATGGACCAGCATCGACAGGATTCCGGTACGCCGCAGGACTTCGTTGTAACGACGCACGTTGGGCAGGTAGTCCTGATAATCGTAGCCGCGGACCCAGGCCAGTCGATAGTTGCCCAGGGTTTCCGGAGTCGGGGCCGGATTGCTGGCCAGCCCCAGGGCATAGATGTGATCGGTATCGAAGCTCCAGCGTGGATACAGCAGGTCGCTGGTCTCGTCACGATAGGAGCCGACGCAGGCGTCCACTTCACCCCGCTGGGCCAGCCCCATGGAACGCAAGTAGGGCTCGGTACGGATGTCCAGCTTGACCCCGGCCGGCTCGAACACCTCGCGCAACACGTCCCAGCCCAGACCGTGACCGTCCGCGGCGGTGTAGTCTTCCCAGTCCTCGCTGGCCAGATGAATCACGGACGGGGTCGCCGGTTCATCCGCCGCCTGGGCAAGCGCACTCAACATCGCCAAGACCATCACCAGCAACCAGCGTCGAGCCATCCCTAATCCCCTGTTCCGCCACTCAGGCGAAAATCCATACCAGCCCCTGCATCGCCAACCACGCAAACACCCCGGCCAATACGTCGTCGAGCATGATCCCGACGCCACCGTGCACATGCTTGTCTATCCAGTGAATAGGCCACGGCTTGAGGATATCGAAGAAGCGAAATACCAGAAAACCTGCCAGCAACCAATACCAACCTTCCGGTACCAGCCACAGCGTGATCCACATCCCGACCATTTCGTCCCAGACGATGCCTTCGTGGTCGTGCACCCGCAAATCGTCGGCCACCTTGCCGCACAGCCAGAAGCCGAACAGCATGGTGATGCCCAGCATCAGCCAGTAACCCCAGTCGGGCAGCATCTGCCACAGCGGAATAAAGGGTAGCGCAACTAACGAACCCCAGGTGCCCGGTGCTTTTGGCAGGGTGCCCGAACCGAAGCCGAACGCGATGAAATGCCAGGGATTGCGCCAGACCGAGGGCGGTACGAATTCCGCCGGGACTTGATTGGGATGATCTGTCACGGTGTCTCCCGAAAATGTTGATAGCCCCGGGTTTGCGGGGTGATGTCTTGGCCATCGGCATCCAGCAGCACGACGCCTTGCCCTGCCACCACACGCCCGACCACATGGATCGGCCAGCCATCTGCCATCATTTGTGGCAACTCGACAGACGGTAATGTGAAGGCCAGGACGTAATCGTCTCCGCCACTGAGGGCCGCGTTTACTGCACCCGACTGACCGAGCAAGGCCACTAAAGCCTTCGACAGCGGCAAACGGTCCCGTTCAACTTGAATGCCTACCTTCGATGCGAGAGCGATATGCCCACAGTCGGCGAGCAAGCCGTCGGAGATGTCCAGCGCTGAGGTCGCCTTGCCCCGCAAGGCCATGCCCAGCCCAAGCTGCGGTTGCGGCGACCAGTAATGCGCCAGCAGCGGGTCGGCAATGGCCGGTTCAGCCGTGCGCTGGCCGAGCACCAGCGGCAAGGCGCCAGCGGCATTGCCCAGTTCACCGCCAACGCACAACAAATCGCCTGGCTTCGCGCCGCTACGGGTCAACGCCAAACCACTGGGCACACGCCCGAACACAGTCATGGTCAGGCTCAAGGGCCCACGGGTGGTATCGCCGCCAACCAGTGCGACACCGCAGCTTTGCGCCATGAGGTTCAAACCACGGGCGTAGGCGTCCAGCCAATCGGCGGTCACCGTCGGCAGGGTCAGGGCAAGGGTAAAGGCGATGGGGGTGGCGCCCATGGCAGCCAGATCGCTGACGGCCACGGCCAGCGAGCGCTGACCGAGCAGAAACGGGTCGCAAGGGTCTGCGAAATGCACACCGGCCACGAGGGTGTCGGTGGAAATAGCCAACTGCTCCCCGGGGGGAACAGCCAGCAAGGCGCAGTCATCGCCGATCCCGAGGGCAACGCCTTCGCCGCCTTGCGCACAAGGCGCGGCGGCGAAGAAATTGCGGATCAGCTCAAACTCACCCATAGCGATATCAAGCGCCAATCAGCGCTTGAACGCCTTCACTTCAGCTTCACGCAGACGCGGGGCCAGCTTGTCGAGCACACCGTTGACGAACTTGTGGCCGTCGGTGGAGCCGAAGACTTTCGCCAGCTCGATACCTTCGTTGATCACCACGCGGTACGGCACGTCGACGCGCTCGAGCAGTTCCCAGGTCGACAGGCGCAGGACCGCCAGTTCAACCGGGTCCAGCTCTTCGATCGTGATGTCCAGGCATGGCGCCAGTGCGGCGTCGATACGGTCCTTCTGCGCCGGAACCCCGTGCAGGATTTCACGGAAGTAGGCGCCGTCGACATCGCTGAAATCGTTATCGACCCGGAACTGCGCTTCGATCTCGTTCAGCGACTGCTTGGCCATGTGCCATTGATACAGCGCCTGGGTCGCGAGCTGACGGGCTTCGCGACGCTTGACGCTTTTCGATGGCTTGCCGGCATCCGCAGGCTTTGGATCGCGCGGGTTGAAACGATCGCTTTCGTCGCTAATCACTTGGCCTCCAACTGCGCCAGCAGGCTGACCATTTCCAGGGCGGACAGGGCAGCTTCGGCACCTTTGTTACCGGCCTTGGTGCCGGAACGTTCGATGGCTTGCTCGATGGAATCAACGGTCAGCACGCCAAATGCGACTGGAACGCCGAACTCCATGGACACCTGGGCCAGGCCCTTGGTGCATTCGCCCGCCACGTATTCGAAGTGCGGAGTACCGCCACGAATGACCGCGCCCAGGGCGATGATTGCCGCGTATTCGCCCTTCTGAGCAACTTTCTGCGCAACCAGCGGGATTTCGAAGGCGCCAGGCGCACGGATGATGGTGATGTCGCTTTCGCTCACGCCATGGCGAACCAGGGCATCAACTGCACCGCTGACCAGGCTTTCAACCACGAAGCTGTTGAAACGGCCCACTACCAGAGCGTAGCGGCCTTTAGGGGCGATGAAGGTACCTTCGATGGTCTTCAGGGTCATTCGTTAGATCTCTTAAAGAGCCGGGACGCGTTTTCTACGCGTCCCTCAGTGATTTGTTAACCGCGAATACAGGCCCGCAAACTGCCGGTCATTATTCGGAGGGCACGTATTCTACAACTTCCAGATCGAAACCGGATATCGCATTAAATTTCATCGGTGCACTCATCAGGCGCATTTTGCGTACGCCCAGGTCCCGGAGGATCTGCGAACCGGCACCGACGATGCTGTAGGTGGTCGGTTTTTTCGCCGGTACGTGCTCCGCGGTTTCACGGATGTGTGCCAGCAACACGTCGCCATCGAGCGGGTGACCGAGCAACAGCACCACGCCGCTGCCAGCCTCGGCGACCGCGGCCATGGCGGCGCGCAGGCTCCAGCGGCCGGGCTGCTTGACCATCAACAAGTCGCGCAGCGGGTCCATGTTATGCACGCGAACCAGGGTCGGTTCTTCGCCGCACACGGTGCCCAGGGTCAATGCCATGTGCACGTCGCCTTCCACGGAATCACGATAGGTCACCAGGTTGAATTGGCCCAGTTCGCTGTCCAGTGGCTGCTCGGCAATCCGCTGAACGGTACGCTCGTGGATCATCCGGTAGTGAATCAGGTCGGCGATGGTGCCGATCTTGATGTTGTGTTCAGCGGCAAACGCTTCGAGCTCGGCGCGACGGGACATGGTGCCGTCGTCGTTCATCACTTCGCAAATCACCCCGCTCGGCTCGAAACCGGCCATGCGTGCCAGGTCGCACGCCGCTTCGGTGTGGCCGGCACGGGCCAGGGTGCCGCCGGCCTGGGCCATCAGCGGGAAGATATGGCCGGGGCTGACGATGTCTTCAGCCTTGGCGTCTTTCGCGGCGGCGGCCTGCACGGTGCGCGCACGGTCGGCGGCCGAGATGCCGGTGGTCACGCCGGTGGCGGCTTCGATGGACACGGTGAACTTGGTGCCGAAACCGGAACCGTTGCGCGGAGCCATCAGCGGCAGCTTCAGCAGTTCGCAGCGCTCGCGGCTCATCGGCATGCAGATCAGGCCACGGGCGTGCTTGGCCATGAAGTTGATGTGTTCAGGCTGGCAGCATTCGGCGGCCATGATCAGGTCGCCTTCATTCTCGCGGTCTTCGTCATCCATGAGGATGACCATCTTGCCTTGGCGGATATCTTCAACCAGTTCTTCGATGCTATTGAGCGCCACAAGGCACCCCCCTTCTTTCGAAATTTGAGCTTCAGGATTTGAGGTAGCCGTTTTGGGCCAGAAAGCTTTCAGTGATGTTACCGGAAGTCGGCTCTGCAGCTTTATCGCCTAAAAGCAGCCGCTCCAGATAACGTGCCAGCAAGTCAACTTCAAGATTCACCCGGCGACCTGGCTGGTAAGACGCCATGATGGTTTCGCTCAGGGTGTGCGGAATGATCGTCAGCAGGAACTCGGCGCCATCGACCGCGTTCACGGTCAGGCTGGTGCCATCGACGGTGATCGAGCCTTTATGGGCGATGTACTTGGCCAGGTCTTTCGGCGCACGGATGCGGAATTCCACCGCGCGGGCGTTCTCGGTGCGGGCAACCACTTCACCCACGCCATCGACGTGCCCGCTGACCAGATGCCCGCCAAGACGGGTAGTCGGGGTCAGGGCTTTTTCCAGGTTGACCGGGCTGCCGCTTTTCAAGTCATTCATGGCGGTGCAATCGAGGGTTTCACGGCTGACGTCCGCCGCAAAGCCATTGCCGGGCAACTCGACCGCGGTCAGGCACACGCCGTTTACCGCAATGCTGTCGCCCAGTTTGACGTCGCTCAAGTCGAGCTTGCCGGTTTCTACGTGTACCCGCACATCTCCGCCTTTTGGGGTCAATGCACGAATACTGCCGATGGATTCGATGATGCCGGTAAACATGGAGTCCTCCTCGAGAACAAAGCCGTCGCGTGGCGCAGGCCGGGAATTATACGCTCGCCGCCGGCACAGGAATGGCAATGACTCGCCAGTCTTCGCCAACCGCACGAATTTCAGTGATTTTTAGCTCGGGCGCGTCTTTCATCTGCGCCAGCGGCCAGTCCAGCAGCGGCCGTGCCGAGGAGCCAAGAAACTTGCCGGCGATGAAAATCTGGAACTCGTCCACCAGTCCCTGCCGGGCAAAGGCCCCGGCAAGACGCGGCCCCGCTTCGACCAACACTTCGTTGACGCCACGATGGGCGAGTTCGACCAGCAGTTTACGCAGGTCGACCAGGCCATCGGCGCCGGTCACGATCAGGCATTCCGGGCCGTTGGCGTATTGCTCTTCGATGGCCATGCAGGTGGCGACCAGCGCCGGGCCGGCCTTGAAGAACGGCGCATCCAGCGGCACCCGCAAACGGCCGTCGATCAGCACGCGCAGCGGTGGACGACTCATCGCCAACGCGGTTTGCTCGGGGTCCAGCCCCAATTCATCGGCACGCACCGTCAGCCGGGCGTTGTCCGCCAGCACCGTGTCGGCGCCGGTCAGCACCACGCTGGCCTGGGCGCGCAGGCGTTGTACCGCCGAACGCGCCGCTGTGCCGGTGATCCACTGGCTTTCGCCGCTTTCCATCGCCGTGCGACCGTCCAGGCTCATGGCCAACTTGACCCGTACGAACGGCAAGCCGTGCTCCATACGCTTGAGGAAGCCTTCGTTGAGCTTGCGCGCCTCGCCTTCGAGCACGCCGCTTTCGGTAGCGATGCCGGCCTGGGCCAGGCGCTGCAGGCCGCGACCGGCGACTTCCGGGTTCGGGTCCTGCATCGCCGCAACCACCCGCGCCAGCCCGGCGTTCACCAGTGCATCGGCGCAGGGCGGCGTGTGGCCGTGATGGCTGCAAGGTTCGAGGGTCACGTAAGCCGTGGCGCCCCGCGCCTTGTCGCCGGCGGCGCGCAGGGCGTGGACTTCTGCATGGGGTTCGCCGGTGCGCACGTGCCAGCCTTCGCCGACGATTTGCCCGTCACGCACGATCACGCAGCCCACCCGCGGGTTGGGGTGCGTGGTGTAGTGACCTCTGCGCGCCAGTTCCAGGGCACGGGCCATGTAATGGGCGTCGAGGACGGCTTGTTCTGGGGATTGGGTCATTCTTTCACCGGCTCACGGGCCAGGCGATCGATCTCTTCGCGGAACTCGTTGAGGTCCTGGAAGCGCCGATACACGGAGGCGAAACGAATGTAGGCGACTTCGTCGAGCTTTTGCAGCTCGGCCATCACCAGTTCACCGACCACGAGGGATTTGACCTCGCGCTCGCCGGTGGCGCGCAGTTTATGTTTGATGTGCACCAGCGACGATTCGAGACGCTCGACACTCACCGGGCGCTTCTCCAGCGCACGCTGCATGCCGGCGCGCAGTTTTTCTTCGTCGAACGGCTGGCGGCTGCCGTCGGTTTTGATAAGGCGCGGCAACACCAGTTCAGCCGTCTCGAACGTCGTGAAACGTTCGCCGCAGGCCAGGCATTCGCGCCGGCGGCGCACCTGTTCGCCCTCGGCGACCAGACGCGAGTCGATGACCTTGGTGTCGTTGGCACCGCAGAAGGGACAGTGCATGGTGGCAGGCAACAAAAAAAGGGAGGGCCATGGTAGCGCATCCGGGTGGCAAGACAAGCCATAGGCTTTGCGGTATACAGACGGGCTAGTGTCCTGTCTCGTAAATACGTTCCTGTTTTGACGAGTGGCTGTTGTCGTCAGGCAAGGCGCCGCGACGAGTCATAGCCCGCTATGGCGAGGAGCGGCAACGCAGCATGACGGCAACAGACGCCGTCAAAACGGAACAGTATTTGCGAGACAGGACACCCTACCCTTTGACTCATGGATTTCACCCAGCTGGAGCCACCAATGTCCATACGACCGCTCATTTTGCTCAGTCTTTTCAGCCTCCTGGTGGCCTGTAGCAGCGATGCGCCCAAGCCACCGGAGCCCGGCCCTGCGCCGCAACAGGCGCAGAAAAAAGCCAGGGAGTCTGCCGACCTGGGCCCGCTGCCCGCGCATCAACGTGAATTGAGCGGCACCTTGCAAGGCGTACCGTCCGGTGCAGAGGTCGAACTGGCGCTGCTGGTGGTCGACAACCAGGACCGCCCGCAACAATTGCTCGCCAGTTCCAGCCTGATCGGCACCAATCAGATATTGCCGTTTCGTCTGCGTTTCAACCCGGCATCCTTTCCGGCAGGTGCCCGCGTTGAACTGCGTGGCCGCGCCAGCCAGTCCGGCCAGTTGATTCTGCACCTGCCGTCGCAAGTCATCAGCCAGCCAACGACCCAGGCGATGGGTCAACTGCAGTTCGTCAAAGCACCATGATTGCACCGCTCGACCTGCAACAGGCGTTGGCCGGACTGCTCGGTGATGCACAGTTGGTGGCTTGTGCCTTGCCGGATACCGAACTGAAGCTTTGGCTGATCGACGGCGACAAGATGGACCGCGCCTTCAGCCCGGAAGAAACCCGGCGGATCCTGCACGAGCCGCCGTACTGGAGCTTCTGCTGGGCCAGCGGGCTGGCGGTGGCGCGCTATCTCGACCGATTCCCTGAATGGGTCAAAGGCAAGCGGGTGCTGGATTTCGGCGCCGGATCCGGGGTGGCGGGGATTGCAGCGGTCAAGTCCGGGGCGCTGGAAGTGGTGGCTTGTGACCTGGACCCGCTGGCGATCGCCGCGTGTCGGGCGAATGCCGAACTCAATGGGGTACGGCTCAGCTATTCGACGGATTTTTTTGCCGAGGCGGATCGGTTCGATCTGATTCTGGTGGCCGATGTGCTGTATGACCGGGCGAACCTGCCGTTGCTCGATGAATTCCTGAGTCGCGGCCGGGAAGCATTGGTGGCGGATTCGCGGGTGAGGGATTTTCGTCATCCGTTGTATCGACGGATAGAAACGCTCGAAGCGATGACTTTGCCCGATCTGGCCGAGCCCGAAGAGTTTCGGCATGTGAGCCTGTATCACGCGCGGCGCGGCTAAAAGCATCGCGAGCAAGCTCGCTCCCACAAGTTCAGCGGTGTTCTCAAGACCGACGCTGAACCTGTGGAGCGTGGCTTGCCCGCGAAGGCGCCCTATCAGGCAACACACCTCCCGATGCCCCACCCTTCCGGCCAGCCCCCACCAAGCCTTATAGTGGCGCCATCCACGCTTTTACGAGATCCCCCATGAGTCAGGAAACGCCGTACATCTTCGACGCCACGACTGCCGACTTCGAGCAATCGGTGATCGAGAACTCTTTCCACAAACCGGTGCTGGTGGATTTCTGGGCCGAATGGTGTGCACCGTGCAAGGCGCTGATGCCGATGCTGCAAACCATCGCCGAGAGTTATCAGGGCGAGTTGCTGCTGGCCAAGGTCAATTGCGACGTCGAGCCGGACATCGTCTCGCGCTTCGGCATTCGCAGCCTGCCGACGGTCGTGCTGTTCAAGGACGGTCAGCCGGTGGACGGTTTTGCCGGTGCGCAACCGGAATCCGCCGTCCGCGCCCTGCTTGAACCTCATGTGCAGATGCCGCCGCCCGCGGCTGCCGATCCATTCGAACAGGCTCAGGCACTGTTCGATGACAACCGCTTCGCCGACGCCGAAGCCGCCCTCAAGGTGCTGCTGGGCGAAGACAACACCAACGCCGGGGCGCTGATTCTCTATGCTCGCTGCCTCACCGAGCGGGGCGAACTGGGCGAAGCGCAAACCGTGCTCGACGCGGTCAAGAGCGATGAGCACAAGGCGGCCCTGGCCGGAGCCAAGGCACAGATCCAGTTCCTCGGCCAGGCCAGGGACTTGCCGGATGCGGCGGACCTGAAAGCGCGCCTGGCGAAGAACCCGCAGGACGATGAAGCGGTGTACCAACTGGCGGTCCAGCAGCTTGCCCGCCAGCAGTACGATGCGGCGCTGGATGCCTTGCTCAAGCTGTTCATCCGCAATCGCAGCTACAGCGAAGGCTTGCCACACAAGACATTGCTGCAGGTGTTCGAACTGCTGGGCAACGATCACCCGCTGGTGACCACGTATCGGCGCAAGTTGTTTGCTGCGCTGTACTGAGAATCACTGACGAATCGCGTCATCGTTCATCGCCGGCAAGCCGGCTCCTGTGGGAGCTGCGGTGCGGCGATCCGACTTGCCGGCGAAGAGGCCGTCACACCCAGCATTAATGTTGCCTGACACGCCGCTTTCGCCGGCAAGCCGGCTCCTACAGCCAGCGGTACAGCGGCGTATCCCCGCCGCTCTCTACCTTCACATCCGCGCAATGGCGCAACCGCACCAGCAGCCGCTTGCCCGACGCCGCGCTGCCGGTCAATCCTTCAAGCTGCTCCAGCAAATCCGGCCCGCTCATTTGCCCCGCCTTGCGCAGCAAATCCTTTGCGATCTGCCACTGCGTATCATCCTGATTCACCGGTCTGGCCGGCGCAGCACTGGCCTCGGCCTCGGGTGTGCTCACCTGCAACTGCGCACCCAGCCGCGCCCAGTCGGCGTCATCGAGTTCCAGGGTCAAATCTACCGGCCAGTCGCCAATGCTTCCGCGTATACGCAACATAAGTCTTCTCCTGCACATTTCTGACTCACATGCTCCCATGGGACTTGTGCAACGCCAAGCGGGCGGTCAAACTCTGCGCATAAATGTTATAAGATCACATAACAAAATAGTCATTTGACTTCGGAGACTCGTCATGCGCCGTCTGCTTCTCGCTTTGCCGTTTGCCCTGCTGCCGCTGGCCGTCGCCCATGCCGCCGATGAACATGACCATGAGCACGGCAGCCTGGGCGCCCACGAACATGGCGTCGGTCGCTTGAATGCGGCGCTGGACGGCCAGACCCTGGAACTGGAGCTGGAAAGCCCGGCGATGAACCTGGTGGGTTTCGAACACGCTGCCACCACCGACGCCGACAAGGCCAAGGTCGCCGCCGTCCGTGCGCAGCTGGAGAAACCCCTGATACTGTTCAACCTGCCACCAGCCGCGGGTTGCGTGATCGCGAAGCAGGAATTGGAAAGCCCCTTGTTTGGCGACAAGCCGGATGCCGATGATGATCACGACCATGACGCCAAGGAAGACCATCGCGATCACAGCGACATCCACGCGCATTACCAATTCAGTTGCTCGTCACCGGGTGCACTGAAGACGCTGGACCTGGCGAATATGTTCAACACCTTCCCGGCGACCCGGAAGATTCAGGTACAACTGATCGGCCCGAGCGGGCAGCAAGGGATTGAAGTGACGGCCAAGACGGCTGCCCTGAAATTCTAAGTTCACCGAAGCCCCCCTGTGGGAGCGAGCTTGCTCGCGATAGCGGCGTAACAGTCGACGTAGATGCTGAATGTTATGGCCTCATCGCGAGCAAGCTCGCTCCCACAGGAAGGTGTGTTGGATGTGAAATTGAGATAACCCCATGAAACCGGCGCTATGACCCAAGCACTCATCGAACTGACCGACCTGGGCTTCAGCTGGCCCGGTCACCCGCCACTGCTGGATATCCCGGCGTTTCGCCTGGAGCCGGGTGAAACCCTGTTCCTCAAAGGCCCCAGCGGCAGCGGCAAAACCACCCTGCTCGGCCTGCTTGGCGGCGTGCAGAAGCCGGATCGCGGCAGCATTCGCCTGCTCGGCCAGGAACTGACCGAACTCGGCGCCGGCGCGCGCGATCGTTTTCGTGTCGATCACACCGGCTACCTCTTCCAACAGTTCAACCTGCTGCCGTTTCTCTCGGTGCGCGAGAACGTCGAGCTGCCCTGCCGCTTTTCCAGGCTGCGCGCCGAACGGGCGATCCAGCGCCACGGCAGCGTCGATCAGGCCGCGGCCACCCTGCTCGCGCATTTGGGCCTGAAAGATGAAAACATCCTCGGTCGCCGCGCCGATTCGCTGTCCATCGGCCAACAGCAACGGGTCGCCGCCGCACGGGCGTTGATCGGCCAGCCGGAACTGGTGATCGCCGACGAACCGACTTCGGCCCTGGATTACGACGCCCGGGAGAATTTCATCCGCTTGCTGTTCGCCGAATGCCGCGAAGCCGGATCGAGCCTGTTGTTCGTCAGCCATGACCAGAGCCTGGCGCCGTTGTTCGATCGCAATCTGTCGCTGGCCGATCTCAATCGCGCCGCCACCCCGTTCGAGGTTTGAGATGTATTTGTTCCGCCTAGCCATGGCCAGCCTGGCTAACCGCCGCTTTACCGCGATCCTTACCGCGTTCGCCATCGCCCTGTCGGTCTGCCTGCTGCTGGCGGTGGAACGGGTGCGCACCGAGGCCAAGGCCAGTTTCGCCAGCACCATCAGCGGCACCGACCTGATCGTCGGCGCCCGCTCCGGCTCGGTGAATCTGCTGCTGTACTCGGTGTTCCGCATCGGCAACGCCACCAACAACATCCGCTGGGACAGCTTCGAGCACTTCGCCAACAACCCGAAGGTGAAGTGGGCGATCCCGATGTCCCTCGGTGACTCCCATCGCGGATATCGGGTGATGGGCACCACCCAGGCCTACTTCGAGCATTACCAGTACGGCCGTCAACAGCACTTGGAGCTGGCCTATGGTCGTGCCTTCGCCACTGACCCGTTCGAAGTGGTGCTCGGTGCCGAAGTCGCCGACGCATTGCACTACAAGCTGGGTGACAAACTGGTACTGGCCCACGGCGTGGCCGTGATCAGCCTGGTCAAGCACGACGACAAGCCGTTCACCGTGGTGGGCATTCTCAAACGCACCGGCACCCCGGTAGACCGCACGCTACACATCAGCCTCGGCGGCATGGAGGCGATCCATGTCGATTGGCACAACGGTGTGCCGGCCCGCGGCAACGGTCGGATCAGTGCCGATCAGGCACGCAACCTGGACCTGACGCCGCAGGCGATCACCGCGTTCATGCTCGGCCTCAACAGCAAGATTTCGACCTTTGCCCTGCAGCGCGAAATCAATGAATTCCGTGGCGAACCGATGTTGGCGATCCTGCCGGGGGTGGCCTTGCAGGAACTGTGGAGTTTGATGAGCACGGCGGAAAAGGCCTTGTTCGTGGTGTCGCTGTTCGTGGTGCTGACCGGGTTGATCGGCATGCTCACCGCCATTCTCACGAGCCTCAACGAACGGCGGCGCGAGATGGCGATTCTGCGTTCGGTGGGCGCGCGGCCGTGGCATATCGCGACCCTGCTGGTGCTGGAAGCGTTCGCGTTGGCGCTGTCGGGGGTGATAGCCGGCGTGGCCTTGCTCTACATCGGCATCGCCGCCGCCCAGGGGTATGTCCAGGCTAATTACGGTTTATATCTGCCACTGGCCTGGCCAAGCGAATATGAATGGACGCTGCTCGGTGGCATCCTGAGCGCCGCGTTGCTGATGGGCAGCGTGCCGGCCTGGCGTGCGTATCGCCAATCCGTGGCCGATGGCCTGTCGATCCGACTATGAGGACGTTGAAGATGCCCCGCGCTGTGCTTGCGCTGTTGATGCTGGTCGCCCTGCCGCTGTGGGCGGCCGCGCCGAAAGACCTGACCTGGTCGGAAATGATCCCGCCGGACGCCGCACCGGAAGTGCCGAACATGACGCCGCTGCACGACCTGTCGCAGATGGGTGACGCGCTGGCTGCAGAATCGGCACCCGCGGCCAGGCAAGACATGCCGAATGCGCCAGTGGTGAACACCCTCGATGGCCAGAACATTCGCTTGCCTGGCTACATCGTGCCACTGGAAGTCAGTGAAGCGGGTCGCACTACGGAATTTTTGCTGGTGCCCTATTTCGGCGCCTGCATTCATGTGCCGCCACCGCCGTCGAACCAGATCGTGCATGTGAAAAGCGAAGTCGGTGTGAAGCTCGATGAGCTGTATCAGCCGTACTGGATCGAGGGGGCGCTGCAGGTCAAGGCATCGAGCAGTGAGTTGGCTGATGCGGGGTATCAGATGGAGGCGGATAAGATCTATGCGTATGAATTGCCGGAGTGAATCCGACAATTTTGTGTTCAAGGAAGGCCCCTTCGCGGGCAAGCCTAGCTCTACAAGGACACCACCAATCCCGTAGGAGCGAGCGGTGCGGCGATCCGACTTGCCCGCGAAGAGGCCATCAGCCATCCCACAAAAACCAAGGCCATCACCGTTTCATTGAGCTGAGTCAAAAGACCGTATCAGACGCTTCCGTACCATTGGACATCGAACATTTTCAACGTCCTCTGGAGCCTCCATGCACAAGTCCTTGCTCAGCGCTTCGCTGTTTGCCCTCGCGCTCGCAGCCCCGCTCGCCCATGCCCATGACGCCGGCGACATCATCGTTCGTGCCGGTGCGATCACCGTCAACCCGGATGCCGACAGCTCCAGCGTCAAGGTCGATCAGGGCCCGCTGGCGGGTGCCGACCTGGGCGGCAAGGCCACCATGAGCAGCGACACGCAACTGGGCCTGAACTTCGCCTACATGCTCGACAGTCATTGGGGGATCGAGTTGCTCGCGGCCTCGCCGTTCGAACATGACGTGAAGCTCAAGGGCACCGCCTTGGGGGCGGCCAACGGCAAACTCGGCAGCCTGAAACACCTGCCGCCAACCCTGAGCGTCGTGTACTACCCGCTCGACCCGAAGTCCGCGTTCCAGCCGTATGTCGGTGCCGGTATCAACTACACCTGGATCTATGACGAACACGTCGGCAGCGAAGCCAGCGCCAACGGCTTCAGCAACTTCAAGGCGGAGAATTCCTGGGGCATGGCGTTTCAGGTCGGCGCTGACTACATGCTGACCGACAGCGTGATGATCAACGCCCAGGTGCGCTACATCGACATCGATACCACGGCGACGGTGGAAAATAACGCCGTGGCACCGGGCACCCGGGCCAAGGTCGATGTGGATGTGGATCCGTTCATCTACATGGTCGGCCTGGGCTACAAGTTCTAAAAACCCGCCACGCACCCTTTGTAGGAGCGAGCTTGCTCGCGATGGACGTCAACGATAACGCGTACTTTCTGAGTAAACGCGTCAGCCTTAAGACCATCGCGAGCAAGCTCGCTCCTACAAGGGCCTGGCGTTCAATTAGTTGGGCAGCGACCCAGCAACCGCGCCAGCCCCTCACGCAACGGGGTCTGCTGCGGGTAGGTAAAGCGCTCCAGCAGACGCCGATTGTCCGCCCGTGAATGGCGGATGTCGCCGGCGCGCGCCGGGCCGTAGTTCACGGGCGGCAACTGACCGACCACCGCCTCCAGCGCTTCCAGCATTTGCTTGAGGGTGGTGGCCTGGTTCCAGCCGACATTCACCGGGCCCACCTCGACCTGTGGTTTCTCGATGGCTTGCACCAGCAAGTCGACCAGGTCTTCGACGTAGACAAAATCACGCGTCTGCTCGCCATCACCAAACACGGTGATCGGCAGGCCTTTCTGCGCACGCTCGCTGAAAATGCTGATCACGCCGGAGTACGGCGAGGACGGATCCTGACGTGGGCCGAAGATGTTGAAAAAGCGAAAGATCACCGGTTCCAGGTCATGCTGGCGACGGTAGAAATCGAAGTAATGCTCGCTCGCCAACTTGTCCGATGCGTACGGCGTCAACGGGGCCTTGGGCGTGTCTTCGTCGATCGACTCCCCTTCGCCGTTATTGCCGTAGACCGCCGCGCTGGACGCAAACAGCACCCGCTTGACGCCGGCCTGGCGCATGGCTTCGCAGACATTCAGCGAGCCGATGAAGTTGCTCTGGTGAGTCTTCACCGGATCGTCCACCGACGCTTGCACCGAAGCCACCGCCGCAAGGTGCGCGACCGCGCTGCAACCGCGCATCGCCTGTGCCACCAGTGCCGCATCGGCAACATCACCCACAATCAGTTCGACCTTGGGGTTGTCCAGCGGCAAATTGCTGCGCTTGCCAGTCGACAGGTCATCGAGAATCCGCACCGAATGGCCCTTGGCGAGCAAGGCATCGGTCAGGTGCGAGCCGATGAAACCGGCACCGCCGGTGATAAAAACAGGGCCGTCAGCCATGGCGATAAAACCTGTCGAGTAAGCCCGGGAGTGCCGCGCGCCAGGCGCGGGGCTTGATGCCGAACGTGTGCAGAATTTTCTTGCAGGCCAGCACCGCGTGTTGCGGCTCCTCCGCGGCATCCGGGCGCGCGGCGTGAGCCTGGGCGGTCGGTGCTTCGATGGCCAGCGGATGCAACGCACGGGCTTCGGTCAGGATCGCCTGCCCCAGCGCCAGCGGCGTGGTCGCCTCATGCCCGGCGTAATGGTAGGTGCCCCACAGCGGCGCGGCACAATCGAGTTGCTTGAGCACCGAAATGATCACCCGGGCGGCGTCATCCACTGGTGTCGGATTGCCCCGACGGTCATCGGCCATCAGCAGTTCTTCTGGCGTTTCTGCCCGGGCGAGGAAACGTCCGAGGCTGCCGTCGGGGCTGTCATCGAGCAGCCAGCCGAAACGCAGCAGCACGTGCTGCGGGCAGGTGGCGCGCACACTTTGTTCGATCCGCCACAAGGCCTGACCGCGCAGGCCCAGGGGCACCGGTTCGTCTTTTTCGCTGTAGGCCGTGGCCCTGGAGCCATCGAACACGCGATAGCTCGAGGGTTGCATCAGAACGATGTTGTGATGCTGGCACAGCTCGGCCAGACGCTCGATCGCCCGCTCCTGGGCGGCCAGACGCTGCTCGCTGACCACCTCCGCCTGGAACCAGTCGAAGTAGTAGGCGAGGTTGATCAGCGCGTCCGGGCGGGTGTCGTCGAGCAGTTGCGTCAGGCTCGCGGCATCCCAGCCGTCTTGCGGTGGGCGGGGGGCGAGGAAGCCGATGTCTTCCTCCGCACCAAGGCGAATCAGCGCCTGCCCAAGGGCATTTCCGCCGCCCAGTAACATAAGGCGCATTCGCATAGAGTCAGCAGGCCCAGTCTGATTGGAACAATGGCTTATCGACATTACGCGAGGGCAATGTCGTCGATAGATACCGGAATCGTTGCATTTTGCGGGTTTAGAGCGCAACCGTCATCCGTAAAGTGTACATCTCCCGCAATTGTGGTGCTGCCACAGGCCTCATCGCGAGCAAGCCCGCTCCCACAGGGATCTGTGTTGAATGCAAAATCTGTAAACAATAGAGACCCTGTGGGAGCGGGCTTGCCCGCGATTGGGCCTACAGGCCAATGGAGATCTTGAGCGGTACTTGCATCTTAAGCACCCCACCCCCATAAATTACCCCATGAACCTGCCCATCCCCGCAGACAGCGCCCTGACAGGCTTCCACCCTGCCGTCAGCGCCTGGTTCGGCAACACGTTTGCGACGGTCACCGCCGCCCAGGCCCGGGCGTGGCCGTTGATTCGCCAGCACCGTTCCACATTGATCGCAGCACCCACCGGGTCCGGCAAGACCCTCACCGCGTTTCTCGCGGTCATCGATGATCTGGTCCACCGCGGCCTGGAAACTGCCGATGGCCTGCCCGACGAAACCCTGGTGGTCTACGTCTCGCCGCTCAAAGCCCTGTCCAACGACATCCAGATCAACCTGCAAACCCCCTTGGCCGGCATTACCGGACAATTGCGCGTGATGGGCCTGCCCGAACTGCAGATCACAACCGCCGTGCGCACCGGCGATACACCGCAAAAAGACCGCTCGGCCATGCGCAGGACGGCGCCGCACATTCTGGTGACCACGCCCGAATCCCTGTACGTGCTACTCGGCTCCGACTCCGGTCGGCAAATGCTCAAGACCACTCGCACGGTCATCGTCGACGAAATCCACGCCATCGCCGCCAGCAAACGCGGCAGCCACCTGGCCCTGAGCCTGGAACGCTTGCAGGCACTGTGCACGCATCCCTTGATGCGCATCGGCCTGTCTGCGACGCAAAAGCCGATCGACGTGGTCTCGCGTTTTCTGGTCGGTCGCGACCGCCCGTGCGAAATCATCGATATCGGCCACGCCCGGCCGCGGGATCTGGACATCGAAGTGCCGCCCGTGCCGTTGTCGGCGGTCATGGCCAACGACGTTTGGGAACTGGTGTACGACCGCCTCGCCGCCCTCGCCCGCGAGCACCGGACCACGCTGATTTTCGTTAATACCCGGCGCCTGGCCGAGCGCCTGAGCCGGCACTTGAGCGAGCGTCTGGGCAAGGACGCGGTCGCCGCCCACCACGGCAGCCTGGCCAAAGAGTTCCGCCTCGACGCCGAGCAACGGCTCAAGCGCGGCGACCTGCAAGTGCTGATCGCGACGGCCTCGCTGGAACTGGGGATCGACATCGGCGACGTCGACCTGGTCTGCCAGATCGCCTCGCCACGCTCGATTGCCGGATTCCTGCAACGGGTCGGCCGCTCCGGGCACCAGGTCGGCGGTACGCCCAAGGGGCGATTGTTTGCCATCACCCGCGACGACCTGATCGAATGCATCGCCCTGCTCGACTGCGTGCGTCGCGGCGAACTCGATACCTTGCAGATTCCCCGGGCACCGCTGGACGTACTCGCGCAACAGATCATCGCTGAAGTCAGCTGTCAGGAATGGCAGGAGCAGGCATTGCTGGCGATGTTCCGCCGGGCTTCGCCTTATGCCGAACTCGACGACCAGCATTATCAGGCGCTGCTGCACATGCTCGCCGACGGCTACAACGGGCGTCAGGGCATTCGCAGCGCTTACCTGCACCGCGACGCCGTGACCCGCACGCTGCGCGGTCGCCGGGGCAGCAAACTGACCGCCGTGACCAGCGGCGGGACCATCCCGGACAACGCCGACTACAGCGTGCTGCTGGAGCCTCAAGGGCTGAACATCGGCAGCGTCAACGAAGATTTCGCGGTGGAAAGCATCGCCGGCGATGTCTTCCAGCTAGGCAACACCTCTTACCGGATCCTGCGGGTCGAAACCGGCAAGGTCCGGGTCGAAGACGCTCAGGGTCAACCGCCGACCATCCCGTTCTGGCTCGGCGAAGCGCCCGGTCGCAGTGATGAGCTGTCGTTCGCCGTGGCTCGCTTGCAAGGGCAACTCGATGATCTTTTGGGCGCCACACCCGGTGACTTGCAGCCCGCGCTCGACTGGCTGACCGACACCCTCGGCCTCAATCTCGCCAGTGCCGAGCAATTGGTGGAGTACCTGGCCCGCGCGCGCCTGACCCTCGGCGCGTTGCCATCGCAAGACACACTGCTGATGGAGCGGTTTTTCGACGAGTCCGGCGGCACCCAGCTGATCATCCACACCCCGTTTGGCAGCCGCATCAACCGCGCCTGGGGCCTGGCCCTGCGCAAGCGCTTCTGCCGCACCTTCAACTTCGAACTGCAGGCGGCCGCCAGCGAAGATGCCATCGTACTGTCGCTGTCCAGCAGCCACAGCTTTGAGCTCGATGACGTCTGGCGTTATCTGCACAGCACCAGCGCCGAACACATCCTGACTCAAGCGGTGCTCGAAGCGCCGCTGTTCGGCGTACGTTGGCGCTGGAATGCCGGGGTGGCGCTGGCGCTGCCGCGTTACACCGGTGGACGCAAAGTCGCGCCGCAGATCCAGCGGATGAAAAGCGAAGACCTGATCGCCAGCGTGTTCCCCGACCAGATTGCCTGCGTGGAAAATCTCGCCGGCGAACGGGAGATTCCCGAACATCCCCTGGTGGAACAGACCCTCGACGATTGCCTCCACGACGCCATGGATTGTGAAGGCTGGCTGGCCTTGTTGCGCCGCATGGAGCATGGCGACGTGCGCCTGATCAGTCGCGACCTGCCTGCCCCCTCGCCGCTGGCGGCAGAAATCCTCAGCGCCCGGCCCTACACCTTTCTCGACGATGCGCCGCTGGAAGAACGGCGCACGCAAGCCGTGCTCAATCGTCGCTGGACCGATCCACAATCCACCGACGACCTCGGGGCGCTGGATGCCGAAGCGATTCAAGCCGTGCGCGACGAAGCCTGGCCCGCCCCCACGGGCTTCGATGAAATGCATGAGGCGCTGATGAGCCTGGCGTGCCTCAGCGACGCCGAGGCGCAAGCCACCCCTCATTGGCACGAATGGCTGAACGCTTTGGCCGACAGCGGCCGCGCCAGCCGTTTGCAGATCAACCCGGCGCAATCGCTATGGCTGGCGCTGGAGCGCCTGACCTGCCTGCAGGCGATTTTCCCGTACGCCCCATTGCTGCCGCCGCTGTTGGCGCTGCCGGGTTTCGATGAAGCCTGGGAGGCGGACGCTGCGGTACTTGAAGTGGTTCGCGCGCGGCTCAGCGCCTTTGGTCCGTTGCCACTGCAAGCGATTGCCGAACCTTTGGGCTTACCCGCGACTCAGGTCACCCAGGCGCTGGCTCGACTGGAGCGCGAAGGTTATGTGCTGCGCGGCCAGTTCACCCCGGGTGCCGCGCAGGAAGAATGGTGCGAGCGGCATCTGCTGGCGCGCATTCATCGCTACACGGTCAAGCGTCTGCGGCGGGAAATCGAGCCGGTGGCGCTGCAGGATTTCATGCGTTTCCTGTTTGACTGGCAGCATCTGTCCGCGACGACCCAAGGCCAGGGCAGCGCGGTGTTGCCGGCGATTGTCGGTCAGTTCGAAGGCTACCCGGCCGCCGCTTCAGCCTGGGACAGCGACATTCTGCCGGCACGGATCAAAGGCTATTCGGCGAGCTGGCTGGATGACCTGTGCCGCAGCGGCAAACTGGTCTGGACCCGCCTGACCGCGCGCAGCAAGAGCGCCAGCACCGCGCTGCGCAGCACGCCGATTCTGCTGTTGCCGCGCAGTCAGGTCGGGTTGTGGAGCAGTTTGACCGAGCAAACCTCGGTCGACGAACTGTCGCCAAAAACCCAAAAGGTTCACCAAGCCCTCAGCCAGCATGGCGCACTGTTTTTCGATGAGCTGATGCACGAGGCGCACCTGCTGCGCTCGGAGCTGGAAATCGCCTTGCAGGAACTGGTAGGCGCCGGCCTGGTGAACGCCGACAGTTTCGCCGGCCTGCGTGCGTTGATCACCCCCGCCAGTAAACGCCAGGCCCGCAGCAGCCGACGCGGGCGCGGGGCGTTCGTTGGCGGGATGGACGATGCCGGGCGCTGGGCCTTGCTGCGCCGCGGTGCTGCCGCGCCGGTGGTGGAGAACAAACGTCCGGCGCCGACGCCGGGCGAGACCCTTGAACATATCGCCATGACCTTGCTGCGCCGCTACGGCGTGGTGTTCTGGCGTCTGCTGGAGCGCGAGGCGGACTGGCTGCCGAGCTGGCGGGAATTGCTGCGCACCTTCCACCGACTGGAGGCAAGGGGTGAGATTCGTGGCGGGCGGTTTGTCAGTGGTCTGGCGGGCGAGCAGTTCGCATTGCCTGAAGCGATTCCGTTGCTGCGCGAAGTTCGGCGCCGGCCCCATGACGGGAGTTTGATCGCAGTGTGCGGGGTCGATCCGCTGAACCTTGCGGGCACGCTGTTACCCGGTGCGAAAGTGCCGGCGTTGGCGAGTAATCGGTTGGTGTATCGCGATGGGTTGCCGGTGGCTGCGGAGATTGCCGGCAAGCAGGTTTTCTGGTCGGAGCTGGATCAACAAGCCAGTGCTGAGGTGCGTAGCAAGCTGATCCGGCATTGATGTTGTCTGGCCCGGCCTCTTCGCGTGTAGGAGCGAGCTTGCTCGCGATGGACGTCAACGATAACGCGTGTTTGCTGCGTAAACGCGTTGTCCTGACGTTTTTCGCGAGCAAGCTCGCTCCTACACGCGATGAGACCCTCAGCTCCACCACAAATCATTGAGTCCGCGGCTGATCCGGCAACAACACCGACGAATGCTCCACCATCGCCCCCTCATCCTCCGGCTCATGCACCTGCCGCCCAGGCATCAACACCTGCTGTGGATAAGTCTGCGCAAAATGCACCCAAGGGCTGTTATCCACCAGCTTCTTCAAGCGCTGGTTGAACGCCCGGCTCACTGCATATTGCCCACCCGACACGGTGCGGAACTGCGCCGTCAGCACCACGCCGTTGAGGTCCATCTTGTCGACTCCAAACACATCCAGCGGTCCTTGCAGGTTGTACTTGAGGAACGCATCTTCACGGATCGAATCACCCGCCTCGCGGATCAGTTCGATGGCCTTGTCGACGTCAGTGTCGTAGGTGAACTGCACCGAGAAAAACGCATAGGCAAATTGCCGCGATTGGTTGGTCACCGCCTTGATCTGACCGAACGGCACCGAATGCACGAACCCCTTGCCGTCACGCAGGCGCAAGGTGCGGATGGTCAACCCTTCGACCGTACCGGCGTGGCCGGAATCGAGCACCACCCAGTCGCCGATCGACAAGGTGTCTTCAATGATGATGAACAGCCCGGTGATGACATCCTGCACCAGTTGCTGCGAGCCGAAACCGATGGCCAGGCCGACCACCCCGGCACCGGCCAGCAGTGGCGCGACGTTGATGCCCAGGTTGGCCATGGTGGTGATCGCACAGATCACCACCAGGATGATTTTGATCGCGTTGCGCAGCAGCGGCAGGATGGTTTTGACGCGGGTACTGGGCTGCGCCGCGCGTTTGTTGACCGGCGGTTTCAACGCTTCCTGGATCGCCGTATCGAGCACCACCCAGAGCAGCCAGGTGACCAGAAAGATCAGACCGATACTGCTCAATGAATCGCTGATCGCCCGGCCCACAGAATTGCGTTCGGCAAATTCGAACAGCGACACCCCCCAGATCCGACCGAGGATTTCAATGAAAGCCAGGGCCATGACGATCCGCGACAAAGCATGCAGCAGGCTGAGAAAACGTTCCTTGTAGGCGCTGCTGCGCTTGAGCGCTTCGGCCTGGCTCGACTTGAACATGTGCTGGAAAATCGTGCTGAGAAATACCGAAGCAATCAGCAAAATGGTGGTGAACAGCGCACAGCGCAGTGCCTTTTGGTTGTCCTCGCCGACGCCGATCAGGTTGATCGCCGAGACCATGACCATCAGCAGGATCGGCCAGTACCAGAGCGCGGAAAAAATACGCAGCGATTCCTGTAGCGAAGGCTGTTTGATACGTTGAGCCAGCGGTCGGTTGCGGATCAGATGCGCCACCGGACGTCGCAGGTGGATCACCAGCAAACCGAAGATGATCGAGGCGAACAGGCCGGTAAACACCGCAATGCTGCTGGTGATGTTGCCGCCCAGTTGCCGGGCGATTTGCGGGCTGGTCAAGGCGTCGCTGAGCGCGGCGAGGAAGCCGATCAGGAACAGTGGGCGGGGGCAGTAATCACGAATGAGCTGCACCGCCGTGCGCTTGTGCCCGGTGTTGAACATGACAATCACGCAAAGCAGCATCGAGGTGGAGAAAATGCCGCTGCTGGTGGCATAGGCGAAACACAACGCCAGGGCGCGACCCACCGAGGCTGGCAGGAAGTGGCTGACATAGAGCGTCAAGGGCAGGCAGATTACGGCAGGCAAGGTGTAAGGCAGCAGATAAGTGAGCAAATCCTGGCTGCGCTGGCGGGTCCGCAGCCAGCGCCCCTGGTTCAGGCGTTTGGCGAGAATGCCACCGAGTACGGTGAGCAAGGCGAAGACGCCGAGCCAGACACCGGACAACATCAGAAAATCACCCGCCACGCTCCAGCCTGAACGACTTGAGGGCCGATTGACCAGTTTGTCCACTTCATCCACCGCCCGATCGGCCCGCAGGCGCCAGGCGTCGACCAGGTTTTCGTTGAGGTCGAGCGTGTCCTGAACGTCGTCGATGCTGGAGCTGATCGCCCCGAGCAGACCGCCCTGCACCAGTGGCTCGGGCTTTGCGGCTTCCTCAGTGGCGTCAGGAACACCCGGCAGTGGGGCGGCTTCCAGCTCGTTGCTGCCTAAGAACAGCAACGCCCCCAGTAGTATCGCGGCCTTGAATTTGAGCAAAACGCGGAGCTCCTTGAAAAGGGTCTGTTAGGAACTGATTGATAAAAGATGGTCAAGTTCACACACCGCCTTGTAGGAGCCGGCTTGCTGGCGAAGGGGCCCTTGAGTGGTGTGGTGTTGTTGAGACCGCCTTCGCTGCGGTGCGGCGATCCGACAAGCCAGCTCCTACAAGGGACCGGATGATCCCGCCGGAGCTATCTTTGCGCTCAGATCAAATATCAAATGCCCATCCCTCTATTTTTCCGCACAACCGAAACCCCGACACTGCGCTCCATCAATCAAATCCACCGGAGTTGCAGCCATGCCCATTGCCTTGCTCGCGCTGACCCTCAGCGCCTTCGCCATCGGGACGACCGAGTTCGTCATCGTAGGCTTGTTACCCACTATAGGCGCCGACCTCGGTGTCAGCCTGCCCTCTGCCGGGCTGCTGGTCAGTCTTTACGCCTTGGGCGTTGCCGTGGGAGCCCCGGTATTGACCGCCCTCACCGGTAAAGTCCCGCGCAAATTGCTGTTGTTGTCGCTGATGGTGCTGTTCACCCTCGGCAACCTGCTGGCGTGGCAAGCACCCAGCTACGAATCGCTGATCATTGCACGGATCGTCACCGGCCTGGCCCATGGGGTGTTTTTCTCGATCGGTTCGACCATCGCCACCAGCCTGGTGCCGAAGGAAAAAGCTGCCAGCGCGATCGCCATCATGTTCACCGGCCTGACCGTGGCGCTGGTCACTGGCGTGCCGTTGGGAACCTTCATCGGCCAGCATTTCGGCTGGCGTGAAACCTTCCTCGCCGTGTCCGCGCTGGGTGTGATCGCCTTTATCGGCAGCCTGCTCTATGTGCCGAAGAACATCACCCACAGCAAACCGGCCTCGCTGCTGGAACAACTGCAGGTGCTCAAGCAGCCCCGCTTGCTGCTGGTGTATGCCATGACCGCGGTCGGCTACGGCGGCTCATTCATTGCGTTTACTTTCCTGGCACCGATTCTCCAGGACATTTCAGGCTTCAGCGCCGGCACGGTCAGCCTGGTGTTGCTGGTTTACGGGATCTCGGTGGCGGTCGGTAATATCTGGGGCGGCAAGCTGGCGGACAAACGTGGCCCGATCAGCGCCCTGAAAATCATTTTCGCCCTGCTCGCCGCGGTGCTGTTCGTGTTGACCTTTACCGCTACCAACCCATGGCTGGCCCTGGCGACCGTGCTGGTCTGGGGAGCAGTCGCCTTCGGCAATGTACCGGGCCTGCAGGTTTATGTGGTGCGTCAGGCCGAACATCACACCCCGAATGCGGTGGATGTGGCCTCCGGCCTGAACATCGCAGCCTTCAACCTCGGCATTGCCGGTGGCGCCTGGGGCGGTGGATTGATCGTCGCCCACATGGGGTTGATCCATACCGCGTGGATTGGCGGGCTGGTGGTGTTGGTGGCGCTGGCGCTGACTGCGTGGAGTGGTCGTCTTGATAGGTTGGGCCCGGTGCATGCCGAACCGGCTGAAGGCTCGGCCCGAGTCATCGCTGGCCACTGACAGACCCTGTGGGAGCGAGCTTGCTCGCGATGATGGTGGCACATTCAACAGGGATGTGACTGATGGACCGCTATCGCGAGCAAGCTCGCTCCCACAATAGAGCTTTGGTGTTCTTCAGCGTCTGTACCGTCTGTACTTCCGTCGAAACTTTATCGCTCGTCCCGCAGTCATCAGAAGACGTGGGCAGTCCGAAGACCATTAGACGGGAGGCGATATGGCGGCGATTCACATTGGCATTTCAGGTTGGCGGTACACGCCCTGGCGGGGGGATTTCTACCCGAAGGGGCTGGCCCGGAAGCGCGAATTGCAATTCGCGTCGAGGGCCGTCAACAGTATCGAAATCAATGGATCGTTTTACGCCCTGCAACGGCCCGAACGTTACCCCCAGTGGTACGCCGAAACGCCGACGGGCTTCGTGTTCAGTGTCAAAGCGCCACGTTTCATCCCCCACATCAAGCGCCTGCGCAGCCTTCTGCAGCGCTTCCATCTCGATAAAACCCTCACCACTGCCCCCGGCGAGCCTGCTGCCGAAGGAGTGCTGCCATGAACAGTTCCGAGCAGCTCAGCGTAGCGGATGATCAGGCACAAACCATTGAGCCGGTCAGTCGGTTCACCGTACTGACCGTCAACACCCACAAGGGCTTCACCGCCTTGAACCGCCGCTTCATCCTGCCCGAATTGCGCGAAGCGGTGCGTAGCGTGTCGGCCGACGTCGTGTTCTTGCAGGAGGTTCACGGCACCCACGAACATCATCCGGCGCGATACAGCAACTGGCCGCAGATGCCGCAGTATGAATTCCTCGCCGACACCCTGTGGCCGCAGTTCGCCTATGGGCGCAATGCGGTCTACCCGGCGGGCGATCACGGCAATGCGCTGCTGTCGAAGTTCCAGATCATTCGCCATGACAATCTCGACGTGTCCATCAGCGGTCATGAAAACCGGGGCATCCTGCATTGCGTGCTGCGCCTGCCTGGCGACGGTCAGGAAGTGCACGCCATTTGCGTCCACCTGGGCCTGCGCGAAAGCCACCGCAATGAACAGCTCAAGCTATTGGCCAGTCGTCTTGCAGAGCTGCCGGCCGAGGCCCCGGTTATTGTCGCCGGCGACTTTAACGACTGGCGCCAGCGTGCTGATGCGCTGCTAAGACCCTGTGGTCTGCGAGAAGTGTTCGCCGAACTGCACGGCAAACCGGCGCGCAGTTTCCCCGCACGCCTGCCTGCATTGCGCCTGGACCGCATCTACGTGCGCAACCTCAAGGCCAGCCGTCCGCAAGTGTTGGCGTCGCGCCCCTGGTCCCACCTTTCCGATCACGCACCGTTGTCGGTGGAGATCGAGCTATGAGTAGCCCGTCGATGGAAAAGACCAGTGTGGATCACTTATCCACGACCCCGCCTGTCCATGCACCCGGCGCGGTCGACGTCGAGTACGGCTGGCAGGGCAACAATCTGGTGGCGCTGCTGGAAAACGGCGAAGCGTATTTCCCTCGAGTGTTCGAGGTCATGCGCCAGGCCAAGAGTGAGATCCTGCTGGAAACCTTCATCGTGTTCGAGGACAAGGTGGGCAATGAACTGCAACAGGTGCTGATAGATGCCGCCAAACGCGGCGTGCGGGTCACCGCCAGTCTCGACGGTTTTGGCTGCGGTGAACTGAGCACCGCCTTTCTCGCGGCGCTGAGCGAGGCCGGCGTGCGTATCCAGATATTCGATCCCGCTCCCAAGCACTTCGGCATTCGCACCAACTGGTTCCGTCGCCTGCACCGCAAGATAGTGGTCGTAGATGGCACGATCGCGTTCATTGGCGGGATCAATTTTTCCGCCGACCACCTGGCCGACTTCGGTCCCGAGGCCAAACAGGATTATTCGGTGGAAGTACAAGGCCCGGCAGTGGCCGACATCCATCACTTCGCACTGCTGCAAAGCGGCCGGCCGGCCCGGGCCAAATACTGGTGGCAACGTCGGCGGCAACGGCGCCAGGAACTGGCCTTCACCGATCACGACGGCCAGGTGCGACTTGTCTATCGCGACAATGGCGAACACACGACCGATATCGAGGAGGTATACCGCCAGGTGCTGCGCAGCGCCCAACGGCGGGTGGTGATCGCCAACGCCTACTTCTTTCCGGGGTATCGCCTGCTGCGCGAAATCCGCAACGCGGCCCGGCGTGGCGTCGATGTGCGCCTGATCCTCCAAGGCCAGCCCGACATGATGGTGGCGAAACTCGCGGCGCGCATGACCTATGACTACCTGCTCAAATCCGGCGTGCAGATTTATGAATACTGCGAACGCCCGCTGCACGGCAAAGTCGCGCTGGTGGATGAGGACTGGAGCACGGTGGGTTCGAGCAACCTGGACCCGTTGAGCCTGTCCATGAACCTGGAAGCCAACGTGTTGATCCGCGATCGCGCCTTCAACCGGATACTGTCCGAACGCCTCGAGGACCTGAGTGACAATCACTGCAAGGCCATGTCCGTGGACAAATCACCCCGCGGACGGGTCTGGCACATGACCGTCGGCTTCCTGGTGTTTCACTTCCTGCGCCACTTCCCGGCCTGGGCCGGTTGGCTGCCGGCGCACAAGCCGCGCTTGAAACCTTTTTCCCACACCGCCCGGAGTGACACCTGATGAGCCACTCTGAAACACAACCGGCCACCCACGCCGACCACCCGCACAAGTCGCGCTGGAGCCGCTGGAAAAAACCGTTGACGATGCTGTTTTTCCTGGCGCTGATCGTACTGTTCACGATGCTCGCCCAGCGCATCGAATGGGATGAAGTGTTCAGCAACCTCGCTGATTTCAAGGTTCGCACGCTGATCATCGCGTCCGGGGTGACGTTGGTCAGTTTTCTGGTCTACGCCTGCTTCGACCTGATCGGCCGTACCTACATTCGCCAGGACCTGACATGGAAGCAAATCCTGCCGGTGGGGATCATCAGCTACGCCTTCAACCTCAACCTGAGCGCCTGGGTCGGTGGCGTTGCCATGCGTTATCGCCTGTACTCGCGTCTCGGGGTGAGCAAAGGCAACATCGCGAAGATCCTCGGCCTGAGCCTGGCGACCAACTGGTTCGGCTACATGGTCATTGCCGGTGCAGTGTTCACCAGCGGGCTGGTGCGGATGCCGCCAGGCTGGAAGCTGAGCACTGGCGCGTTGCAAGGTGTGGGCGTGTTGTTGCTATTGGTGAGCGCGGGATACCTGGTGGCCTGTCAGTTTTCCCGGCGCCGGGAATGGTCGATCCGCGGGGTGGAAATCAATCTGCCGTCCCTGCGCATGGCGATCCTGCAACTGGCTCTTGGCGCGCTGAACTGGTCGCTGATGGCTGCCGTGATCTTCACTCTGTTGCCGAGCAAACTGGATTATCCGCTGGTGCTTGGGGTGCTGTTGATCAGCGCGATCGCTGGAGTGATCACGCATATTCCTGCCGGGCTCGGGGTGTTGGAAGCGGTATTCGTGGCGCTGCTGCAACATGAGGCTTCACGGGGGAGTCTGGTGGCGGGGCTGCTGGCGTATCGGGCGATCTATTTCATCTTGCCGCTGTTGATTACGGTGGTGATGTATCTGGTTGTCGAGGCCAAGGCCAAGTCGTTGCGGATTGCGAAGAAACCCAAGTGATCGCCAGGGTCTGTCATGGCACCTTCGCGGGCAAGCCTCGCTCCTACGGATTTGGGTCTTTGTAGGAGCGAGGCTTGTCCGCGAAGAACCCACCGCCGATCTCAAGTCGATTGAATAATGCTCAACCGCTCCCCCACTACCATCTCTGTAATCCAGTCCACCAGGATCGAGGTATACGCCTGCTGCGAAACCGGGTCGCTCAAGGCGTGATCCGATCCGTCGATAATCCGGTGTGTCAGGGAATGCGTCTGCTGACACGCCGCCCGGTAGCTCATGATGGTGGCGTGCGGCACATAGTCATCGGTTTCGGACTCGACCAGCAGCACATCCCCGGTAAATTGCGAACAGGCATGCAGCGCACGATTGCTGTCGGCGCGAACCAGCGTGCTGCGATAGTCACGCAAGTCGAGCTTGTCCAGGTCTCGCTTGGGGGTGTTCCATTGGTCGTCGCGATACAGTGCGGGCACCCGCAGCGCCAACCAGCGAACGGGGCGCAACGAGGTCAGGATCGTCGCCAGGTAACCGCCATAGCTGGTGCCGACCACGGCAATCGCCGAGGTATCGAGCGCCGGATGGGCGAGCAACCGGTCATAGGCCGCCAGCAGGTCGCGCAGGTTGTCTTCACGCGTCACCCGCGTCAGTGGAATCCCGGTGCCCCCGGTGTGGCCGCGCAAGTCGAACGTCAGGCACACACACCCAAGGCCGGCGATGCCCTTTGCCCGTTCCAGATCCCGCTCCTGGCTGCCGCCCCAACCGTGCACGAACAATACGCCCGGGACTTTTGACTTGGGGCTGAGGAAGGTCCCGGTCATCTGTTCATCGTCGATGTCGATCTGAATGGTTTCGCTTCTAGCCGTCATAGGATTTAACCGTTACGTACTTGAGTAGAAAGTCACTGTTCTGCGCCGGCCCGCGATAGACCTCGATGGCGTCCGCGGGCAGGGGCTGATCGATGTACCTTTCCACCGAAGACACGCGAATTGCACGCATCCCCGGATCGTTGATGAAGCTCTGCAAAGCGGCCACCTCGGCGCTGCTGGCACCGCCCATGCGCCAGGATTGTTCCAGCACGCCGCTGCGCCGCTTGCCGTTACTGTCCAGTCCCTGGGCGATGTCGTAGTTGCGCCGCGAGGCGTAGAAACCGGGATAAGATTCATCCGCGGCGCTGTCGAAAACCTGCGCTTGCTGGATCGCCAGTCGCACATCGTCAGGCAGTGTCAACTCAAGCAAGTCGTCATAATAACCCTGTACCACGAGCAGATTGGAGCCTCCATAAACCTGCTCGCCTTGACCGTCCGTGGTCAAGTATTGATCGCCGCAGTAACTCAATACTCTGTCGCCGATAAAGCTCTGGCCGACGCTGTGGGTAATGACATCGTCCAGATCCTGTTCCAGCACCACGCCTTCGGTGAACAGCGCCTTTGCATCGGGCCTGGCAAGAACCGCATCAAACTGGTCGAGGCTTTTGATCACTTCCTGACCGCGTCCGGCGCAGGCATGGATGGGCTTGAGGCGAATGGGGCCGGTGTAGAGCAGGTGTTCTGCCGCGGGACGCGCATCGTCCAGCGAAAACACACTGAGGCCATCAAGCACCACATTACGCACGCGCTCGGAAAACAGCGGCGACCAGCCTTGCGGGGCGTGAGCGTTTTTATTGCGCAACCCATGGCTGATCGCTTTGGTGCAGATGAAGTCATGGTCGACGTAACCGCCCCACAAATCATCCGGCCCTTTCACACCCAACTCCAGGGCGGCCGCGGCGCCTACCAGGGTCTGGGTCGGTAATAGATAAAGGTCATGGCCGCAGTGTAATTCAGGGTCGTAACTGCCACCGAATTTGAGCCCGAGGATGTGCGCCAGCCAACGGGCCAGCGTGCGATTGGTTTCGACTTCGTGCAGTGGAGCGTCGGGGCGCACCGAATGGGCGACCACCATTTTTTTGCGGTTTGCTGGGGTCATGCATCCCCCTTCAATTGGCACGTGATGAATGTGGTTTCAGGAGGTGCAGAGATCAGGCCAAGGGTGGCTTGGGCGAAACCGTTTTCAAATCAATCAGTTGTGGAAAGCTTGATGGCATTTGGCCCGTTTGATTCTGCACGACTCTCACTTCAGCTCTGGTATTTTGCACGACATTAGCCTTGCACAGATCGAATTGTGGGAGCGGGCTTGCTCGCGAAAGCAGTCGAACATTCAGCATTAATGATGACTGACACAACGCATTCGCGAGCAAGCCCGCACACACTTTTGATTGGCCGTGATTTCGCCTATCGCGCCGAAGCCGCAGTCGGAGACACCCCAAACCGCGCCCGATAATCACTCGGGGCCAACCCGGTAACCTTCTTGAATATCGCCCGAAACGCCCCGGGATCCTGATACCCGACCGTCCAGGCGATGTGATCGATTGTACCGTTGGTGAACTCAAGCATTTCCCGAGCCTTGCCCACCCGCAGATGCTGGCAGTACTCGGTGGGTTTCAAGCCCGTCGCCGCGCGGAATCGGCGCAGGAAGGTACGCTCTTCCAGCCCTGCCCGCTCGGCCATCGCCGTCAGCGACACATCGGTCGCGCCCGTGCCTTGCAGCCAATGCTGAACCTTGAGAATAGACGCATCGCCATGGCTGAGTATTGGTGAAAAATTGCTGCCGCATTCGCTGGCGCTATCGCTGTGTTCCACCACCAGGAAGCGTGCGGTGCTGGTGGCGATGCTCGGCCCGAGCAGACGGTCCACAAGACGCAGCCCCAGCTCGGACCAGGCCATCAAGCCGGCCGTCGTGATCAAGTCGCCGTCATCGACGATGGGCGTGTCGGCCTTGAGCCTGATCGCCGGATAACGCTCGGCGAACGTCTGGGCCGAGGTCCAGTGCGTGGTGGCGCTACGACCGTCGAGCAAGCCACTTTCGGCCAACAGAATCGAGCCCACGCAGATGCCGCCCAGGATCGCGCCATTGGCATGTTGCTGACGAAGCCAGCGGATCAACGCTTGCGGCGCCTGGCCTTCGGAAAAACCGGCGATCGACGGGGGTATCAACACGGCAACCAAAGGGCTGTCCAGGACGGGATGACTGTCGTAGACCCGCTCGGGCACCTGTTCGCCATCGACCTGCCAATGGCTGATCCGCAATTGCGGCAACTGCGCACTCTGGTGCTCGGCGGCAATCCGGTTCGCCACGGCGAACAAGTCCGTCAGCCCATGCACCGCCGCCAACTGCGCGCCGGGATAGATCAGCACAGCCAGTTCGACGATTGCCCTTTCTGCGTCCATTGTCAGTTTTCCCCCTGCTATTGTCGGTGCGGCCAATCCTCGGGCGGCCTGCCAGACCCGATGCTCCATTCCACACCAACCTGCACTTCAAGGAAACAGTCATGACCAGGCAAGCACTCATCGTAGTCGATATCCAGAACGACTACTTCCCCCAAGGCAAGTGGCCGCTGGTAGGCGCCGATGCGGCGGCGGACAACGCTGTACGTTTGATCAAAGCCTTCCGTGACGCCGGTGATTCGGTGGTCCACATCCGCCACGAGTTCACCTCCAACGACGCGCCGTTCTTCACGCCAGGCTCCGAAGGCGCGAAGCTGCACCCCAAAGTCCTCAACCGCGCCGACGAGCCGGTCGTGCTCAAGCACTTCGTCAATTCGTTTCGCGAAACCGAACTGAAATCGATCCTCGACGAGCAAGGCATCAAGGCGCTGGTGGTGGTCGGCAGCATGAGCCACATGTGCGTCGACGGCATTACCCGTGCGGCTGCCGACATGGGTTACACCGTCACGGTCATTCACGACGCCTGTGCCTCCCGTGATCTGGAGTTCAACGGTCTGACCGTTCCGGCTGCGCACGTGCATGCGGCCTTCATGTCGGCCCTGGGCTTTGCTTATGCCAGCGTGGTGTCTACCGACGAGTTCCTGGCGACCCGCGACTAAAACGCCCCCAAGACCAAAAGGCCAGTTGCGCTCCCACGCTACTGGCCTTTTTTATGCGTCCGCCTGCCTGTCATAAAATCTCACTCGTGAGTTGTTGAGGGCTGCAAATATTGCCTGTAGTGTTCGGCGCGTGAGTGCTCACAACGAGCTCAGCACCATGAAAGCAGCTCTCCAGCAGATCCGCCCGACGGGTCTGTCACCGATTCCGCAAGCCGCAAGGGAGAGCGCTCGAAACCCTCCGCGAAAAAACCGTCGAGTTATTACATGTAGCAGATACGCGCGGGCTTGGGTGCCGCCGGTGATGTGAAACACGAGACTTAGGTGCTTCCCGAAAACCGAAGCCTGCTCAAGCAGATGGAGAAACAGCTACGCCAACCCATTCGGGCTGGCTCATTCATATCGGAGAATTACATGAGCGCAGGTAACAACTGGAACATCGATCGCCTTTACAGCGCCCTTCAAGCCCTGGACGAAGTGGTCTCGAATGACATCACCCTCTCCCTCGCTCAAAGCTCCGAACCCAGCATCAAGCTGCAAATGAACGACTTCGGTGGCTTGCCAATTTACATCGCAGTGGTGGGCGATCAGATCATCGTGGATACCGTTCTGGTTGATGTCGAGTCGATCAAAGACGTACCGGCCTTCAATGATGCCGTGCTGCGCAGCCGGGAAATGTTCCCGCTGTCTTCGATCGGTATCGAAACCATGCCCAACGGGCAGGTCGTTTACAACATGTTCGGCGCGCTGAGCTCCGACTCGAGCCTGACCAACGTCGTGACCGAGGTCAAAGCCCTCGTCGACAATGTCCAGCGCGCCAGCGAAGCCTTTGAACGTTTCTTCAATTAATTTTCGGGAATCCCAATGACTCAGTCTATCTGGAGCAAATTGTTCACCGCGCTGCGTGGCGGTGCCAACGAAGCCGGCGAGGCCATCGCCGACCAACAGGCCCTGCGCATCCTCGACCAGGAAATTCGCGATGCCGACAGCGCCCTGGCCAACGCCAAGCGCCAGCTGGTCACCATCATGGCCAAGCACAAACTGTCGACCGACCGCGTCAGCGAGCACAACGCCAAGATCAAGGACCTGGAATCCAAGGCCATGGCCGCGATCCAGGCCAACCGCGAAGACCTGGCACTGGAAGTGGCCGATGCCATTTCAACGCTGACCGGCGAACTGGAGGTCGAGCAAAAACAGGCCACCGAATTCGGCGGTTACGCGGACAGCATGCGCAAAGACATCACCAAGGCCGAAAGCCGCATCAAAAGCCTGCGCCAGCAAGTGGACATGGCCAAGGCGCGCGAAAGCGTACAGAACGCCCAGGTCAGCGCTTCGATCGCCAGCGGCGGTGCCAACGGCAAGCTGGAAACCGCCGTCGGCACACTGAACCGGCTGCAGGCAAAACAGCAGCAACGCGCCGCGGAGTTGCAAGCCCAGGATCAACTGGCGGATGCGTCGACCGGCACCGATCTGGAACGCAAACTGCGCGAAGCCGGCATCACCCCGGACACCGGCAGCGCCAATGCGATTCTTGAGCGCCTGAAGAAAAAATCGGCCGAGTAAATTTCGCTGACCTTATGACTGGCGCAAAGCCTGTGGGAGCGGGCTTGCTCGCGAAGAGGGCCTCAAGGAAATCTTCAATGGGATGGTTTAAACAGCTGATGGGGCTTGAAGCGCCGAAAGCGAAGACAGAAGCGCAATGGACTGCCAACGAAACCCTGCCGGTCTCCGGTCCGCTGGGCCTGGCAATGGGCAAGGGCGTGATGTTCGACAGCACCCTGAGACTGCTGCTCGACGAAAAAACCACGGTGGTCATCCCGGACGCCCAGCAGATCTGGAGCACAGGCACCATCGACCTCGGGCAGTCGACCTGGCTGTCGCGCTATTACATGAACGACGAAGACTACTGGCTGCAAGTGCACACCACCGGCGACATCGTCGGCCAGGTCGAGTCGGTGATCCTGTTCAATTACCTCAGTTACGTCACCCTCGGCAGCGAAGCGGAGCTGCGTCGGCTGGCTGGCCCTCAAAGCCTGATCGGGCTGCCGACCTACACCCACAACGGCGTGGAATACACCCGCGAATGGGGCACCGAGAACGGTCAGACGGAATTGGTGGCGCTGAGCGAGCAGCTGCGCAATCCGGATGAGTCCTACAGCATCGAGCACCGTTCGATGCTGTATGCCCGCGAAACCGGCCTGACCGAGCGCAGGGAGTTCCTGCTGTTTTCCGTCGAAGAAGACGCCGAGGGCACCGTCAGCCTGAGCACTTCGCTGGGGATGTCGCTGTACACCACCGACCTGAGCATTATTTAAGAAGGAAGCAGTCCATGCTAGAAGCACTCTCTATCTCCCTGAACAAAGCCGCCGTGCTCGGGTTTGTGTTGTACATCCTGGGTGCCGCGGTGCTGTTTGCGCTGTTCCAGTTCGTCTACACCCGAATCACCCCGCACAAAGAGTTCCAACTGATCCGCTCCGGCAACGTGGCGGCCGCGATCGCTCTGGGCGGCGCCATCATTGGTTTCGCGATTCCGGCCAGCAATGTGATCGCCTACTCGATCAGCATTCTGGATTTCGTCGTTTGGGCAGTGATCGCCGCGTTCGTGCAACTGCTGGCATTCCTGATGACCAGTCTGGTGCTCAAAGGCACTTCTGAACGCATCAAAAAAGGCGAAATCGCGGCGGGCATCTATGTCGCTGCAGTGGCCATCAGCGTCGGCATGTTGAACGCCGCCTGCATGACCCCTTCCCAGAACTGATTGCGCACGGAGCTCCCGATGAAACGAAGCAAGTACGTTCAGCTGTCACTGGCAGCGTCGGTCGCCATGGCGATATCAGGCTGCGGGGTGGCTGAAAAAACCTACCCGGTGCAGAAGAAGTACAACTTTCAGTCCGTTCAGCAATGTGCCGATGAAAAGCTTCCGGTCGACGTCTGCTCTGACGCCTACATGGCCGCCATGGCTGAGCATCGCCGCCTTGCGCCGGTGTACGACAACCAGGCCGATTGCGATGCCGACTTTGTCGCCAACTGGTGCCAGCAGGATTCCGCCGGCAAGTTCATCCCCAAGCTCGGAGGCTTCGAACTGAGCGCCGATGGCGAGGTGACGCAATCCCAAGTGGACGCTGCCAAGGCTCAATTGCCAACCTCGGAAGCGAACAGTGGCGGTTCGGGATTCTCCGGCACCAGCCTGCTGACCGGACTGCTGATCGGTAACATGCTGAGCAACAACCGCAACAGCTATAACTCCCAACCGGTGTACCGCTACCGCGATGACCGCGGCAGCTATTCGTCTTCGACACTCGGCCAGCGGATTGCCAAGGGCTCGACCTTTACCAAATCCAATCAGGCGCGATACGGCAGCAGCAACTACGCCGACTCCATTCGTTCCGCCAGCAAACCGGTTTCGGTTGCCTCGTCCACCTCCCGTGGCGGTTTCGGCAGCAAGGCCAGTGCACGCAGTGGCTGGGGCGGCTCGGGCAAGAGTTTCGGCGGCTCGAGCAGTTAAGGAAACCGCGCCATGAAGAAAATACTCTGTGCAGAGCGTCATGACTGGAAACAGACCGCCGACAGCCTTGGCTTTCTGTTCCATACCTTCGACAACGAACCTTATTGGGACGAGAGCGCGTATTACCAGTTCACGCTCAAGCAGATCGAGAACGACCTCGAAGACCCGACCACCGAGATCCATGAGATGTGCATGGATCTGGTGGCCCGCGTGGTGCAGAGCGAAGAGCTGCTGGAGCGCCTGAGCATTCCCGCGCCCTTCTTCGACATGATTCGCACTTCATGGCTCGAGGGCCACCCGCACCTGTATGGGCGCATGGATTTCTCCTACAACGGCACCGGCCCGGCCAAGTTGCTGGAGCTCAACTACGACACGCCGACCAGCCTGTATGAGGCCGCGGCGTTTCAGTGGGGCTGGCTGGAGCAATGCATCGAACGCGGTTTGCTGCCCGGGCATGCCGACCAGTTCAACAGCATCGACACCAAACTGCATCAGGCCTTTGCCCAACTACAACTCCAGCAACCCTTCTATTTCGCCTCGATGAAAGACTCGGTCGAAGACAGGGGCACCACCGACTACCTGCGCCTGATCGCAGAGAAAGTCGGCATGGAATCCCGCCACATCGACATCGAAGACATTGGCCTGACCGGTGACGGACGCTTCGTCGATCTTGAAGATCGCTGGATCCCCCACCTGTTCAAGCTGCACGCCTGGGAATTCATCTTTCACGAGCCCTTTGGGGCAGCGATTGCCCAGAGCGACACGCAGTTTTTCGAGCCGGTCTGGAAATCCATCCTCTCCAACAAAGGCATCCTGCCGCTGCTGTGGGAGTTCAACAAAGGCCACCCGAACCTGCTCGCCGCGCATCTGGACACCGACCCGAACAAAGCGGTGCCCAAGGGCTGGGTGCGCAAGCCGTTCTTCTCCCGGGAAGGCGCCAACATCGAATTGCAAACCGTCGACGGCCTGATCGTCAAAGAGGACGGGCCCTACACGGACGCGCCTTTTATCCTTCAGGAATTTGCGCCACTGCCGCAATTTGGCGACAGCTACACCTTGATCGGCTCGTGGGTGATCGGCGATCAGGCCGCAGGGATTGGTGTGCGTGAAGACAACAGCTTGATTACCAAGGATTCGAGCCGTTTTCTGCCACACCTGATCCTCGACTGAACAATCAATCGTTCATGAAAAGGCCGGTGCCGTGCATCGGCTGGCAGGGTGAAGCAGGAGTAAACCTGGCCCAGGACCGGACAACTACAAGACTTACCGCTGAAAAGCCGGATAATGGCGACCAAATCGTCTAGCCGTTATTCTGGTAATCCCCCATGGAAATCAAGGTCAACTTTCTCGACAACCTTCGACTTGAAGCCAAGTTCGATGACTTCACGGTGGTGGCCGATCAACCTATCCGCTACAAGGGAGATGGCTCGGCACCGGGTCCGTTCGACTACTTTTTGGCTTCATCGGCTTTGTGTGCGGCCTATTTCGTGAAGTTGTACTGCGACACTCGCAGCATTCCCACCGAAAACATCCGCTTGTCGCAGAACAACATTGTTGATCCGGAAAACCGCTACAACCAGATTTTCAAGATTCAGGTCGAGTTGCCCGCGGACATCTCGGACAAGGACCGCCAAGGCATCCTGCGCTCCATCGACCGTTGCACCGTGAAAAAAGTGGTGCAAGCCGGGCCTGAGTTTGTGATCGAAGAGGTCGAAAACCTCGACGCCGATGCCCAGGCATTGCTGATGCCTGCCGCCAACTCAGAGGCGAGCACTTATATTGTCGGCAAGGATCTGCCGCTGGAGCAAACCATTGCCAATATGTCGGCCATCCTGGCGGACCTGGGCATGAAGATTGAAATCGCCTCCTGGCGCAATATCGTGCCCAATGTGTGGTCGCTGCATATCCGCGATGCGCACTCGCCGATGTGCTTCACCAACGGCAAGGGTTCGACCAAGGAAGGCGCATTGGCGTCGGCGTTGGGCGAGTTCATCGAGCGACTCAACTGCAACTTTTTCTACAACGATCAATTCTGGGGCGAAGACATCGCCAACGCCGCGTTTGTGCACTACCCGGATGAGCGCTGGTTCAAGCCTGGCCGTAAAGATGCACTGCCGGCGGAAATTCTCGACGAGTACTGCCTGAAGATTTACAACCGCGACGGCGAGCTGCGTGGCTCCCATCTGATCGACACCAACTCGGGCAACGAAGAGCGCGGCATCTGCACGCTGCCGTACGTGCGCCAGTCGGACGGCGAGGTGGTGTACTTCCCGTCCAACCTGGTGGAAAACCTGTTCCTGAGCAACGGCATGAGTGCCGGTAACACGCTGGCCGAAGCCCAGGTGCAGTGCCTGTCGGAGATCTTCGAGCGCGCGGTAAAACGCGAAATCATCGAAGGCGAATTTGCCCTGCCGGATGTGCCGGCCAACGTGCTGGCGAAGTACCCCGGGATCCTGGCCGGTATCCAGGCGCTGGAGGAACAGGGGTTCCCCGTGCTGGTGAAGGATGCGTCCCTGGGCGGTGAATTCCCGGTGATGTGCGTCACGCTGATGAACCCGCGTACCGGCGGTGTGTTCGCCTCGTTCGGTGCGCACCCGAGCCTGGAAGTGGCGCTGGAACGCAGCCTGACCGAATTGCTGCAGGGCCGCAGTTTCGAAGGCCTCAACGACTTGCCCCAGCCGACGTTTGAAGGCCATGCGGTGACCGAGCCGAACAACTTCGTCGAGCACTTCATTGACTCCAGCGGCGTGGTGTCGTGGCGCTTCTTCAGCTCGAAGTCGGATTACGAATTCGTGGAGTGGGACTTCTCCGGCCAGGGTGAAAACTCGAATGCCGAGGAAGCCGCGACCTTGTTCGGCATTCTCGAAGGCATGGGCAAGCAAGTTTACATGGCGGTCTACGAGCATATCGGCGCCAAGGCCTGCCGCATCCTGGTACCGGACTATTCGGAGATTTATCCGGTAGACGATCTGATCTGGGACAACACCAACAAAGCGCTGTTCTTCCGCGCCGACATCCTGAACCTGCATCGCCTGGACGAAGACGAACTGCGAGCGCTGGTCGAGCGGCTGGTGGAAAGCGAGCTGGACGACTACACCGACATCACCAGCTTGATCGGCATCGAATTCGACGACAATACCGCCTGGGGTCAGCTGACGATCCTGGAGTTGAAGCTGCTGATTTATCTCGCCTTGCAGCAATATGAGGAGGCGAAAGAAGCGGTGGAAATGTTCCTGCAGTACAACGACAACACGGTTGAGCGCGGCTTGTTCTACCAGGCCATCAACGTGGTGCTGGAGATGAAGCTGGACGAAGACCTGGAACTGCAAGACTACGAGGCCAATTTCCGCCGGATGTTTGGCAACGAGCGGATGGACGCAGCGATCGGCTCAGTGGACGGCAGCGTGCGCTTCCATGGCTTGACGCCGACCAGCATGAAACTCGAAGGGCTCGACAGGCATCTGCGCCTGATCGAAAGCTACAAGAAACTGCACTCGGCACGAGCCAATGTGACCGCGTTAACCCGTTAACAGCGCCAACAAAAAAGCGAAGCCAGATTAATGGCTTCGCTTTTTTTATTTACGGTTCTGAAAAAAACTACGGATCAGAACGGGATATCGTCATCAAAGCTGTCGAAATCCGGAGCTGGTTGCGGCGCGGCCTGCTGTGGAGGCGGAGCCTGGCGCGACTGTTGTGGAGCCGATTGCTGCGGACGCGGAGCCTGCTGGCGTGGAGCCGGGGCGGACTGCTGGTAGTTATTGCCCCCGCCTTGTTGGTCGCCCTGTTGTGGACGGCCGCCCAGCAGTTGCATGGTGCCTTGCATATCGACCACGATTTCAGTGGTGTAACGCTTGATGCCGTCTTTTTCCCACTCGCGGGTCTGCAGTTTGCCTTCGATGTAGACCTGCGAACCTTTACGCAGGTATTCGCCGGCGATTTCCGCCACCTTGCCGAACATCGACACACGGTGCCATTCGGTTTTCTCGACCTTCTGACCGGTCTGCTTGTCGGTCCACTGTTCGCTGGTCGCCAGACTCAGGTTGGTCACGGCATTACCGTTCGGCAGGTAGCGAACTTCGGGATCCTGGCCGCAAGTGCCGACCAATATGACTTTGTTAACCCCACGGGCCATAACGTTCTCCTAGGCTTCGCACGCTGTCGCGGCCGGGTTGTTCACCAGACGCTCGAGGGTGGTGCGATCCAATAGTTCTGTGTCCAATTTGATGTAAATGGCCGCTTCATCCGCGACTATCACTGCATCTGTTACCCCTACGACGGCCATCAGGCGCTCAACCAGACCCGCTTCGCGGATTGCCTCGGGCGACAGCGGCAAGCGCAGGCTCGTGACGTAGGGAGGTTCGCGCATGGTAACAGCAAAGGCCAACCAGAGGGCAGCCAGCCCGGCGCATCCGAGGAAGACAACCGACAAACCGCCATGCTGGAACATCCAGCCGCCGAGGATCCCGCCCAACGCCGAACCGAGGAACTGGCTGGTGGAATAAACCCCCATCGCCGTGCCTTTGCCGCCCGCTGGTGAAACCTTGCTGATCAGCGATGGCAATGAAGCTTCCAGCAAGTTGAACGCGGTGAAGAACACCACCGTCCCGATCACCAGGGCCCGCAAGCTATCGCCGAACTGCCAGAAGAATAGCTCAGTGAGCATCAGCGTCAGCACCGCGCCCAGTAAAACTCGTTTCATTTTGCGTTTCTTCTCGCCGTAGATGATGAACGGGATCATGGCGAAGAAGGAAATCAGCAGCGCGGTCAGGTACACCCACCAGTGCTGCTCCTTGGGCAGCCCGGCTTTTTCGACCAGGGCCAGGGGCAATGCAACGAAGCTCGACATCAACATCGCGTGCAACACAAAAATGCCCAGGTCCAGGCGCAGCAGGTCCGGATGCTTGAGCGTCGGCAGCAGCGCCTGACGCGCGACGCCGGACTCGCGATGCTGCAGCGGTCCGGTGGAGCGCGGCACCATGAACATCACGATCAGGATGCCCAACAGCGCCATGCCGCCCGTGGCCAGGAACAGCCCGGACAGACCGAAGGCGCGCGTCAGCAACGGCCCCACCACCATGGCGACAGCGAACGACAGGCCGATGGTCATGCCGATCATGGCCATGGCCTTTGTCCGGTGCTGTTCACGGGTCAGGTCCGACAATAGCGCCATCACCGCCGCTGAAATCGCCCCGGCACCTTGCAGGATGCGTCCGGCGATCACGCCCCAGATCGAATCGGCATTGGCCGCCAGCACGCTGCCGAGGGCAAAGACGATAAGTCCAACGTAAATCACCGGCCGGCGGCCGATGCGGTCGGAAATGAAACCGAAAGGAATCTGGAAGAGCGCCTGGGTCAGGCCGTAAGCGCCAATCGCCAGCCCGATGAGGGCCGGGGTCGCTCCCGCCAGATCCATGCCATAGGTCGCCAGTACCGGCAACACCATGAACATGCCAAGCATACGGAACGCGAACACCAGGGCCAGACCGCTTGCTGCGCGTGTCTCACTGCCACTCATGCGTTCGCTGTGGGGATCGTGCATGGAAAAACCTCATGTGAACCGGCGGCGATTCTACCAGTCCCATCGATTGACAGGGTATATCGCGACGCTTTGACGCGCTTCGCTGACAGACTCTTCATGTAAGGCAACAATCCGCTCGTTTGATAGTGTGCATCCATCCAGTATTTGGCCGTATACTCCTACGTTTTCGACGCCCGCCAAGCGAGGCCACTTTGGACAAGATCCTGATTCGTGGGGCCCGAACCCACAACCTGAAGAACATCGACCTGACCCTGCCACGGGACAAACTGATCGTTATCACCGGCCTGTCCGGATCCGGCAAATCGTCCTTGGCCTTCGACACGCTGTACGCTGAAGGCCAGCGCCGCTACGTCGAATCGCTTTCGGCCTACGCCCGGCAGTTTCTGTCGATGATGGAAAAACCGGACGTCGACACCATAGAAGGTTTGTCGCCAGCCATCTCCATCGAACAGAAATCGACCTCGCACAACCCGCGCTCGACGGTCGGCACCATCACTGAAATCTACGACTACCTGCGCCTGCTCTACGCTCGCGTGGGAATTCCCCGCTGCCCGGATCACGACATTCCGCTGGAAGCCCAGACCGTCAGCCAGATGGTCGACCTGGTCCTGGCGCAACCGGAGGGCAGCAAGCTGATGCTGCTGGCCCCGGTGATCCGCGAGCGTAAAGGCGAACACCTGTCGGTTTTCGAAGAGCTGCGCGCACAAGGCTTCGTGCGGGCCCGGGTCAACGGCAGGCTGTGCGAGCTGGACGAGTTGCCGAAGCTGGATAAACAGAAGAAGCACACGATCGATGTGGTGGTCGACCGTTTCAAAGTGCGCGCCGATCTGCAACAGCGTCTGGCCGAGTCGTTCGAGACCGCGCTGAAGCTGGCGGACGGCATCGCCCTGGTGGCGCCGATGGACGACGAGCCGGGCGAAGAGATCATCTTCTCCGCGCGCTTCGCCTGCCCGATCTGCGGCCACGCCATCAGCGAGCTCGAACCCAAGCTGTTCTCTTTCAACAACCCGGCCGGTGCTTGCCCGACGTGTGATGGCCTGGGCGTTAAACAGTTCTTCGACATCAAGCGACTGGTCAATGGCGAACTGACCCTGGCCGAGGGTGCGATACGCGGCTGGGACAGGCGCAACGTCTATTACTTCCAGATGCTCGGGTCGCTGGCCTCGCACTATAAATTCAGCCTGGAAGTGCCGTTCAACGAACTGCCGGCGGATCAGCAGAAATTCATCCTGCATGGCAGCGGTTCGCAGAACGTCGATTTCAAGTATCTGAATGACCGTGGCGACATCGTCAAACGCTCGCACCCCTTCGAAGGCATCGTGCCGAACCTGGAACGTCGCTACCGCGAAACCGAGTCAGCTTCGGTCCGTGAGGAACTGGCCAAGTTCCTCAGCACCCAGCCTTGCCCGGATTGCCGCGGTACCCGCCTGCGTCGCGAAGCGCGGCACGTTTGGGTCGGTGAGAAAACGCTGCCGGCGGTGACCAATCTGCCGATCGGCGATGCCTGTGAGTATTTCGGCGTGCTGAAGCTGACTGGCCGCCGCGGCGAAATTGCCGACAAGATCCTCAAGGAAATCCGCGAGCGCCTGCAGTTCCTGGTCAACGTGGGTCTTGATTATCTATCGCTGGATCGCAGTGCGGATACGCTGTCCGGCGGTGAGGCCCAGCGAATTCGTCTGGCCAGCCAGATCGGTGCCGGCCTGGTGGGAGTTCTGTACATCCTCGATGAGCCGTCGATTGGTTTGCATCAGCGCGATAACGATCGCCTGCTCGGCACCCTCAAGCACCTGCGGGACATTGGCAACACGGTGATCGTGGTCGAGCACGACGAAGATGCGATTCGCCTGGCCGACTACGTGGTCGACATTGGCCCCGGCGCTGGCGTGCACGGCGGGCATATCGTCGCCGAAGGCACACCGGCCGAGGTCATGGCTCACCCTGACTCGCTGACGGGCAAGTATCTGTCGGGACGGGTGAAGATCGCCGTTCCCGCCAAACGCACACCGCGTAATAAAAAGCTGTCGCTGTCACTCAAGGGCGCGCGCGGAAATAACCTGCGCGATGTCGACCTGGACATCCCGATCGGCCTGCTCACCTGCGTGACCGGCGTGTCCGGTTCGGGCAAGTCGACGCTGATCAACAACACGCTGTTTCCATTGAGCGCCACGGCACTCAACGGTGCCACGACCCTGGAGGCTGCCGCCCACGACAGCATCAAGGGCCTCGAGCATCTGGACAAGGTGGTCGACATCGACCAGAGCCCGATCGGGCGTACGCCGCGCTCCAACCCGGCAACCTACACCGGGCTGTTCACGCCGATTCGCGAACTGTTCGCCGGCGTGCCGGAATCCCGCTCGCGCGGGTACGGTCCAGGGCGCTTTTCTTTCAACGTGAAGGGCGGGCGCTGCGAGGCCTGTCAGGGCGATGGCCTGATCAAGGTAGAGATGCACTTCCTGCCGGACATCTATGTCCCGTGCGACGTCTGCAAGAGCAAGCGCTACAACCGCGAAACGCTGGAGATCAAGTACAAGGGCAAGAGCATCCACGAAACCCTGGAGATGACCATCGAGGAAGCCCGGGTGTTCTTCGACGCGGTGCCGGCGTTGGCGCGCAAGCTTCAGACGCTGATGGATGTGGGCCTGTCGTACATCAAGCTGGGGCAATCGGCGACTACGCTATCGGGTGGTGAAGCCCAGCGGGTGAAACTGTCCCGCGAGCTGTCCAAACGCGATACCGGCAAGACCTTGTACATCCTCGATGAGCCGACCACCGGCCTGCACTTCGCGGATATCCAGCAACTGCTCGACGTGCTGCATCGTCTGCGCGACCACGGCAATACCGTGGTGGTCATCGAGCACAACCTCGACGTGATCAAGACAGCCGACTGGTTGGTGGACCTGGGGCCGGAAGGCGGTTCCAAGGGCGGGCAGATCATTGCTGTCGGCACGCCGGAGGAAGTGTCGGAGATGAAGCAATCGCATACCGGCTTCTATCTCAAGCCGCTGCTGGAGCGCGACAGGGCCTGAATCAAGGCCCATGAAAAAGCCCCTGTCACTTTGTCGGTGACAGGGGCTTTTTGTTAAGAACCTGCAGGAGCCAAGCTTGCTGGCGATAGCGGTCTCATGGACGCCTTCGCCGGCAAGCCGGGCTCCTACGGTTCCGCGGCATCAGAACTGCGATTGCAGGTAATTCTCCAGCCCGATCAACTTGATCAGACCCAACTGCTTCTCCAGCCAGTAGGTGTGATCTTCTTCGGTATCATTCAGCTGAATACGCAGCATCTCGCGACTGACGTAGTCCTTGTGCTGCTCGCAAAGCTCGATGCCCTTGCAGAGTGCCGCGCGCACTTTGTATTCCAGGCGCAGGTCGGCAGCCAGCATGTCGGGCACGGTGGTGCCGACATCCAGGTCGTCCGGACGCATACGCGGGGTGCCTTCGAGCATCAGGATCCGGCGCATCAGCGCATCGGCATGCCCTGCTTCTTCTTCCATCTCGTGGTTGATACGTTCGTAGAGCTCGGTGAAACCCCAGTCCTCGTACATCCGCGAATGGATGAAATATTGATCACGCGCCGCCAGTTCGCCGGTCAGCAACGTGTTGAGGTAATCGATTACGTCTGGGTGGCCTTGCATCGCCCTACATCTCCCTGCCTGAAAGTCTGTAGTTTGAACCAATGAGGCTGATTGGTCACTTCGTTTGCGCGATAAAAGCGAAGATATTCTGAGAAAAGCAGCTTAAATAACGCAAAAACCGCCCAAATGAGGGCGGTTCTGCTTCTCGTTTAGACTTCGTTAAGCTGTACGCCCAACGCCTGTGCGATTGCTTCTCCATACGCCTGATCGGCCCTGAAGAAATGCTGCAATTGTTGGTCAATCACATCACCGGAGACACCTGCCATGGCTCCGGCAATGTTGTTTACCAGCAGGCTTTTCTGCTCGGTGCTCATCAAACGGAACAGCGCACCGGCGTGGCTGTAGTAATCGGTATCTTCGCGGTGATCGTAACGATCCGCTGCACCGCTGAGGGCCAGGGCGGGCTCGGCGTAACGAGTCACTTGCTTCGGCGATTCGACGTAGCTGTTGGGTTCATAGTTAGGTGCCGCACCGCCATTGGCGCCGAACGCCATCGACCCATCACGCTGGTAGCTGTTAACCGGACTGCGCGGCGCGTTCACCGGCAGTTGCTGGTGGTTGGTGCCGATACGGTAGCGATGCGCATCCGCGTAAGCGAACACCCGACCTTGCAGCATGCGGTCTGGCGACAGCCCGACCCCGGGCACCATGTTGCTTGGACCGAATGCCGCCTGCTCCACTTCTGCGAAGTAATTCAGTGGATTGCGGTTGAGTTCCAGCTCGCCGACTTCGATCAGCGGAAATTCTTTCTGCGACCAGGTCTTGGTCACGTCGAAAGGGTTCTCATAGTGCGCCGCGGCTTGAGACTCGGTCATGATCTGAATACACACCCGCCATTTCGGAAAATCACCGCGCTCGATCGCCTCGAACAGGTCACGCTGTGCGTAATCTGGATCGGTACCGGCCAAGCGTGCCGCCTCAGCCGGCGCCAGGTTCTTGATCCCTTGTTGGGTCTTGTAGTGCCATTTCACCCAGTGCCGCTCGCCATTGGCGCTGATCAGGCTGTAGGTGTGGCTACCGAAGCCGTGCATGTGACGATAGCCGTCAGGAATGCCGCGGTCCGAGAACAGGATCGTCACCTGGTGCAGCGCCTCGGGGGAGTGCGACCAGAAGTCCCACATCATCTGCGCGCTTTTCAGGTTGCTTTGCGGCAAGCGCTTTTGGGTGTGGATAAAGTCCGGGAATTTGAGGGGATCACGGATGAAGAATACGGGCGTGTTGTTGCCGACAATGTCCCAGTTACCTTCCTCGGTATAGAACTTCAGGGCGAAGCCGCGCGGGTCGCGCTCGGTGTCGGCTGAACCGCGCTCCCCGCCGACGGTGGAAAACCGCAGGAAGGTTGGGGTTTGCTTGCCAACGGACTCAAACAGCTTGGCGCTGGTGTACTCGGTGATGTCGCGTGTCACAGTGAACGTACCGTAAGCACCCGAGCCTTTGGCGTGCACACGACGCTCAGGAATGTTTTCACGGTTGAAGTGGGCAAGCTTCTCGATCAGGTGGAAGTCGTCGAGCAGCAGCGGGCCTCGAGGGCCGGCGGAACGGGAATTCTGGTTATCGGCGACAGGAGCGCCACTGGCGGTGGTAAGCGTTTTACTTTGGCTCATGCGATCTCATCCTTTGTCAGTCTTGAACTGCCGGCTAATCGGCTTGGGACGGAGTATTGACCATTGATCAGGAAAGCTACCAATTTATTAAGTCGCAGAGATCAATAGAAAAATACTACCAATCATCCCGTTCGCATAATGACGGCATGAATCGCAGGAGAGCTTGTACAGATCGCGCGTTTCTCACAGACACAAAAAACCGGGCGCTAGGCCCGGTTCTTTGTTTCAGACTGACGTCTTACTCAGCGGATACAGCTTCACCACCGGCAGGACGATCAACCAACTCGACGTACGCCATAGGCGCGTTGTCGCCAGTGCGGAAGCCGCACTTGAGGATGCGCAGGTAGCCACCCTCACGGGTAGCGTAACGCTTGCCCAGGTCGTTGAAGAGCTTACCAACGATAGCTTTCGAACGAGTACGGTCGAAAGCCAGACGGCGGTTAGCCAGGCTGTCTGTCTTGGCCAAAGTGATCAGCGGCTCAGCAACGCGACGCAGTTCTTTAGCTTTCGGCAGTGTAGTTTTGATCAGCTCGTGCTCGAACAGCGACACTGCCATGTTTTGAAACATGGCCTTGCGGTGCGAGCTAGTGCGGCTCAGGTGACGACCACTTTTACGATGACGCATGGTTCATTCCTTACCAAACACAACGTTCGGTGATTACGACGATCAGGCAGTCGCCTTGTCGTCCTTCTTAAGACTTGCAGGCGGCCAGTTGTCGAGGCGCATGCCGAGGGACAGACCGCGGGAGGCCAGAACGTCCTTGATTTCAGTCAAGGATTTCTTGCCAAGGTTCGGAGTCTTCAACAGCTCTACTTCGGTACGCTGAATCAGGTCACCGATGTAGTAGATGTTTTCCGCCTTAAGGCAGTTAGCCGAACGTACAGTCAGTTCCAGATCGTCAACCGGGCGAAGCAGGATCGGATCGATCTCGTCTTCCTGCTCGACAACCACTGGCTCACTGTCACCTTTGAGGTCGACGAACGCAGCCAACTGCTGTTGCAGGATGGTTGCAGCACGACGGATAGCCTCTTCAGGATCCAGGGTACCGTTGGTTTCCAGATCAATAACCAGCTTGTCCAGGTTAGTACGCTGCTCGACACGGGCGTTTTCCACCACGTATGCGATACGGCGAACCGGGCTGAACGAAGAGTCAAGCTGCAAGCGACCGATGCTGCGGCTTTCGTCTTCATCGCTCTGACGCGAGTCTGCCGGTTCATAACCACGACCACGAGCTACGGTGAGCTTCATGTTCAAGGCGCCGTTAGACGCCAGGTTAGCGATTACGTGATCGGGGTTAACGATCTCGACATCATGATCCAGCTGAATATCGGCAGCGGTAACCACCCCCGAACCCTTCTTCGACAAGGTCAGCGTAACTTCGTCACGGCCGTGCAGCTTGATAGCCAGACCTTTAAGGTTCAACAGGATTTCAATTACGTCTTCCTGTACACCTTCGATGGCGCTGTACTCGTGGAGCACACCGTCAATCTCGGCCTCGACTACTGCACAGCCGGGCATTGAGGACAACAGGATGCGGCGCAGCGCGTTGCCCAGGGTGTGGCCAAAACCACGCTCGAGAGGCTCGAGAGTGATCTTGGCGCGGGTTGGACTGACAACCTGCACATCAATATGGCGGGGTGTCAGGAACTCATTTACCGAAATCTGCATGGATGCACCTATTTTCTAGCCCTTACTTGGAGTAGAGCTCGACAATCAGGCTTTCGTTGATGTCGGCGGACAGATCACTGCGAGCTGGAACGTTCTTGAAAACGCCCGACTTCTTCTCAGTGTCTACTTCTACCCATTCTACGCGGCCACGTTGGGCACACAGATCGAGAGCTTGGACAATGCGAAGTTGGTTCTTTGCTTTCTCGCGAATCGCGACCACGTCACCAGCACGAACCTGGTACGACGGTACGTTTACGGTCTGACCGTTAACGCTGACGGATTTGTGCGATACCAGCTGACGGGATTCGGCACGAGTAGAGCCAAAACCCATACGGTATACAACGTTGTCCAGACGGCATTCGAGCAGCTGCAACAGGTTTTCGCCGGTTGCACCTTTCTTGCCAGCAGCTTCTTTGTAGTAGCCGCTGAATTGACGCTCGAGAACGCCGTAGATACGACGGACCTTCTGCTTTTCACGCAGTTGGGTGCCGTAATCGGACTGGCGACCGCGGCGTTGGCCGTGGATACCAGGTGCTGCTTCAATGTTGCACTTCGATTCGATCGCGCGCACGCCGCTCTTCAGGAAGAGATCGGTGCCTTCGCGACGAGCGAGTTTGCATTTTGGACCAATGTAACGAGCCATTCTTTACAATCTCCTGGATTACACGCGGCGCTTCTTCGGCGGACGGCACCCGTTGTGCGGGATTGGCGTCACGTCGGTGATGCTGGCGATCTTATAGCCACAGCCGTTCAATGCACGGACAGCAGACTCACGACCTGGACCTGGACCCTTGACGTTGACGTCGAGGTTTTTCAGGCCATATTCCAGCGCAGCTTGACCAGCACGTTCAGCAGCTACTTGAGCAGCGAACGGGGTGGACTTGCGGGAACCGCGGAAACCCGAACCACCGGAGGTAGCCCAAGAAAGCGCGTTACCTTGACGGTCGGTGATGGTCACGATTGTGTTGTTAAAAGAAGCATGGATGTGGGCGATGCCATCAACCACTGTCTTTTTAACTTTTTTACGAGGACGAGCAGCAGGTTTTGCCATGATTAATTTCCTGTCGATTCGCTGGGGCGATTACTTGCGGATCGGCTTACGCGGACCTTTACGGGTACGCGCGTTAGTCTTGGTACGCTGACCGCGCACTGGAAGACCACGACGATGACGCAGACCGCGATAGCAACCGAGGTCCATCAAACGCTTGATTTTCATGTTGATTTCGCGACGCAGGTCACCTTCAGTGGTGAACTTCGCCACTTCGCCACGCAGCTGTTCAATCTGCTCGTCGCTCAGATCCTTGATCTTTGCGGCTGGGTTTACCCCAGTCACTGCACAAATTTTCTGTGCAGTTGTGCGACCAACACCATAGATGTAGGTCAGCGAGATAACAGTGTGCTTGTTATCTGGAATGTTAACGCCTGCAATACGGGCCATTCAGTGGGACTCCAATTGACAGCTACCTACGCCCCGGAAGCCAAGAAATAGGGCGCGAGATAATATCGCTGTAATAACAAATAATCAACCCGGCAGCGCACTAGCTGCCGGGCTTCAAGCGGATCACACTCAGCCTTGGCGCTGTTTGTGACGCGGTTCCGCGCTGCAAATTACTCGAACAACACCTTCGCGGCGAATAATCTTGCAGTTACGGCACAGCTTTTTCACCGATGCACGAACTTTCATCACCAACTCCTCGAACCTTATGGGGTACTCAGCGCAACATGCCGCTGCCGTAGCCCTTCAGGTTGGCTTTCTTCATCAGGGATTCGTACTGGTGCGAAACGAGGTGCGATTGTACTTGGGACATGAAGTCCATCACAACCACGACGACGATCAGCAACGAGGTCCCGCCAAGGTAGAACGGAACGTTTGCTGCAACCACCAGGAACTGGGGCAACAGGCACACGGCCGTCATATATAGAGCACCGAACAGGGTCAAACGGGTCAGAACGCCATCAATGTAGCGCGCCGACTGCTCGCCTGGACGGATGCCCGGAATAAAGGCACCGGACTTCTTCAGGTTTTCCGCTACGTCTTTCGGATTGAACATCAACGCCGTATAGAAGAAGCAGAAGAAAATAATCCCTGCACTAAACAGCAGAATATTCAACGGCTGACCAGGAGCGATCGACTGCGAGATGTCCTGCAACCAGCCCAAACCTTCGGACTGGCCGAACCAGGTACCCAACGAAGCCGGGAACAGCAAGATGCTGCTCGCGAAAATGGCCGGAATAACACCGGCCATGTTCACCTTCAGCGGCAAGTGGCTGGTCTGCGCAGCGAAGACCTTGCGGCCTTGCTGACGCTTGGCGTAGTGAACAGCAATACGACGCTGACCACGCTCAATGAACACCACGAAACCGATAATCGCTACTGCCAGCAAACCGATGGCAACCAAGGCGAAAATGTTGATATCACCCTGACGCGCAGACTCGAAAGACTGCCCGATCGCTCTCGGAAGACCGGCGACGATACCTGCGAAAATCAACATCGAGATACCGTTACCAACACCACGCTCAGTAATCTGCTCACCCAGCCACATCATGAACATCGCACCAGCCACAAAAGTGGATACCGCGACGAAATGGAAGCCAAAGTCACCAGTGAACGATACGCCCTGCCCCGCCAGACCAATGGACATGCCAATGGCCTGAACAAGAGCGAGGACGACAGTGCCGTAGCGGGTGTACTGGGCGATCTTGCGACGCCCAGCTTCACCTTCCTTCTTCAACTGCTCCAGTTGCGGGCTGACGGCGGACATCAGTTGCATGATGATCGATGCCGAAATGTACGGCATGATCCCCAATGCAAAGATGCTCATCCGTTCCAGCGCGCCGCCGGAAAACATGTTGAACAAGCTAAGAATGGTCCCCTCATTCTGTCGAAACAGGTCCGCGAGTCGGTCCGGGTTGATACCTGGAACCGGGATGTGTGCGCCTATTCGGTAGACGATAATCGCCAGGAACAGAAAACGCAGACGAGCCCAGAGTTCAGACATACCGCCTTTGCCGAGCGCAGAGAGAGCACCTTGCTTAGCCATTTATTCCTCGAACTTGCCGCCAGCTGCTTCGATAGCCGCACGCGCACCTTTGGTGGCGCCGATTCCCTTTCCGATGGTGACAGCGCGAGTAACTTCGCCGGACAGCATGATTTTCACACGCTGTACGTTGACGTTGATCACGTTGGCATCTTTCAGGGACTGCACGGAGACGATGTCGCCTTCCACTTTAGCCAGCTCGGACAGACGCACTTCTGCGCGGTCCATGGCCTTCAGGGAAACGAAACCGAACTTCGGCAGGCGACGATGCAGCGGCTGTTGACCGCCTTCAAAGCCTGGAGCAATGGTGCCACCGGAGCGGGAGGACTGACCTTTGTGGCCACGGCCACCGGTCTTGCCCAAACCACTACCGATACCACGGCCCGGACGATGCTTTTCGCGACGGGAACCCGGCGCTGGACTCAGATCATTGAGTTTCATCGATTAACCCTCGACACGCAGCATGTAGTAAGCCTTGTTGATCATCCCGCGATTCTCGGGAGTATCAAGTACTTCTACAGTGTGACCGATGCGACGCAGACCCAGACCCTTAACGCACAGTTTGTGGTTAGGGATGCGGCCGGTCATGCTTTTGATCAGCGTAACTTTAACGGTAGCCATGATCAGAAGATCTCCTTGACGCTTTTGCCACGCTTGGCGGCAATGGATTCAGGAGACTGCATGGCCTTCAAACCTTTGAAAGTGGCGTGAACCACGTTTACCGGGTTAGTCGAGCCGTAGCACTTGGCCAGAACGTTCTGAACGCCAGCAACTTCGAGGACAGCACGCATAGCGCCGCCAGCGATGATACCGGTACCTTCAGAAGCAGGCTGCATGTACACCTTCGAAGCGCCGTGACCGGACTTCATTGCGTACTGCAGCGTGGTGCCGTTCAGATCAACTTGGATCATGTTGCGGCGAGCAGCTTCCATTGCCTTCTGGATCGCAGCAGGCACTTCACGTGACTTGCCACGGCCGAAGCCAACACGCCCTTTACCATCACCCACCACGGTCAACGCGGTGAAAGTGAAGATACGGCCGCCTTTAACGGTTTTGGCTACGCGGTTAACTTGAACCAGCTTCTCGATGTAGCCTTCGTCGCGCTTTTGGTCGTTATTTGACATAACTTAGAACTCCAGCCCAGCTTCACGAGCAGCATCAGCCAGCGCCTTGACGCGGCCGTGGTACTTGAAGCCAGAGCGGTCGAAAGCCACCTGCGAGACGCCAGCGGCTTTTGCACGCGTAGCGACCAGCTGGCCAACCTTAGTGGCCGCGTCGATGTTGCCAGTGGCGCCATCACGCAGTTCTTTATCCAAAGTCGAGGCAGATGCCAGGACTTTGTTGCCGTCGGCCGAAATGACCTGGGCGTAGATGTGCTGCGACGAGCGGAACACGCAGAGACGCACGACTTCGAGTTCGTGCATTTTCAGGCGTGCTTTGCGAGCGCGACGCAGTCGAGTAACTTTTTTGTCGGTCATTTGCTATGCCCTACTTCTTCTTGGCTTCTTTACGACGGACGACTTCGTCCGCGTAGCGCACACCTTTGCCTTTGTACGGCTCTGGTGGACGGAAGTCGCGGATCTCGGCGGCCACTTGACCTACCAGCTGCTTATCGATGCCCTTGATCAGGATATCGGTCTGGCTAGGAGTCTCAGCGGTGATGCCTTCCGGCAGTTCATAATCCACTGGGTGCGAGAAGCCAAGAGCCAGGTTCAGCACTGTGCCTTTTGCTTGCGCTTTGTAACCAACACCGACCAGCTGGAGCTTGCGCTCGAAGCCTTGGCTTACGCCTTGGACCATGTTGTTTACCAACGCACGAGTGGTACCAGCCATTGCGCGAGTCTGTTGATCGCCATTGCGAGCAGCGAAACGCAGCTCACCGGCTTCTTCAACGATCTCAACGGACGAATGGATGTTCAGTTCGAGAGTGCCCTTGGCACCCTTCACCGAAAGCTGTTGGCCTGCGAATTTGACTTCGACACCGGCTGGCAGCTTAACGGGGTTCTTAGCGACGCGTGACATGCTTATCCCCCCTTAGAACACAGTGCAAAGAACTTCGCCGCCGACACCGGCAGCGCGCGCAGCACGATCCGTCATCACACCTTTGTTGGTGGAGACGATAGACACACCGAGACCGCCACGAACTTTCGGCAGATCATCGACGGACTTGTACTGACGCAGGCCTGGACGGCTAACGCGCTTCACTTCTTCAATGACCGGACGGCCTTCGAAATATTTCAGCTCGATAGACAGCAGTGGCTTGATTTCGCTGCTGATCTGATAACCCGCAATGTAACCTTCGTCCTTCAGGACTTTGGCAACAGCTACCTTCAAAGTAGAAGATGGCATGCTTACGACGGACTTTTCAGCCATCTGGGCATTACGGATTCGAGTTAGCATGTCCGCTAACGGGTCCTGCATACTCATGGGCTAGACGCTCCTAATACACAAAAAATTAGCCTTGCGGCTACTACGTGTCGCCGAGTACATCCATGCGAAAAAAGCACGGGCTCAGGCGAGCCGGGTATTCTAGACACACCCCACAAATGAATCAAGCCCCAAAAGGGGCTTGATTCAAGTTCAAGGTCACCGGTGGTCAGGATCTTGCGATCCCGGACACCGAGACTTTGACAGTGCTTACCAGCTGGCTTTAACCAGACCAGGTACGTCACCACGCATTGCAGCTTCACGCAGCTTGTTACGGCCAAGGCCGAACTTGCGGTAAACGCCGTGTGGACGACCGGTCAGGCGGCAGCGGTTACGCATGCGCGAAGCGCTTGCGTCACGTGGCTGCTTCTGCAGAGCAACTGTAGCTTCCCAACGTGCTTCTGGACTTGCGTTCAGATCAACGATGATAGCTTTCAGTGCTGCACGCTTCTTGGCGTACTTGGCAACCGTGAGCTGACGCTTCAGCTCGCGGTTTTTCATGCTCATCTTGGCCATTTTCCTACTCCAATCAGTTGCGGAACGGGAATTTGAAAGCACGCAACAGGGCGCGACCTTCATCATCGTTCTTGGCAGTGGTGGTCAGGGTAATGTCCAGACCGCGGAGAGCATCGATCTTGTCGTAGTCGATTTCCGGGAAGATGATCTGCTCTTTAACGCCCATGCTGTAGTTACCACGACCATCGAAGGACTTGGCATTCAGGCCGCGGAAGTCGCGAACCCGAGGCAGGGAGATCGACAGCAGACGATCCAGGAATTCGTACATACGCTCACGGCGCAGGGTCACTTTGACGCCGATCGGCCAACCTTCACGGACTTTAAAGCCAGCGATGGATTTCCGAGCGTAAGTCACAACGACTTTCTGACCGGTGATCTTTTCCAGGTCGGCAACAGCGTGCTCGATGACTTTTTTGTCACCGACGGCTTCGCCAAGACCCATGTTCAGGGTGATTTTTGTAACGCGTGGAACTTCCATCACGTTCGAAAGCTTAAGTTCTTCCTTAAGCTTCGGTGCGATTTCCTTCCAGTAAATCTCTTTTAGTCGTGCCATGGTCTCATCTACCTAGCAGTGTTCAAGCATCAACCGCTTTTTGGGTCGACTTGAAGACACGAATTTTCTTGCCGTCTTCTACTTTAAAACCAACGCGATCAGCCTTGTTGGTTTCGCCGTTGAAAATGGCGACGTTAGAAGCGTCCAGTGGAGCTTCTTTTTCGACGATACCGCCTTGCACGCCCGACATAGGGTTAGGCTTGGTATGACGCTTTACCAGGTTCAGACCGCCAATAACCAGACGGTTGTTAGCGAGAACCTTAAGCACCTTACCGCGCTTACCTTTGTCTTTGCCGGCGATCACGATGATCTCGTCGTCACGACGAATCTTTTGCATGTCGGATCTCCTTACAGCACTTCTGGGGCGAGCGAGACGATCTTCATGAACTTCTCAGTACGAAGTTCACGGGTCACTGGCCCAAAGATACGGGTGCCGATCGGCTCTTGCTTGTTGTTCAGAAGAACAGCAGCGTTGCCATCAAAGCGGATAATGGAGCCATCAGCACGACGTACGCCGTGACGAGTGCGGACTACAACAGCAGTCATCACTTGGCCTTTTTTCACTTTACCGCGGGGAATTGCTTCCTTCACGGTAACCTTGATGATGTCACCGATACCAGCGTAACGACGATGGGAGCCACCCAGCACCTTGATGCACATAACGCGGCGTGCGCCGCTGTTATCGGCCACATCGAGCATGGATTGAGTCTGAATCATATAATTTCTCCGACCCCTAGTCCTTAGACTTCCACAGCGCGTTCGAGAACATCAACCAGCGCCCAAGACTTGGTCTTGGCCAAAGGACGAGTTTCACGAATAGTGACTTTGTCGCCGATGTGGCACTGATTGGTTTCGTCGTGCGCGTGCAGCTTAGTCGAACGCTTAACGTATTTACCGTAGATCGGGTGCTTTACGCGACGCTCGATCAGAACGGTGATGGTCTTGTCCATTTTGTCGCTGACAACACGGCCAGTCAGCGTACGGACGGTTTTTTCGGCTTCAGCCATGATTACTTACCTGCCTGCTGTTTGAGCACAGTCTTCACGCGAGCGATGTCACGCTTAACTTGCCGGAGCAGGTGAGACTGCCCCAACTGGCCAGTTGCTTTCTGCATGCGCAGATTGAACTGGTCGCGCAGCAGGCCGAGCAGTTGCTCGTTAAGCTGCGGCGCGTCTTTTTCACGAAGTTCGTTCGCTTTCATCACATCACCGTCCGTTTAACAAAAGCGGTGGCGAGCGGCAGCTTTGCAGCAGCCAGGGCAAAAGCCTCACGCGCCAGCTCTTCAGAAACACCCTCGATTTCATACAGGACTTTGCCTGGCTGAATCTGGGCAACCCAGTACTCGACACTACCCTTACCTTTACCCATCCGAACTTCGAGGGGCTTTTTGGAGATAGGCTTGTCCGGGAATACACGGATCCAGATCTTGCCGCCACGTTTAACGTGACGGGTCAGTGCACGACGCGCTGACTCGATCTGACGAGCGGTGAGACGACCACGAGCTACAGACTTCAGCGCATATTCGCCGAAGCTGACTTTGCTACCGCGCTGAGCCAAGCCACGGTTGTGGCCAGTCATCTGCTTGCGGAACTTCGTACGCTTTGGTTGCAACATTTGGCGTACCCCTTACTTAGCAGCTTTTTTACGAGGCGCTGGTGCTTGTGGTTTCAGTTCTTCTTGGCGACCACCAATTACTTCGCCTTTGAAGATCCAAACCTTTACACCGATCACACCATAAGTGGTGTGAGCTTCGTAGTTGGCATAGTCGATGTCGGCACGCAGGGTGTGCAGTGGCACACGACCTTCGCGATACCATTCAGTACGTGCGATTTCAGCACCGCCGAGACGACCGCTCACTTGGATTTTGATGCCTTTGGCACCAATGCGCATGGCGTTCTGTACAGCGCGCTTCATAGCGCGACGGAACATTACGCGACGCTCCAGCTGCTGAGCTACGCTCTGCGCAACCAACATACCGTCGAGTTCCGGCTTGCGGATTTCTTCGATATTGATGTGCACAGGCACACCCATTTGCTTGGTCAGGTCCTGACGCAGTTTCTCAACATCTTCACCTTTCTTCCCGATAACGATACCTGGACGAGCGGTGTGGATGGTGATACGTGCAGTTTGAGCCGGACGATGGATATCGATACGGCTTACGGACGCGCTTTTTAGTTTGTCTTGGAGATACTCACGCACCTTCAGATCAGCGAACAAATAGTCCGCATAAGTCCGACCGTCTGCGTACCAGACGGAGGTGTGCTCCTTGACGATTCCCAGGCGAATGCCAATGGGATGTACTTTCTGACCCATCTCTTCGACTCCGTTACTTGTCAGCAACCTTGACAGTGATATGGCAAGACCGCTTGACGATGCGATCAGCACGGCCTTTGGCACGTGGCATGATTCGCTTCAGCGAACGCCCTTCGTTGACGAAAACGGTGCTGACTTTAAGGTCATCAACGTCTGCGCCTTCGTTATGCTCGGCGTTGGCTACGGCCGACTCCAGCACTTTCTTCATGATCTCGGCGGCTTTCTTACTGCTGAAAGCCAACAGGTTGAGCGCTTCGCCCACCTTCTTCCCGCGGATCTGGTCGGCGACCAAGCGGGCTTTCTGGGCGGAGATTCGAGCGCCCGACAACTTAGCGGCTACTTCCATCGTTCCTTACCCCTTAACGCTTGGCTTTCTTGTCTGCCACGTGCCCACGATATGTGCGGGTACCGGCAAACTCGCCTAGTTTGTGGCCGACCATGTCTTCGTTCACGAGAACTGGGACATGTTGACGACCGTTATGCACTGCAATGGTCAAACCGACCATTTGTGGCAGGATCATCGAACGACGCGACCAGGTTTTCACTGGTTTGCGATCGTTCTTTTCCGCCGCCACTTCGATCTTCTTCAGTAGGTGAAGATCAATAAAAGGACCTTTTTTCAGAGAACGTGGCACTGTCGTATCCCTCTATTTACTTGCGACGACGGACGATCATTTTGTCGGTACGCTTATTACCACGAGTCTTCGCGCCCTTAGTCGGGAAGCCCCATGGCGATACCGGATGACGACCACCAGAGGTACGACCTTCACCACCACCATGTGGGTGGTCAACCGGGTTCATGGCAACACCACGAACGGTTGGGCGAACGCCACGCCAGCGTTTGGCACCAGCTTTACCCAGCGAACGCAGGCTGTGCTCGGAGTTCGAGACTTCACCCAGGGTCGCGCGGCATTCAGCCAGCACTTTACGCATCTCACCAGAACGCAGACGCAGGGTCACGTAGACACCTTCACGAGCGATCAGCTGAGCCGAAGCACCAGCGGAACGAGCGATCTGTGCGCCTTTACCTGGCTTCAATTCGATGCCGTGTACGGTGCTACCAACTGGAATGTTACGCAGTTGCAGAGCGTTGCCCGGCTTGATCGGTGCCAGAGCACCTGCGATCAGCTGGTCGCCAGCACTCACGCCTTTAGGGGCGATGATGTAGCGACGCTCGCCGTCTGCGTACAGCAGCAGAGCGATGTGAGCAGTACGGTTTGGATCGTATTCGATACGCTCGACAGTGGCAGAGATGCCATCTTTGTCGTTGCGACGGAAATCGACCAGACGATAATGCTGCTTATGGCCACCACCGATGTGACGAGTGGTAATACGACCATTGTTGTTACGACCACCAGTCTTCGATTTTTTCTCGAGCAGCGGTGCGTGAGGAGCGCCTTTATGCAGCTCCTGGTTGACCACCTTGACCACAAAACGGCGGCCAGGGGAAGTCGGTTTGCATTTAACGATTGCCATGATGCACCCCTTCCTTACTCAGCACTGCTGCTGAAATCGAGATCTTGGCCTGGCTGAAGGGAGATAACTGCCTTCTTCCAGTCATTACGCTTGCCCAGACCGCGAGCAGTGCGCTTGCTCTTACCCAGAACATTCAGGGTAGTAACACGCTCTACTTTCACGCTGAACAGGCTTTCGACGGCCTTCTTGATTTCCAGCTTGGTTGCGTCAGTTGCAACCTTGAAAACGAACTGGCCTTTCTTGTCAGCCAGAACCGTAGCCTTTTCGGAAACGTGCGGGCCAAGCAGAACTTTAAATACGCGTTCCTGGTTCATCCCAGCAGCTCCTCGAATTTCTTCACGGCCGACACGGTGATCAACACCTTGTCGTATGCGATCAGACTAACTGGATCGGAACCTTGCACGTCACGTACATCAACGTGTGGCAGGTTACGAGCAGCCAGGTACAGGTTCTGATCAACAACTTCAGACACGATCAAGACGTCAGTCAGGCCCATGCCGGTCAGTTTGTTCAGCAGATCTTTGGTCTTCGGTGCATCAACAGCGAAGTCCTGAACCACTACCAGACGATCAGTACGCACCAGCTCAGCAAGGATGGAACGCATTGCTGCGCGATACATCTTCTTGTTCAGCTTCTGGGTGTGATCCTGAGGACGAGCTGCGAAAGTGGTACCGCCGCCACGCCAGATTGGGCTACGGATAGTACCGGCACGAGCACGGCCAGTACCTTTCTGACGCCACGGGCGCTTACCGCCACCACGAACGTCGGAACGGGTCTTTTGCTGCTTGCTACCTTGACGGCCGCCGGCCATGTAGGCCACGACTGCTTGGTGAACCAGCGTCTCGTTGAATTCGCCGCCAAATGTCAGTTCGGAAACTTCGATCGCTTGAGCGTCATTTACATTTAATTGCATGTCAGCTTCCCCTTAACCGCGAGCCTTGGCTGCTGGACGTACAACCAAGTTGCCGCCAGTAGCGCCAGGAACAGCACCCTTGACCAACAACAGATTGCGTTCAGCGTCCACGCGCACTACTTCGAGGGACTGCACGGTCACGCGCTCAGCGCCCATATGACCGGACATTTTTTTGCCCTTGAATACACGACCAGGAGTCTGGCACTGGCCGATAGAGCCTGGAACGCGGTGGGACACGGAGTTACCGTGGGTATTATCTTGCCCGCGGAAATTCCAACGCTTGATCGTACCCTGGAAGCCTTTACCCTTGGACTGACCGGTTACATCAACCAGTTGGCCAGCGGCGAAGATTTCAGCGTTGATCAGATCGCCGGCCTGGTACTCGCCTTCTTCAAGGCGGAATTCCATTACGGTACGACCAGCGGCAACGTTCGCTTTAGCGAAGTGGCCAGCCTGAGCAGCTGTAACACGCGAAGCACGACGCTCGCCTACAGTGACTTGCACTGCACGATAGCCATCGGTCTCTTCAGTTTTGAACTGGGTGACGCGATTCGGTTCGATCTCAATGACCGTGACCGGAATGGAGACACCTTCTTCGGTGAAAATACGGGTCATACCGCATTTACGACCGACTACACCAATAGTCATGTTGTAAACCTCATGAGTGTACGGGGCTTTCACCCGCTATGGCCGCCCATTTCAGAGCGTTACACGACTAAGACCGAGTCTTAGCCGAGGCTGATCTGCACTTCCACACCGGCCGCAAGATCAAGCTTCATAAGAGCATCAACGGTTTTATCCGTTGGCTGGACGATGTCCAGAACGCGCTTATGAGTACGGATCTCGTACTGGTCACGCGCGTCTTTGTTGACGTGCGGGGAGACCAGAACGGTGAACCGCTCTTTACGGGTAGGCAGTGGAATTGGACCACGCACTTGAGCACCAGTACGTTTCGCGGTTTCCACGATTTCCTGGGTGGATTGGTCGATCAGGCGATGGTCAAAAGCCTTCAACCTGATACGGATTTGCTGATTTTGCATTGGATTTCAGACTCCGGCTGCTATTCCCACCGAGCGCAATACGCCCGTTAAAAGGAGGCGCAATTCTATAGACGCCCCATATGGGTGTCAACCCAATAAAAAAGCCCCCCGCTGAGCGGAGGGCTTTTTCAACTCATCGAAGCTTACTCAAAAAAGAGCTTACTCGATGATTTTGGCTACGACGCCAGCGCCGACGGTACGACCGCCTTCACGGATAGCGAAACGCAGACCGTCTTCCATTGCGATGGTCTTGATCAGGGTGACAACCATTTTGATGTTGTCGCCTGGCATTACCATTTCAACGCCTTCCGGCAGCTCGCAGTTACCAGTCACGTCAGTAGTACGGAAGTAGAACTGTGGACGGTAGCCTTTGAAGAACGGAGTGTGACGACCGCCTTCTTCTTTGCTCAGAACGTACACTTCAGCTTCGAACTTGGTGTGCGGCTTGACCGAACCTGGCTTGACCAGAACCTGGCCACGCTCAACGTCGTCACGCTTGGTACCACGCAGCAGAACGCCGCAGTTCTCGCCAGCACGACCTTCGTCGAGCAGCTTACGGAACATTTCAACACCGGTGCAGGTGGTGACGGTAGTGTCACGCAGACCAACGATTTCCAGTGGATCCTGAACCTTGACGATACCGCGCTCGATACGGCCAGTTACAACAGTACCACGACCGGAGATCGAGAATACGTCTTCGATTGGCATCAGGAACGGCTTGTCGATAACACGGACTGGATCTGGAATGTAGCTGTCCAGAGTCTCAACCAGTTTACGAACGGCAGTGGTGCCCATTTCGTTGTCGTCTTGGCCGTTCAGAGCCATCAGAGCCGAACCGATGATGATCGGAGTGTCGTCACCTGGGAAGTCGTAAGTGCTCAGCAGATCGCGCACTTCCATCTCAACCAGTTCCAGCAGCTCAGCGTCGTCAACCATGTCAGCCTTGTTCAGGAAGACAACGATGTACGGAACGCCTACCTGACGGGACAGCAGGATGTGCTCACGGGTTTGTGGCATCGGACCATCAGCGGCCGAGCAAACCAGGATAGCGCCGTCCATCTGAGCAGCACCGGTGATCATGTTTTTCACGTAGTCAGCGTGACCTGGGCAGTCAACGTGAGCGTAGTGACGGATCAGCGAGTTGTATTCAACGTGCGCGGTGTTGATGGTGATACCACGAGCCTTTTCTTCCGGAGCGCTGTCGATCTTGTCGAAAGCAACAACGGCCGAACCGAAAACTTCGGAGCAGACGCGAGTCAGAGCAGCGGTCAGCGTGGTTTTACCGTGGTCGACGTGACCGATGGTGCCAACGTTGACGTGCGGGAGGGTACGGTCAAATTTTTCTTTAGCCACGACAATTAACTCCTAGCCTAAAGGGGGCTGAATCAGCCTTGTTTTTTGGTAACAGTTTCGACGATGTGCGACGGAGCTGTATTGTATTTTTTGAATTCCATAGAGTAGCTTGCGCGACCTTGGGACATGGAACGGACGTCGGTCGCATAACCGAACATCTCACCCAGCGGAACTTCGGCACGAATTACTTTGCCGGAGACCGTGTCTTCCATACCCAGGATCATGCCGCGACGACGGTTAAGGTCGCCCATCACGTCACCCATATAGTCTTCAGGTGTAACAACCTCTACCGCCATGATTGGCTCAAGCAACTCACCACCGCCCTTCTGGGCCAGTTGCTTGGTTGCCATGGAAGCAGCCACCTTGAACGCCATCTCGTTGGAGTCGACGTCGTGGTAGGAACCATCAAACACGGTAGCCTTCAGGCCGATCAGCGGATAGCCGGCAACAACGCCGTTCTTCATCTGCTCTTCGATACCCTTCTGGATAGCCGGGATGTATTCCTTAGGAACCACACCACCCACTACTTCGTTCACGAATTGCAGACCTTCCTGACCTTCGTCAGCAGGAGCAAAGCGGATCCAGCAGTGACCGAACTGGCCACGACCGCCGGACTGGCGAACGAACTTGCCTTCAATTTCGCAGTTCTTCGTGATGCGCTCACGGTACGAAACTTGAGGCTTACCGATGTTGGCTTCGACGTTGAACTCACGGCGCATCCGGTCAACCAGGATGTCCAGGTGCAACTCGCCCATGCCGGAGATGATCGTTTGACCAGTCTCTTCGTCGGTTTTAACGCGGAAAGATGGATCTTCCTGAGCAAGCTTGCCCAGAGCGATACCCATTTTTTCCTGGTCGTCCTTGGTCTTAGGCTCTACGGCAACCGAAATAACCGGCTCCGGGAAGTCCATGCGAACCAGGATGATTGGCTTGTCAGCATTGCACAAAGTCTCACCAGTGGTGACGTCCTTCATGCCGATCAAGGCCGCGATGTCGCCAGCGCGTACTTCCTTGATTTCTTCACGGGCGTTTGCGTGCATTTGCACCATACGACCCACACGCTCTTTCTTGCCTTTAACCGAGTTGATCACGCCGTCGCCGGAGGCCAACACGCCCGAGTAAACGCGGACGAAGGTCAAGGTACCCACGAATGGGTCGGTAGCGATCTTGAACGCCAGAGCCGAGAACGGCTCGCTGTCGTCTGCGTGACGCTCCATTTCCTTGGTCTCGTCATCCGGGTCAGTACCCTTGATGGCAGGAATGTCGGTAGGAGCAGGCAGGTAGTCGATCACGGCGTCGAGAACCAGGGGAACGCCCTTGTTCTTGAAGGAAGAACCGCAAACAGCCAGGACGATCTCACCAGCGATAGTACGCTGACGCAGAGCGGCCTTGATTTCCGCGTTGGTGAGTTCTTCACCTTCGAGGTACTTGTTCATCAGCTCTTCGCTGGCTTCGGCCGCAGCCTCAACCATGTTGCCGCGCCATTCGTCAGCCAGTTCCTGCAGTTCAGCAGGGATAGGCTTGCGAACTGGAACCATGCCTTTGTCAGCGTCATTCCAGTAAACAGCTTCCATGGCGAGCAGATCAATCTGACCCTGGAAGTTGTCTTCGGAACCGATGGCCAACTGGATTGGAACCGGGGTGTGACCCAGACGCTGCTTGATCTGACCGATCACGCGCAGGAAGTTCGCACCAGCACGGTCCATCTTGTTTACGTAAACAAGACGTGGAACGCCGTACTTGTTGGCTTGACGCCATACGGTTTCCGACTGAGGCTCAACGCCCGAGGTACCGCAGAACACAACGACCGCGCCGTCGAGAACACGCAGGGAACGCTCAACTTCAATAGTGAAGTCAACGTGGCCCGGGGTGTCGATGACGTTGAAGCGGTATTGGTCCTTGTGCTGCTTCTCGGAACCCTGCCAGAAGGCGGTGATGGCAGCAGAAGTAATGGTAATACCACGCTCCTGCTCCTGCACCATCCAGTCTGTGGTCGCGGCGCCGTCATGCACCTCGCCCATTTTGTGACTTTTGCCAGTGTAAAAAAGGACGCGCTCGGTGGTGGTGGTTTTACCAGCATCCACGTGAGCGACGATACCAATGTTACGGTAGCGATTAATCGGTGTAGTACGAGCCATAAAGCCCTCGCAAAATTAGTGACGCTAAAATTAGAAGCGGTAGTGCGAGAAAGCCTTGTTGGCTTCAGCCATACGGTGCACGTCTTCACGCTTCTTAACTGCAGCACCTTTGCCTTCGGCAGCGTCCAGCAGTTCGCCAGCCAAACGCAGAGCCATAGACTTCTCGCCGCGCTTGCGAGCGAAGTCTACCAACCAGCGCATTGCCAGAGCGTTACGACGGGACGGACGAACTTCAACCGGAACCTGGTAAGTAGCACCGCCTACACGGCGCGACTTTACTTCGACCAGCGGAGCGATGGCGTCGAGAGCTTTCTCGAAGATTTCCAGGGGGTCGCTGTTCTTGCGTTCTTTAACTTTTTCCAGCGCGCCATAAACGATACGCTCGGCAACGGCTTTCTTGCCGCTTTCCATCACGTGGTTCATGAACTTGGCCAGGATCTGGCTGCCGTATTTTGGATCGTCAAGCACTTCGCGCTTGGCTGCTACGCGTCTTCTTGGCATGGATAAGCCCTCAAACGGTCTTCAGGTTCGCTCGGAATCGGTGCCCTTCCGGGACGCCTCCGACCTTACTCTTATCGACTCAGAAAAATAGAAAATCGTTTTTTACAAAAAGCCACTACTACTTAGGCTTCTTGGTACCGTACTTCGAACGACCCTGGTTACGACCTTTAACGCCGGAAGTATCCAGAGAACCGCGTACGGTGTGGTAACGAACACCTGGCAAGTCTTTTACACGACCGCCGCGGATCAGTACCACGCTGTGCTCTTGCAGGTTGTGGCCTTCACCGCCGATGTACGAGGAAACCTCGAAACCGTTGGTCAGACGCACACGGCATACTTTACGCAGTGCCGAGTTAGGTTTTTTCGGCGTGGTGGTATACACACGGGTGCATACGCCACGACGTTGCGGGCAGTTCTGCAGCGCAGGCACGTCGGATTTCTCGACGATACGCTTACGCGGCTGACGTACCAGCTGGTTGATAGTTGCCATCTACTAGCTCCACTGTTGTCTTGCGACGCTATTGTCTTGCAAGAAAAGCAAAATGGCAGGAACGAATTCCCGCCAAATTTAGGGGTACAAGAGTCTAAAGAGGATCTTGCCCCCAGTCAAGGCAAGGCCCCGACCTCCCCCCTCATCCAACCTCGACAAATTGTCTCGATTCGATGAACGGAGCGACCAGGGCCTTACGCTCATTTACCGCAGAACTCAGTTACCGCTCGAGTTCAGCGCTTCGGTCAGTGCAGCTTCCACTTCACTGGCGCTTACGCGCAACGGTTTGTCAGCATCACGGCGGCGCTTGCGCTCGCTGTGGTAAGCCAGACCGGTACCGGCCGGGATCAGACGACCCACGACCACGTTTTCTTTCAGGCCGCGCAGGTAATCGCGCTTGCCGGTTACCGCCGCTTCGGTCAGTACGCGAGTGGTTTCCTGGAAGGAAGCCGCCGAGATGAACGATTCGGTGGACAACGACGCCTTGGTGATACCCAGCAACACACGAGTGAACTTGGAAACGAATTTCTCGTCGCCAGCCAGACGCTCGTTCTCTACCAGAACGTGAGTCAACTCCATCTGGTCGCCCTTGATGAAAGTCGAGTCGCCGGATTCAGCGATTTCGACTTTACGCAGCATCTGACGCAGGATGGTCTCGATGTGCTTGTCGTTGATCTTCACGCCTTGCAGACGGTAAACGTCCTGGATCTCGTTCACGATGTACTTGGCCAGCGCACTCACACCCAGCAGACGCAGGATGTCGTGTGGATCGCTCGGGCCGTCGGAGATAACTTCGCCGCGGTTTACCTGTTCGCCTTCGAAGACGTTCAGGTGACGCCACTTCGGAATCAGCTCTTCGTACGGATCAGTGCCGTCGTTCGGAGTGATAACCAGACGGCGTTTGCCTTTGGTCTCTTTACCGAACGCGATGGTGCCGCTGACTTCAGCCAGAATCGAGGCTTCTTTCGGACGACGGGCTTCGAACAAGTCGGCAACACGCGGCAGACCACCGGTGATGTCACGGGTCTTCGAAGTCTCTTGCGGGATACGAGCGATAACATCACCGATCGCAATCTTCGCACCATCCGCTACACCAACCAGGGCGTTAGCAGGCAGGAAGTACTGAGCAATTACGTCGGTACCCGGCAGCAAGAGATCCTTGCCGTTGTCATCAACCATCTTCACAGCAGGACGGATATCTTTACCGGCAGCTGGACGGTCTTTGGCGTCGAGTACTTCAATGTTGGTCATACCGGTCAATTCGTCAGTCTGACGCTTGATCGTGATGCCTTCTTCCATGCCCACGTAGGTCACGGTACCTTTCATTTCGGTAACGATTGGGTGAGTGTGCGGATCCCACTTGGCCACGATTGCGCCAGCGTCGACCTTGTCACCTTCTTTAACCGAAATCACAGCACCGTACGGCAGCTTGTAACGCTCGCGCTCACGACCGAAGTCATCAGCGATTGCCAGCTCACCGGAACGGGACACAGCAACCAGGCAACCATCCACTCGCTCAACGTGTTTCAGGTTGTGCAGACGGACGGTACCGCCATTCTTCACCTGAACGCTGTCGGCTGCGGAGGTCCGGCTTGCCGCACCACCGATGTGGAACGTACGCATGGTCAGCTGGGTACCCGGCTCACCGATGGACTGGGCAGCAATAACGCCGACCGCTTCACCGATGTTCACCTGGTGACCACGAGCCAAGTCACGGCCGTAGCACTTGGCGCAAATGCCGTAGCGGGTTTCGCAGCTGATCGGCGAACGCACGATCACTTCGTCGATGCTGTTCAGCTCGATGAACTCGACCCACTTCTCGTCTACCAGCGTGCCACCAGGAACAATAACTTCCTCGGTACCCGGCTTGAATACGTCACGGGCAATGACACGACCCAATACGCGCTCACCCAACGGCTCGACAACGTCACCGCCTTCAATGTGCGGCGTCATGACCAGGCCATGTTCGGTGCCGCAATCGATCTCGGTCACCACCAGATCCTGCGCCACGTCTACCAGACGACGAGTCAGGTAACCGGAGTTCGCAGTTTTCAACGCGGTATCCGCCAAACCTTTACGAGCACCGTGAGTGGAGATGAAGTACTGAAGTACGCTCAAACCTTCACGGAAGTTCGCAGTAATCGGCGTTTCGATGATGGAACCGTCCGGCTTGGCCATCAGGCCACGCATACCGGCGAGCTGACGGATCTGCGCAGCAGAACCCCGTGCGCCCGAGTCGGCCATCATGTACATCGAGTTGAAGGATTCCTGGTCGACTTCGACGCCATGACGGTCGATGACTTTCTCTTTCGAGAGGTTGGCCATCATCGCCTTGGAAACTTCGTCGTTCGCCTTGGACCAAAGGTCGATCACTTTGTTGTACTTCTCGCCCTGGGTTACCAGGCCGGAGGCATACTGACTTTCGATCTCTTTCACTTCATCAGTAGCAGCATTGATGATGCGGGCTTTTTCATCCGGGATAACGAAGTCGTTAACACCGATGGAAACGCCGGAAATGGTCGAGTAAGCAAAACCGGTGTACATCAACTGGTCAGCGAAGATCACGGTCTCTTTCAAACCAACCACGCGGTAGCACTGGTTGATCAGCTTGGAGATCGCCTTTTTCTTCATCGGCTGGTTGACGACGTCGTACGACAGGCCAGGTGGAACAACCTGGAACAACAGCGCACGGCCGACAGTGGTTTCGACGATACGAGTGCCGCTTACGCTGCCGCCATCACGGTCGTTGACGGTTTCGTTGATCCGCACTTTGACCTTGGCGTGCAGTGCGGCTTCGCCGGCACGGAACACACGGTCAACTTCTTGCAGATCCGCGAACACACGACCTTCGCCCTTGGCGTTGATCGCTTCACGGGTCATGTAGTACAGACCCAATACAACGTCCTGCGACGGAACGATGATTGGCTCACCGTTGGCTGGCGACAGGATGTTGTTGGTCGACATCATCAACGCACGCGCTTCGAGCTGGGCTTCCAGCGTCAGCGGTACGTGCACGGCCATTTGGTCGCCGTCGAAGTCGGCGTTGTACGCAGCACAGACCAGAGGGTGCAGCTGGATAGCCTTACCTTCGATCAGTACCGGTTCAAACGCCTGGATACCCAAACGGTGAAGGGTCGGTGCACGGTTGAGGAGAACCGGGTGTTCACGGATCACTTCAGCGAGAACGTCCCAAACCTCTGGCAGCTCGCGTTCGACCATCTTCTTGGCAGCTTTGATGGTGGTAGCGAGACCACGCATTTCCAGCTTGCCGAAAATGAACGGTTTGAACAGCTCGAGAGCCATTTTCTTCGGCAGACCGCACTGGTGCAGACGCAGGGTCGGACCTACGGTAATTACCGAACGACCGGAGTAGTCAACACGCTTACCGAGCAAGTTCTGACGGAAACGACCTTGTTTACCCTTGATCATGTCAGCCAGGGATTTCAGAGGACGCTTGTTCGAACCGGTGATAGCGCGGCCACGACGACCGTTGTCGAGCAGTGCGTCGACGGCTTCCTGCAACATACGCTTTTCGTTGCGCACGATGATGTCCGGAGCGGACAGATCGAGCAGACGCTTCAAGCGGTTGTTACGGTTGATCACTCGACGATACAGATCGTTGAGGTCGGAAGTCGCGAAGCGACCGCCATCCAGCGGGACCAGTGGACGCAGATCTGGCGGCAGAACCGGCAGAACGGTCAGCACCATCCATTCTGGAAGGTTGCCGGAACCCTGGAAGGCTTCCATCAACTTCAGACGCTTGGACAGCTTCTTGATTTTGGTTTCGGAGTTGGTTTGCGGAATTTCTTCACGCAGACGGCCAATCTCGTGTTCCAGGTCGATAGCGTGCAGCAGTTCACGGACAGCTTCGGCACCCATGCGGGCATCGAAATCGTCGCCGAACTCTTCCAGCGCTTCGAAGTACTGCTCGTCGTTGAGCAGCTGACCTTTTTCAAGGGTGGTCATGCCTGGATCGATAACGACATAGCTCTCGAAGTAGAGAACGCGCTCGATATCACGCAGGGTCATGTCCATCAGCAAGCCGATACGCGACGGCAGCGATTTCAGAAACCAGATGTGGGCAACTGGCGAGGCCAGTTCGATGTGCGCCATGCGCTCACGACGAACTTTGGCCAGTGCGACTTCAACGCCGCACTTCTCGCAGATCACACCACGGTGCTTCAAGCGCTTGTACTTACCGCACAGGCACTCGTAATCCTTTACCGGGCCAAAGATCTTGGCGCAGAACAGACCGTCACGCTCAGGTTTGAACGTACGGTAGTTGATGGTTTCCGGCTTTTTAACTTCACCGAACGACCATGAGCGGATCATCTCAGGCGAGGCCAATCCGATACGGATGGCGTCGAACTCTTCGACTTGACCCTGGTTTTTCAGCAAATTCAGTAGGTCTTTCAAGGCCTTTCCTCCTGGCGGAGCAGAGAGCGGGCAATCCTGCCCCGCTCTCGATTCGCGTCACGTGTTATTCGGTTTCCAGATCGATATCGATGCCGAGGGAACGAATTTCCTTGATCAACACGTTGAAGGACTCGGGCATGCCCGGCTCCATACGGTGATCGCCATCCACGATGTTTTTGTACATCTTGGTACGGCCGTTCACATCGTCCGACTTCACTGTGAGCATTTCTTGCAGAGTGTAAGCAGCACCGTATGCTTCCAGTGCCCAGACCTCCATCTCCCCGAAACGCTGACCACCGAACTGCGCCTTACCACCCAGCGGCTGCTGGGTAACCAGGCTGTACGAACCGGTAGAACGAGCGTGCATCTTGTCGTCTACCAAGTGGTTCAGCTTCAGCATGTACATGTAGCCAACAGTCACCGGGCGCTCGAACTTGTTGCCGGTACGGCCGTCGGTCAGCTGCATCTGGCCGCTTTCTGGCAGGTCCGCCAGTTTCAGCATGGCCTTGATTTCGCTTTCCTTGGCACCGTCGAATACTGGAGTGGCCATTGGAACGCCGCCACGCAGGTTCTTCGCCAGATCCAGGATTTCCTGGTCGGAGAAGCTGTCCAGATCTTCGTTGCGACCGCCGATCTCGTTGTAGATCTCGTGCAGGAACTTGCGCAGATCGGCAACTTTACGTTGCTCCTCGATCATGCGGTTGATCTTCTCGCCCAGGCCTTTGGCCGCGAGGCCCAAGTGGGTTTCAAGGATCTGACCAACGTTCATACGCGAAGGTACGCCCAACGGGTTGAGGACGACGTCGACCGGGGTGCCATTGGCATCGTGCGGCATGTCTTCAACCGGCATGATCACGGAGACCACACCTTTGTTACCGTGACGACCGGCCATCTTGTCGCCCGGCTGGATGCGACGACGGATTGCCAGGTAAACCTTGACGATTTTCAGCACGCCTGGAGCCAGGTCATCGCCCTGCTGCAGTTTGCGCTTCTTGTCTTCGAACTTGTCGTCCAGCAGACGGCGGCGATCAACGATGTAGGCCTGAGCCTTCTCGAGCTGCTCGTTCAGAGCATCTTCAGCCATGCGCAGTTTGAACCACTGGCCATGCTCAAGACCGTCGAGCACTTCGTCGGTGATGTCCTGACCTTTCTTCAGGCCGGCGCCGCCTTCGGCTTTGTGGCCGACCAGAGCGGAACGCAGACGTTCGAAGGTCGCGCCTTCAACGATACGGAACTCTTCGTTCAGATCCTTGCGGATCTCGTCGAGTTGAGTCTTCTCGATCGACAGTGCACGAGCATCACGCTCAACGCCGTCGCGGGTGAAGACCTGTACGTCGATGACAGTACCCTTGGTGCCGGTAGGCACGCGCAGGGAGGTGTCTTTAACGTCGCTGGCTTTTTCACCGAAGATGGCACGCAGCAGTTTTTCTTCCGGAGTCAGTTGGGTCTCGCCTTTCGGAGTGACCTTGCCGACCAGGATGTCGCCTGCGCCTACTTCGGCACCTACGTAAACGATACCGGCTTCGTCCAGCTTGTTCAGTGCCGCTTCACCCACGTTCGGGATGTCGGCAGTGATTTCCTCTGGCCCAAGCTTGGTGTCACGCGCCACACAGGTCAGTTCCTGAATGTGGATCGTGGTGAAGCGGTCTTCCTGAACCACACGCTCGGACAGGCAGATGGAGTCTTCGAAGTTGAAGCCGTTCCATGCCATGAACGCGATGCGCATGTTCTGACCCAGCGCCAGTTCACCCATGTCGGTGGACGGGCCGTCGGCCATGATGTCGCTGCGCTGAACCCGATCACCTTTACGCACCAGCGGACGCTGGTTGATGCAGGTGTTCTGGTTGGAGCGGGTGTATTTGGTCAGGTTGTAGATGTCGACACCGGCTTCACCGGTTTCAACTTCGTCATCGGCAACACGAACCACGATACGGCTGGCGTCGACGGAGTCGATCACGCCGCCACGACGAGCCACGACGCAAACGCCGGAGTCACGGGCTACGTTACGCTCCATGCCGGTACCGACCAGCGGCTTGTCAGCGCGCAGGGTAGGTACAGCTTGACGCTGCATGTTCGAACCCATCAACGCACGGTTGGCGTCATCGTGCTCGAGGAACGGGATCAGCGACGCTGCAACCGAAACTACCTGCTTCGGCGATACGTCCATCAAGGTGACGTCTTCCGGCGCCTTGACGGTGAACTCGTTCAAGTGACGAACAGCTACCAGTTCGTCGATCAGGACCTTCTTGTCGTTCATCGTGGCCGAAGCCTGAGCGATCACGTGATCAGCTTCTTCGATGGCGGACAGGAACACGATCTCGTCGGTGACCAGAGCGTCTTTCACCACACGGTACGGGCTCTCGAGGAAGCCGTACTGGTTGGTGCGCGCATAGGCAGCCAGGGAGTTGATCAGGCCGATGTTCGGACCTTCCGGCGTTTCGATCGGGCATACACGACCGTAGTGAGTCGGGTGTACGTCACGCACTTCAAAGCCGGCACGCTCACGGGTCAAACCGCCAGGGCCGAGTGCAGACACACGACGCTTGTGGGTGATCTCGGACAGCGGGTTGTTCTGGTCCATGAACTGGGAAAGCTGGCTGGAACCGAAGAACTCTTTCACCGCCGCAGCCACTGGCTTGGCGTTGATCAGGTCTTGCGGCATCAGGCCTTCGCTTTCAGCCATCGACAGACGCTCTTTGACCGCACGCTCAACACGTACCAGGCCAACGCGGAACTGGTTCTCGGCCATTTCGCCTACGCAGCGAACACGACGGTTACCCAGGTGGTCGATGTCATCGACGATGCCTTTACCGTTACGGATGTCGACCAGAGTCTTCAGTACCGCGACGATGTCTTCTTTGCACAACACGCCCGAACCTTCGATCTCGGTACGACCGATACGACGGTTGAACTTCATCCGGCCGACCGCAGACAGGTCATAGCGCTCAGGGCTGAAGAACAGGTTGTTGAACAGGGTCTCGGCAGCGTCTTTGGTTGGCGGCTCGCCTGGACGCATCATGCGATAGATCTCGACCAGCGCTTCCAATTGGTTGCTGGTGGAGTCGATCTTCAGGGTGTCGGAGACGAACGGACCGCAGTCGATATCGTTGGTGTACAGAGTCTCGATGCGAACAACCTGGGCCTTGGCGATTTTTGCCAGGATCTCGGTGTTCAGCTCGGTGTTGCACTCTGCCAGGATTTCGCCGGTTGCCGGATGCACGATGGCCTTGGCGGTAGTGCGACCCAGGACGTAGTCCAGAGGCACTTCCAGGGTCTTGAGACCGGCTTTTTCGATCTGGTTGATGTGGCGCGCAGTAATACGGCGACCAGCCTCAACGATGACCTTGCCCTTCTCGTCCTGAATATCAAGAACAGCGATTTCACCACGCAGACGCGAAGCAATCAGTTCCAGACTGAGGGTTTCGCCGCTCAGGTGGAAAACGTTGGTGGTGTAGAACGCGTCGAGCACTTCTTCAGTGGTATAGCCGAGCGCGCGCAGCAGTACCGATGCAGGCAGCTTGCGACGACGGTCGATACGCACGAATACGCAGTCTTTCGGGTCGAACTCGAAGTCCAGCCACGAACCGCGGTAAGGAATGATGCGCGCGGAGTACAGCAGTTTGCCGGAGCTATGCGTCTTGCCGCGGTCGTGGTCGAAGAACACGCCCGGGGAACGGTGCAGCTGGGAAACGATTACTCGCTCGGTACCGTTGATTACGAAGGTACCGTTTTCAGTCATCAGGGGGATTTCACCCATGTAGACTTCTTGCTCTTTGATGTCCTTGATCGCTTTGTTCGACGATTCTTTGTCGAAAATGATCAGGCGCACTTTTACCCGCAAAGGTACGGCGTAAGTTACACCGCGCAATACGCATTCTTTGACATCAAATGCCGGTTCGCCCAGGCGATAACCGACGTACTCCAGCGCAGCATTGCCGGAGTAGCTGATGATCGGGAAAACGGATTTGAAGGCCGCATGCAGGCCCACGTCGCGGAACTGATCTTTAGTCGCTCCCGCCTGCAAGAATTCACGATACGAATCCAGCTGGATTGCCAGGAGATACGGCACATCCATGACGTCCGGCAACTTGCTAAAGTCCTTGCGGATACGTTTTTTCTCAGTATATGAGTAAGCCATCAGCGTTCCCCAGCTTGGTCACCTGCTTGTTTGGCCCCTCCCGACGGGAGCAGCCAGAAAATCGTGCAAACCCCATGGTTTGCGCCACCGCATCGGGTGGTTACAGCTCGTTACCAGCACCGACCCAGTCGGCTGCCAATAACGGAAAAAGGCCGGTGGCAAGAGCCACCAGCCATCAGCCTTTCGCTTAACGCTCGGGCTGGAGACGCAAGGTCGATGCTTACTTCAGCTCGACTTTAGCGCCTGCTTCTTCCAGAGTTTTAGCGGCTTTGTCAGCTGCGTCTTTCGAAACAGCTTCCAGTACCATGCCTGGAGCGCCGTCAACTACAGCCTTGGCTTCTTTCAGGCCCAGACCGGTCAGTTCACGTACTGCCTTGATCACGTTAACTTTCTTCTCGCCAGCTTCCAGCAGCATGACGTTGAATTCAGTTTGTTCTTCAACAACGGCAGCAACAGCGGCTGGACCTGCGGAAGCAGCGGCAGCGGAAACGCCGAACTTCTCTTCCATGGCCTTGATCAGCTCAACGATTTCCAGAACGGATTTTTCGCCGATTGCTTCGATGATTTGGTCGTTAGTCAGAGACATGACTATAAATTCCTGTATTGGGGTGACAGCCTACGCGGCCATCGAAATAAACAAAAAACGCTGAAAGGAGTCGCTCAGCCTTAGGCTGCAGCGGCTTCTTTCTGGTCGCGAAGAGCCGCCAGAGTACGAGCCAATTTGCTGGTTGCGCCTTGAATCACGCTCATCAGCTGAGAAATTGCTTCGTCACGGGTCGGCAGGCTTGCCAGTACGTCGATCTGATTAGCCGCGAGGTACTTGCCCTCGAACGCAGCTGCCTTGATCTCGAACTTGTCCTGACCTTTTGCGAACTCTTTGAAAATACGGGCAGCAGCGCCCGGATGGTCTTTGGAGAATGCAATCAAGGTCGGGCCGGTGAACACGTCGTTGAGCACGTCATATTGAGTGCCGGCAACGGCGCGCTTGAGCAGGGTGTTACGTACAACACGTACGTAAACGCCAGCTTCACGAGCCTCTTTACGGAGTCCGGTCATAGCGCCTACTGTTACGCCACGGGCATCAGCCACGACAGCGGACAGAGCAACTTGGGCAGCCTTGTTGACTTCAGCGACGATGGCCTTCTTGTCTTCAAGTTTAATTGCCACGGGAAAAACTCCTGCTTGTTACCGTTTCATCCAACCGAAGCCGGATGTCGTTTTGGTGTCTGATTCGGTAAGGAACCGGGAGCACCATCTGCGTAGGCTTGAGGTTTAAGACTTGCGTCGCCTACGGTCTTGGATAGCCCCCGCCAGGCAGGGACCCCAATCTTTCAATTGACGCAATCGCTTGCGCCAATCTTTGTCTTACGCGTCGAGCGAACCTTGGTCGATGACCAGGCCTGGACCCATGGTGGTGCTCAGGGTAACGCGCTTGACGTAAATACCTTTCGAGGAAGCCGGCTTGATACGCTTCAGATCAGCGATCAGGGCTTCAACGTTTTCCTTCAGCTTGACGGCATCGAAGCCGACTTTGCCAACGGAGGTGTGGATGATGCCGTTTTTGTCGGTGCGATAACGAACCTGACCAGCCTTGGCGTTTTTAACCGCGGTAGCTACGTCTGGGGTTACGGTGCCGACTTTAGGGTTAGGCATCAGGCCGCGTGGACCGAGGATCTGACCCAACTGGCCTACAACGCGCATGGCATCCGGGGATGCGATCACTACGTCATAGTTCAGGTCGCCGCCTTTCATTTCGGCAGCCAGGTCGTCCATACCTACACGGTCAGCGCCGGCAGCCAGAGCGGCCTCGGCAGCTGGACCCTGGGTGAACACGGCAACGCGAACGGTCTTGCCAGTGCCGTGTGGCAGCACGGTAGCGCTACGAACGACCTGGTCGGATTTACGCGGGTCAACGCCCAGGTTCACAGCAACGTCGAACGACTCGCTGAACTTGACGGTCGACAGCTCAGCCAGCAGGGCGGCAGCGTCTACAAAGTTGTAGGACTTGCCTGCTTCGATTTTGCCGGCGATAGCCTTTTGACGCTTGGTCAGCTTAGCCATTACACACCCTCCACGTTAAGGCCCATGCTACGAGCAGAACCGGCGATAGTACGCACGGCTGCATCCATATCAGCTGCAGTCAGATCCGCGTTTTTGGTTTTCGCGATTTCTTCCAGCTGAGCACGGGTCACGGTGCCAACCTTAACGGTGTTCGGACGAGCGGAACCGCTAGTCAGACCAGCCGCCTTCTTCAGCAGAACCGAAGCAGGGGTGGATTTGGTTTCGAAAGTGAAGCTACGGTCGCTGTAGACAGTGATGATCACTGGAGTCGGCAGGCCTGGCTCAATACCCTGAGTACGGGCGTTGAAAGCCTTGCAGAATTCCATGATGTTCACGCCGTGCTGACCCAGAGCAGGACCAACAGGTGGGCTTGGGTTAGCCTGAGCGGCCTTCACTTGCAGCTTGATGTAAGCGGTAATTTTCTTGGCCATGAGGCACTCCAATTACGGGTTCAAACGCCTCGAAAGGCTCCCCGGTTACTTGCGCGTTTATCCCAGTGACGACAAAACCCCACAGCCTGAGGCTGCGGGGTTGGGATGCTTGCTCAGCTAGACCTTTTCGACCTGACTGAACTCAAGCTCTACCGGAGTAGAGCGTCCGAAAATAAGCACTGCCACTTGGATCCGGCTCTTTTCGTAGTTAACTTCTTCAACCGTGCCAGTAAAATCGGCGAACGGTCCGTCGTTGACCCGTACCGACTCACCTGGCTCGAACAACGTCTTCGGCTTCGGCTTGTCGCTACCATCAGCAACACGACGCAGAATCGCTTCTGCCTCTTTATCTGTGATCGGCGCAGGCTTATCGGCAGTACCGCCGATGAAACCCATCACCCGAGGCGTATCCTTGACCAAGTGCCAAGTACCCTCGTTCATGTCCATCTGGACCAGCACATAACCTGGGAAGAACTTGCGCTCGCTTTTGCGTTTCTGGCCATTACGCATTTCAACCACTTCTTCAGTGGGAACCAGAATTTCGCCAAAGCCATCTTCCATGCCAGCCAGCTTTACGCGCTCTACCAACGAGCGCATGACATGCTTCTCGTAACCGGAGTAAGCATGCACAACGTACCAACGCTTAGCCACGGGACACCCTTAGCCGACAATCAAGGAAACAAGCCAGCCGAGCAGGGAATCAAGCCCCCACAACAGCAACGCCATAACCAGGACAACAGCCACAACAATCAACGTGGTCTGCGTGGTTTCTTGGCGAGTTGGCCATACGACTTTACGAATCTCGGTGCGAGCTTCCTTCACCAGTACGAAGAAAGACTTGCCCTTGGCTGTCTGCAGGCCTACAAAGGCAGCTACAGCAGCAATGACAAGCAAAGCAAGTACGCGGTACAGGATCGGCGAAGCAGAGTAATACTGATTGCCAACAACGCCAACAACCACCAAAGCAGCTACTGCCAGCCACTTGAGCAGATCGAAGCGAGAGCCTTGAGCTTCAGCTTTAGGAGTCATCTATGAAGATCCTGTGAAAAGAAAGCCAAACCCACCAAGTGAATCTGGCAGGTCAGGAGGGAATCGAACCCCCAACCTACGGTTTTGGAGACCGTCGCTCTGCCAATTGAGCTACTGACCTAAAACAAAATCAGGCCGACCATTATGCCGGCCCGAAGAAGACTTTACAACAATTTACTCGGCGACCCTGGCTACGGCATCCACCCTGACGGCACGACCATCACCGCAGACGACCAACGACAACCTGGACCACTTAAAACAAAGGCAGATATTTTCATATCTGCCTTGTTATATGGAGCTCTTGAGCGGATTTGAACCGCTGACCTCACCCTTACCAAGGGTGTGCTCTACCAACTGAGCTACAAGAGCGTAACACTTTGCAAAATCTGCAAACTTGGAGCGGGTAGCGGGAATCGAACCCGCATCATCAGCTTGGAAGGCTGAGGTTCTACCACTAAACTATACCCGCGAGGCTTGCAGCTCTCGCTAAAAATGGTGGAGGGGGAAGGATTCGAACCTTCGAAGTCGTAGACGTCAGATTTACAGTCTGATCCCTTTGGCCGCTCGGGAACCCCTCCTAAGCGAGCCGGCATTCTATACTACGCCGGCCTTCTGTCAAGCATTTTCTCATTAAAAACCTGAGGTTAGCTGCGTTGACCTCGCTTCGCAGTGTTGACCGTTAAAGGTGTTCACTGCGGAGCGGGCGCCATTCTATGCAAACTATTGAGTGGGTGCAACCCCCTCGCACGGCATTATTTTATGTTTTAACTCATTGAATTCTCTGGAAAGGTTTTTCAGCTGCGAATCGTCCAGCCAGCGCCGGCTTTCGGGCGCCACACGCACCCAGTAACCCGCGGATTCGGCAGAATCCTTCGGCAATGACTGGAATTTGATTTCCATGCCATTCAATCGCCGTTCGACCGCCTGGGCGGCTTCCTGACGCGCAAAACCTCCCAGATACAGGCAACCATCATTTGGCCGGGGCGATTTATCTTTATCTCGCGCCGCCTCAGTCGTCTCGCTCAACAGGCGGATATCCTGCTGCGAACCGCGATACAAGCTCAACGGCGTAACATCTTTGGCACGCAGTGGCGCCTCTTGTTGATGCCAGATGTAATAGAACACATTGAGAACGAGCAGCAGCAGGAACAACCAACGCATAAAAACCTCAGGACAAGGGACACGCCATAGCCAAGCCTACGAACACCAGGTCTGGAACCACCCTGGCCTCTGGCACGATCCCGGAGACCAGGTCCGCATCCCCCCCAGTGAGGAACACAGTAAAATCATCCCCCCAGTAACTGCGCGCCATCTCGAGCTGGGTCAGGACAAAGCCCCTGAGCATAAGCGAGCACCCTCGCTCCACCGCTTCGACGGTGGTGCGACCCGGGATGAGGCTTTCCAGGGCGCGCTCAGCGGCGACATCCCCATAACGGATTCTACGCGTATGGGTCCGCAGCTGATTGCGCATCAGGGGCATTCCCGGGCATATGAATCCGCCGAGATGCTCCCCATCGCCGGCAATGAAGTCAGCAGTGACCGCGGTACCGAAATCGAGCACCAGGCAAGCGCCTGACGCCAGGTGAAACCCGCCAAGCATCGCCAGCCAACGATCCAGCCCCAGCCGCTCGAACTCCTCATACCCGTTACGAACACCGGACATTTCGCGGGCTGGTGCTGCGCAAGCTACCGATACACCGAAAGCCTGCGTCAGCAGCGCAATCAATGCATGGGTTTCTTCAGGGGTCCTGACACTGACCAACCGGCAAAACTTGAGAGCGAGCCCCTTGAGCGCCTTCAGGCTCTCCAGCAGCGCGAGGTCCGAATCAACGACGCCCTCGCCCGCCACCCGACGGACATCCGCATCGAGCACCCGCCACTTGATGAAACTGTTTCCGCAGTCGAGCTCAAGAATCATCACGCAACCTCAGACTGAGCTCACCGCCACTAAAGACTTTTTCCACACCATCCACCTTCAAGCGCAAGGCACCCTGGCTATCAATACCCAGCACTTCGCCATCTATTTGGTTAACGCCAGCAATCAGCGACACAGCGCGCCCCTGCCAAAGATGATTTTGCTCCCACTCCGCCTGGATAGCTGAAAATCCGCCGATTTGATGACGATTCAAATAGGCCTGGAGCTTCTCCCCCAAGACGGCAACGAGGTGATTGCGATCAAATGCCTTGCCCGACTCAAGCCGCATGGACGTCCACTGCTGATCAACCTCATCGGTCATCTGCATGTTCACATTAATCCCGACACCCAGGACCACATGACAGACATCGGCAGGATCCCCCACCAGCTCGAGCAATATCCCTGCGATCTTTTTTTGCCCCACCAGAACATCATTGGGCCACTTCAGCCCCGCCGCCGGAATACCAAGCTCTCGCAAGGCCTGCATTACCGCAAGCCCCACGACCAGGCTCAAGCCCTCCAGCTGGCGCATTCCACCCTCGATACGCAGCACCAGGCTGTAATAGATGTTTTCCGCAAAAGGGCTGGCCCATTTTCGCCCGCGTCGCCCTCGCCCGGCAGTCTGCCGCTCGGCAAGCACCAGGAATGGTGCAGCCTGGCCGCGCTCTATGGCGCGCAGGGCTTCGGCGTTGGTGGAGTCAATTGAGTCGAAGACCAGAACAGGCCAGTCACAGGCAGGGGCCTGCGCTCTGATGGCGAGAGGGTCAAGCAGCGTCAGGGGGGCAGCCAGCTGATACCCGCGCCCGCGCACCTTGTGAATGGACAAGCCAAGCTCAGCCTCCAGATGCTGAAGCTGCTTCCATACCGCGCTACGACTGATACCCAAGGCAATGCCCAGGGCCTGGCCGGAATGAAACCGACCATCTTTAAGAAGCTCTAACAACGTCAGCATGCAAGTCTCGCCTCACAATGAGGCCCGCATGATAGCCATGCCCCGAGCCGTTGCATAGAAAACCTGGGGGTCGTATTTTTCGCCGGACAAAAACAAAACCCCTACCTGCATACGCAGATAGGGGTTTCGGAATTCAATCTTGACGATGACCTACTCTCACATGGGGAAACCCCACACTACCATCGGCGATGCATCGTTTCACTGCTGAGTTCGGGATGGGATCAGGTGGTTCCAATGCTCTATGGTCGTCAAGAAATTCGGGTACTGAGTCGTGACCTGATGGCCTCGCTTCAGCAAATTGGGTATGTAATAGATTTGTGTGTTGCTGGCGAACTTTCGGTTCATTGCGTCTTCACACACCGCAATCTGGTGCTCTTACGAGCAAGCAAATTGCTTGGGTGTTATATGGTCAAGCCTCACGGGCAATTAGTATTGGTTAGCTCAACGCCTCACAGCGCTTACACACCCAACCTATCAACGTCGTAGTCTTCGACGGCCCTTCAGGGGACTCAAGGTCCCAGTGAGATCTCATCTTGAGGCTAGTTTCCCGCTTAGATGCTTTCAGCGGTTATCTATTCCGAACATAGCTACCCGGCAATGCCACTGGCGTGACAACCGGAACACCAGAGGTTCGTCCACTCCGGTCCTCTCGTACTAGGAGCAGCCCCTCTCAAATCTCAAACGTCCACGGCAGATAGGGACCGAACTGTCTCACGACGTTCTAAACCCAGCTCGCGTACCACTTTAAATGGCGAACAGCCATACCCTTGGGACCGGCTTCAGCCCCAGGATGTGATGAGCCGACATCGAGGTGCCAAACACCGCCGTCGATATGAACTCTTGGGCGGTATCAGCCTGTTATCCCCGGAGTACCTTTTATCCGTTGAGCGATGGCCCTTCCATACAGAACCACCGGATCACTAAGACCTACTTTCGTACCTGCTCGACGTGTCTGTCTCGCAGTCAAGCGCGCTTTTGCCTTTATACTCTACGACCGATTTCCGACCGGTCTGAGCGCACCTTCGTACTCCTCCGTTACTCTTTAGGAGGAGACCGCCCCAGTCAAACTACCCACCATACACTGTCCTCGATCCGGATAACGGACCTGAGTTAGAACCTCAAAGTTGCCAGGGTGGTATTTCAAGGTTGGCTCCACGCGAACTGGCGTCCACGCTTCAAAGCCTCCCACCTATCCTACACAAGCAAATTCAAAGTCCAGTGCAAAGCTATAGTAAAGGTTCACGGGGTCTTTCCGTCTAGCCGCGGATACACTGCATCTTCACAGCGATTTCAATTTCACTGAGTCTCGGGTGGAGACAGCGCCGCCATCGTTACGCCATTCGTGCAGGTCGGAACTTACCCGACAAGGAATTTCGCTACCTTAGGACCGTTATAGTTACGGCCGCCGTTTACCGGGGCTTCGATCAAGAGCTTCGCGTTAGCTAACCCCATCAATTAACCTTCCGGCACCGGGCAGGCGTCACACCCTATACGTCCACTTTCGTGTTTGCAGAGTGCTGTGTTTTTAATAAACAGTCGCAGCGGCCTGGTATCTTCGACCGGCATGGGCTTACGCAGTAAATGCTTCACCCTCACCGGCGCACCTTCTCCCGAAGTTACGGTGCCATTTTGCCTAGTTCCTTCACCCGAGTTCTCTCAAGCGCCTTGGTATTCTCTACCCAACCACCTGTGTCGGTTTGGGGTACGGTTCCTGGTTACCTGAAGCTTAGAAGCTTTTCTTGGAAGCATGGCATCAACCACTTCGTGTTCTAAAAGAACACTCGTCATCAGCTCTCGGCCTTAGAATCCCGGATTTACCTAAGATTCCAGCCTACCACCTTAAACTTGGACAACCAACGCCAAGCTGGCCTAGCCTTCTCCGTCCCTCCATCGCAATAACCAGAAGTACAGGAATATTAACCTGTTTTCCATCGACTACGCTTTTCAGCCTCGCCTTAGGGACCGACTAACCCTGCGTCGATTAACGTTGCGCAGGAAACCTTGGTCTTTCGGCGTGGGTGTTTTTCACACCCATTGTCGTTACTCATGTCAGCATTCGCACTTCTGATACCTCCAGCAAGCTTCTCAACTCACCTTCACAGGCTTACAGAACGCTCCTCTACCGCATCACCTAAGTGATACCCGTAGCTTCGGTGTATGGTTTGAGCCCCGTTACATCTTCCGCGCAGGCCGACTCGACTAGTGAGCTATTACGCTTTCTTTAAAGGGTGGCTGCTTCTAAGCCAACCTCCTAGCTGTCTAAGCCTTCCCACATCGTTTCCCACTTAACCATAACTTTGGGACCTTAGCTGACGGTCTGGGTTGTTTCCCTTTTCACGACGGACGTTAGCACCCGCCGTGTGTCTCCCATGCTCGGCACTTGTAGGTATTCGGAGTTTGCATCGGTTTGGTAAGTCGGGATGACCCCCTAGCCGAAACAGTGCTCTACCCCCTACAGTGATACATGAGGCGCTACCTAAATAGCTTTCGAGGAGAACCAGCTATCTCCGAGCTTGATTAGCCTTTCACTCCGATCCACAGGTCATCCGCTAACTTTTCAACGGTAGTCGGTTCGGTCCTCCAGTTAGTGTTACCCAACCTTCAACCTGCCCATGGATAGATCGCCCGGTTTCGGGTCTATTCCCAGCGACTAGACGCCCTATTAAGACTCGCTTTCGCTACGCCTCCCCTATTCGGTTAAGCTCGCCACTGAAAATAAGTCGCTGACCCATTATACAAAAGGTACGCAGTCACCTAACAAAGTAGGCTCCCACTGCTTGTACGCATACGGTTTCAGGATCTATTTCACTCCCCTCTCCGGGGTTCTTTTCGCCTTTCCCTCACGGTACTAGTTCACTATCGGTCAGTCAGTAGTATTTAGCCTTGGAGGATGGTCCCCCCATATTCAGACAAAGTTTCTCGTGCTCCGTCCTACTCGATTTCATGACTAAGAGATTTTCGCGTACAGGGCTATCACCCACTATGGCCGCACTTTCCAGAGCGTTCCGCTAATCTCAAAGCCACTTAAGGGCTAGTCCCCGTTCGCTCGCCACTACTAAGGGAATCTCGGTTGATTTCTTTTCCTCAGGGTACTTAGATGTTTCAGTTCCCCTGGTTCGCTTCTTAAGCCTATGTATTCAGCTTAAGATACCTAACTTATGTTAGGTGGGTTCCCCCATTCAGACATCTCCGGATCAAAGTCTGTTTGCCGACTCCCCGAAGCTTTTCGCAGGCTACCACGTCTTTCATCGCCTCTGACTGCCAAGGCATCCACCGTATGCGCTTCTTCACTTGACCATATAACCCCAAGCAATCTGGTTATAC